>NZ_CP101153.1:2578694-2901030 GCF_024298825.1 Haloglomus salinum
TCTCCTGCAGGATGGTGACGCCGTCGTTCGTGATGGTGACGTCACCCATCGAGGAGACGAGCATCTTGTCCATCCCCTTCGGGCCGAGGGTGGTCCGTACGGATTCGGCGACCGCGCGAGCCGCCTCGATGTTGTGGCTCTGGGCGTCCTTGTCCTTCATCCGCTGGGAGTCCTCCCCCAGGATGATCATCGGCTGGCCCTGCATTCGCTGTTGGCTCATAGTCAGCGAAAGATTGCGAGCAGTTCTATATAAAAGTGGCGTTCGCGGGCCCGAATGCGTCGCTGGCCCTGCCGACATTCTCGACCGCAAACCAGCCGATGACAGCCGAGCGGCGCCGAACGCCGTGTGAATGGCTCCCAACGATACGCGCCGAGAGACGGAACTTGTTGCCGGGGTTTATATGTGTCGTCGCGGGCCGTGCTGGTCGGCTACTCGACCGGCTCTTTCCAGTGGACCGTCGCGGTCCCGATGACGAACGCGTCGTCGGTGGCCGCGTCGCGCCGGATCCGGAGCGTGTTCTCCCCGCCGACGAGGTCGGTGCCGGTGATGGAGTCCATCCAGCACTGCCAGCCCGGCGCCGGGGGGATATCGAACCCGGAGAGCGGCTCGCCGTTCACGACGATCTCGTGGCCGAACTCGCTCACGTCGTAGGCCTGGAGCTGGACGAACCCCTCCGTCGGGTCGTCCGCGGGGATCTCGAACGCGTGTGCCTCGGTCCGGTCGCCGACGAACTCGGCCCACGGCGTATCGAGGTCGTCCGCGTCCTCGCCGAGCAGCTCCATGAAGTTCACCAGCGCGTAGTTCGCCCGACGTGTCATACCTCACCCGTCGGGGGGTGACTGTATAGGTGCGACGCTACCCGGACGTACGAGCTATCGCAGATACCTGCTCAGAAAAGAATAGTATCCTGCATATCTGTCTAGAGGGGGTAGTAATCAGAGAAGCGCCGGGACAGGGATTTGAACCCTGGATCCCAGAGGGAACACGCTTTCCAGGCGTGCGCCTTACCACTCGGCCATCCCGGCTCGAACGAGGCTAACCCGTTGTGCCGCTTAAGGTTGTTCCTTCTTCCCGGTCGACTCCGTTCCGTCGGTTTCCGGGACCTCGAACGCGGGTCCGACCCGTCGTTCCAGCCAGTAGGCCGTACCGCCGGCGCCGACGCCGACGAGCGCTGCGACGCCCAGCGCGACCTGGAGCGTCACCGTCGCGCTCGTCAGCAGCTGGAGCGCCTGTACGCCCGCGAGGAAGGCGAGCGCGCCGACGGCACCCCACAGGAGCGCCGACTTCCGCCGGGGCCTCATTCGACGACCGCGACGGCCTCGATCTCGACGGCGACACCCTTCGGGAGTGCGCCGGCCTGCACGGCCGACCGCGCCGGCGGCTCCTCGCGGAAGTAGGTGGCGTACGTCTCGTTCATCGCCTCGAAGTCGTCGATGTCCGCGAGGAAGACCGTCGTCTTCAACACGTCCGAGACGCCGGCGTCGGCCTCCTCGAGCACGGCGACGAGGTTGTCCAGTGCCTGCTCGGTCTGCTCGCTGACCGGTGCGTCGTCGAGCAGCTCCCCACCGGGCGTGAGGGGAATCTGCCCGGCTGTGAACACGAGGTCGCCGTTCGTCGTCGCCTGGCTGTACGCGCCAACCGCCTCGGGCGCCTCGTCGGTGTGGACGATGTCCTTCGGCATGGTCGGCGGTCGGGCGCCCGGGGCGATAAAGCCCGGGTGCCGCTTGCCTGTCGGTAGGCTGGTCGTTCGTGGTTACTGACCTGGGGAGTGGATAACAGCGCCGACGACCTCCTGTTGAAAGCCCCCACGGGCTGAGGGCACGGGAAGACGTTCCTGCTCGCCCTTCGGGCTGCGCGGTCGTCGGCGCTACGCGCCGACTGCCTGCGGGACGGAGTCCCGCTCTGGCTGCGACTTCCCTGGTTCGCGCCGTGGGCGCTCACCCCCGCGGCTCGCTGCGGTCCTCGGGCTCCAGAGGAGCCCTGCGGTCCTTACTTCGCCGGGGGACCGCTCAGCCCGCGGCCCCTTTCAGTCCCGCCCGGTGTGGTTTTCCGAGGTCGCGTCCACACCATGTTAGCTCGGTGTGTGCGCCCCGTGGAACGAACAACCTCGGGTGGGAATGGAAGGGGCTGGCCGCCTCGACCCGGCCCGGCCGACGCAAGCACCGCAACGAGCGACCGAAGGGAGCGACGTGAGGAGCGCAGCGAGGCCCGGCCGGTCGAGCGGTCAGGGGCTTCCGAGGTGGTTTCTTCCAGGGAGATATCGACTACACTTCCCTCCAACTACGTCCCCTCTCCCCACCGAACCGGGGGCGCCATCCTCGCCGGAGCGTTACTTCACGTCGATGCGGACGCCCTGCCCTCCACGAGCGCGGGCCTCACCCGAGACCGTCGCCTCGCGTTCCTGCCGGCCGACGAGTCGCTCGATGCGCTCCTCCATCTTCGGGTGGGTCGCCAGCAGGCGCGTGAGCGTCCCCTCCTCGTCACCGTGGATTACGAGGTCCGAGAGAAGGCCGCTGGGCGGGCGCGCCGCGCGGTCGATGCGGGCGAGCGCGCTGGCGAGCGCCATTGGCCGGCCGGTCACCTCGACGGCACGGTCGTCGGCCGCAAGCTCCCGCCGCCGGGAGTAGGCCCGGAGCGCGAGCGTGAAGACGAACAGGACGACGACCGCACCCGCGGTCGCGTACGCGTGTGCCGCCGTGGCGGCCTCGGTGATCTCGCGGGGGGAGTCACCGCGGAGATAGGCGACCGCGCGGGCGACGCCGACCGTGAGGATGATGACCGGGAGCAGCGCCAGCGTCACGAGCCCGGTCACGGTACGGACGACGCTGCTTCCGAGCGTCTTCACCAGCCCGTCCCGGTTCTCGAGGTGTGCCAGTTCGTGTGCGAGGATGGTCTCCAGCTGGGGGCCATCGAGCAGCCGGAACAGGGACGGGTCGATGACGAGGAGGCCGTCGCGGGGTCCGCCGAGCGCCAGCGCGTTCGGCGTCCCCAGCTGCCCGACGGCCAGCGTGGGTGGGGCGATACCCATCTCCTCGGCCATCGCGCCGACGCGGTCGTAGAGCTCCGGGGCACGGGGCCGCGGAATCTCCGTGGGTTCGAGCTCACGCCGGAGCGACACCAGGCCGCCCCGGTAGCTGGCGTAGCCGAACGCGAGTGCGAGGCCGAGCACGACCGCGACCGTCGTCACGGGGTCCGGACGTCGCGCCCAGAGGTAGAGCAGCCCCCGGTAGACGACGAACGCCGCGGCGGCGTACAGCACCAGCACGACGACGCCGACGACGGCCATCAGGAGCCGGAGGCCGGCCCCCGGGTCGAACGAGGTCGACGAGCGCCGCATCGCCAGGGTATCCTCCGACGGGGGACGGGGACCGCGACGAGACACACCCGCGGGTAGGCACGGGAACGACAAGACGGTTGCCGTGGGGACGCGCCGGTCCCTCGCCCGTCCGAGCGGGCGCTACTCTTCCGGGTGGATGTCGGTGACGGTGCCGACGCCCTTCGACTGTCCCTCGCGGAAGACGAAGCGCTGGCCCTCCTCGACGAGGTAGGGGTGGAACTTGAACCGGAGGCGCGCACGGCCCGTGTCTCCGGGGAGCAACTGGCCGCCCTCGGGGTAGATGGCGGCGGCCTCGCTCACTGTCTCCAGATGGACGACGGGTTCGTACCCCTCGTCGATGCGTGTGGGATGGTTGAGCACCATGACCTCGGCCTCGAACTCGCGGACCGGTTCCGGGTCGGCCGAGCGCGGCAGGAGCACCATCCCACGCTCGATATCCGCCTCGCGGACGTTCTTGAGCGCGATGCCGACGATGCGGCCCGCGCTGGCCTCGTCGACGCGGTGGTAGTGCATCTCGATGGAGCGGACCTCCACCTCACGGAAGGAGCCGTCCTGCATGGGGCCGAGCAGCAACTCGTCGCCCGCGGAGACGGTCCCCGAACGGATGGTGCCCGACGCGACCGCGCCGACGCCCTTGACGTTGTAGCTCCGGTCGATGTACATCTGGAACGGCTCGGCGGCGGCGCCGCTCTCGGTCTTCGGGAGCCGGTGGAACAGCTCGTCGAGCACCTGCATCCCCTCCATCGTCACGGCGCTCGTCGTGACGACGGGGACGACCGTCTCGGAGATCTCCTCGATGGCGGCCTCGACGCCGTGCCGGGCGACCGAGAGGGGCGTCCGGTCGGCGCCACGAAGGAGCCGCTCGACCTCGCGCTCGACCTCGGCGAGGCGCTCCTCACTCACCATGTCGGCCTTCGTGATGGCGACGATGGTCGGCAGCTCGGTGGCGAGGAGGATGCCGAGGTGCTCGCGGGTCGTCTTCGTGGGGCCGTCGTCGGCCGCGACGACGAGCAGGCCGTAGTCGAGTTTCTGCCCCACCAGGCCGCGGATGGTGGTGCGGAGCCAGGGTTCGTGGCCCACCGTGTCGACGAAGCTGACGAGCCGGTCGGCCTCCTCGACGACGCCGGCGCGGTCGGATTTGCGGTGCGGGTTGTCCATTCGGACGGGGCCGTCCTCGTCGTCGAAACCGTAGACGCCGTACGAGAGGTCCGCCGAGAGCCCGCGCTCCATCTCGTGGGGCTGGACGTCGAGGAAGCTCCGGGTCCCCCCCTCGCCGTCGTCGGGTTCGCCCGTGACGAGCGAACCGACCAGTGTCGACTTCCCGTGGTCGACGTGGCCTGCCGTCCCGACGACGATGTGCTCGTCATCCGTATCGAGGACGGCGCCCTCGCGGATGGTGGCGACGCCGACGATGCCGCGACTCGCCGACGGATCGACCCCATCTTTTCCGACGCCCCACGTCTGCACGTCGTCGATGTGGGCGCCGGCTTCCTCGGCCAGCAGGCTCAGCACGTCCATCGACTCGGAGAAGGCGTCGGGGCTGATGCCCGCGATGCCGCCGTCGTCGGTGACGCCGACGACGTAGGTGGCCTCGCCGTCGCCCGAGAGGACGCGGTGGCGCAACTGCGCGGCGAGGGATTCGAGGCGGCCGTCCGTCAGGTGGACGGCCCGGGTGAGCCGTTCCTTGAACTCGACGCTGCCGCCCTCCTCCTCACCGTGCTCGATGGCACGGTCGAGGAGGGCCCGGTCGGCTGGCATACGGGAACAGGTAACAGCCGCCCCGGCAAAAGGCTTCCCGACGGGGTGTGGCGCGGTACCGTGGAGCAATCGACGTACGCCGCGGGGCTCCGGTCGCGTCGGCCCCGTCAGGGCCAGACCAGCCCACGCAGGCTGGTCAGCGTCTCGGGGGAGGCAAAGGGGGTCTCGTCGTGGGCCATCGGCCGCAGGGCGACGAGGCCGTCGAGGCGGTCCTCCAGCCCGGCGCGGTCGGTCGTGTCGTAGCCGGTGACGGTCCACGGGGGCCAGACCGTGAGCAATTCGAACCGGCTCCCGGACCAGCGGGCGTAGACGTCCGCCGCGCCGTCCTGGGCGACGAGCGCCAGCTCGCCGTCGGTCGCGCGCATCGTCTCGACGTGGTCCGCGAGGTCCGCGTCGCCGTCGTCGGTGACCGCCTGGAAGACGTTACGGACCGGTTGCTGGTCGGAGTGTGCCAGCAGTACGTCCCGCACTTCTGTCTCGTCGCTCATCGGCCGTGTGTATGTGTGGCACGCACATAATCTCGGGGGTGCCGGCGGCTCCCGCCGAGGGTGGAACCGCGGGCGGGCAGGGCCCTGCTCCCGGGTGGTCCTCGGTCGTCCGCCGACGGTCGCGGAGGCCTCGCCGTGGCCGCCACCGCTTTGCCGTGGGCTCGCGTGGGACCGGTATGGAACGGTCCCGGCTCGTGACGGTCCTGCTCGCGATACTGCTGCTGACGGCCGGCTGTGCCGCCTCGCCGTCGACGGGCCCCGCGGGCCCGTCGGACGATGGCGCGGGCAACGGGGGAAGCGCCGGGCCGGCCGACCTCCACGGTGCCGACACGACTGGCAGCGTCACGGTCACCGTCACGCGGGTTGTCGACGGTGACACCCTGAAGGTGGAGTACGACAACGGGACCGCCGATACCGTCCGGCTGCTCGGGGTCGACACGCCCGAGGTCCACACCGACAACTCGCCCGACGAGTTCGAGGGAATTCCCGAGACCGAGGCCGGGCGCTCCTGTCTCGGGCGCTGGGGCGAGCAGGCCAGCAGCGACGTGAAGGAGACGCTGACCGGCGAGGAGGTCACGCTCTACTTCGACGCGAACGAGGGTCGCCGTGGCTACTACGACCGCCTCCTCTCGTACGTCGTCCACGACGGCTCGAACGTCAACTACGGCCTCGTCTCGGGCGGCTACGCCCGGGTGTACGACTCGCAGTTCACCGCGCGTGAGGCGTTCTACGACGCCGAATCGACCGCACAGAACGAGGGCACGGGCCTCTGGGAGTGCGCTACCGAGTCGCCGCCGACCGGCACGGCGACGGCGACCGCCGATGGCGGCTCCACCGACGGCCGCCTCGCCGTCACCACCATCCACGCCGACGCCGAGGGCAACGACAACGAGAACCTCGACGACGAGTACGTGACTCTGGAGAACACGGGTGACTCGGACCTCTCGCTGTCGGGCTGGACCGTCAGCGACGAGGCCGGGAAGACGTACACCTTCGGCGACGTGACGCTGGCGCCCGGCGAGACGGTGACGCTCCACACCGGGAGCGGCTCCGACACCGCGAGCGACGTCTACTGGGGCCGTGATGGGGCCGTCTGGAACAACGGCGGCGACACCGTGACCGTCCGGGACGACTCGGGGTCGGTCGTCGCCGAGCGGTCGTACTGACCGCTCCTCTCCAGGGTCCTGCTTTCTGGTTGGTGGGGTGCGCTACGGCGTGAGATAGTGCCTGGTTTCCTCGGCCACCCTGTCTACGAACCAACCGTGGAGTGCGCCGATGTAGGGGTCGGTGATGGCATCTTGAGCCGGTGGAGGAACGAAGTGGCTATGGAGTGGAGAATACACACTCCAGGGTGAGACGTACGACTGCTTAGGCGTCCCCCCTCGTGCCCAGTACCGCTCCTCGAGTGGGTGGGAGATCAGTCGGTCCGTCGTCGTCAGCGCAACGACCAGATACTGGGTTCCGTGGAAGGGATGACTGTTGTCGGAGAGAATCAGGCACGGACGCGTCTTTATCTCCCCCTCATCGACCTCTGTGGAATCACCGGCGTCGATGATCGACCTCGCCTCTCCCGCCAACCGGAAGGGGTCGATACTCCAGACAACATCTCCACGCTGGTATGTTCGGGTGTCCCACGAACTCATCTATCGACAGGCAAGCCTGCGAGTCTCAAATGTGTATTTCGCTGCTGACTCTCGGCTGACATCAGTGGCCATTCTGTTCCGATTCCCCTCTCTCCGTGTCGATCTCAACGATTGCCGGTTTCGGTGAATCCGGGAGCATTCTGAACCGCGAGTCCGACGAATGGGTATCGAAGACCCGGGAGAACGTGTCGCTCTTCCCGCCGTCGCGTCCCTCGGAATGCTGGCCTGCCAGTTCATTGGTCGATGGCTCTCCATCGTAGTCTGCTGCTGCGTCCGCCCACTCTTCCGCATCAGTATCGTCCTTGATGAACGGCTCATCGTCCTCGAACGGTTCTCCCGGTATCGATTCCATCGTCTCCAGAAGCTCGGCGAGCCGGTCCGAGTCTGTCGTGATGGCCCAGTGCTGACCGCGATGCTCGACGAATCCCCGACTCTTCAGCCGTGTGAGATTCGTACTGACTGTGTTGGGGTCCCTGTCAATCGCCTCAGCGATCTCGCCACGTGTGAAGGCCATCTCCTCGTTCTCAACGAGGAACTCTACGACCGCTTCGGCAGTAGAGCGTTCTCTATCAGTGCTCTCCGCCGTCTCGAACTCATCGCGAGTAATCGGCATTCGTGGACACCTGCTTAGCTAGTGTAAGCTGTACTCGATGAAAAGTGTACTGGTGAAAATCTCCGCCCCGTCCCCACACCCTCGGTCGAGATTCATCGACACTCGGTAAGATATTCGGGGGGAATCCCCCTCGCATTGGGGTCACTACGCACTCCGCACCCGCCGACCGTAACCTTTCAACCCGCGCCCGGCGAACCGCGCGGCATGTACGAGCGTCTGAAGGGCTTTCGCGACTTCTTCCCCGCGGAGATGGCCGCCCGGCGCGCCGTCGTCGACACCGTCGAGGACGTCGCGCGTCGCTACGGCTTCCGTGAGATCGACACGCCCCGCCTCGAATCCGCCGAGATGTGGGCCGACAAATCCGGCGACGACATCGTCGACGAGCTGTACGCCTTCGAGGACAGGGGTGGGCGCCACGTCACGCTCACGCCCGAGCTCACGCCGACGGTCGCGCGCATGGTCGTCGACAAGGGGCAGGAGCTGAGCAAGCCCATCAAGTGGGTCTCGACCCGCCCGTTCTGGCGGTACGAGGCGGTCCAGCAGGGCCGCTTCCGCGAGTTCCACCAGACCAACGTCGACATCTTCGGGACCGACGAGCCGACGGCCGACGCCGAGGTACTGGCGTTCGCCGCGGACTCGCTGACCGAACTCGGCCTCACGGGCGAGGACTTCGAGTTCCGCGTCTCGCACCGCGACATCCTCGGGAACCTGCTGGAGTCGTTCGAGCCCGATGTCGACACGCGCGCGGCCATCCGCGCGGTCGACAAGCGTGCGAAGGTCGACTACGACGAGTACCTCGACCTGCTCGCGGCGGCGGGGATGGAGCGGGCCGACGCCGAATCGTTCGACGACCTCGTCGCCGGCGACGACCTCGAGGCCGTGGCCGAGGCCGGCAACGAGGACGTGAACGCCGCCGTCGACAACCTGCGTGCTGTCCTCGACGCCGCCGAGGACTTCGGCGTCCGCGAGTTCTGCGACGTGTCGCTCGCGACCGCCCGCGGCCTCGACTACTACACCGGCGTCGTCTTCGAGTGCTTCGACTCGACGGGCGAGGTCTCGCGCTCCGTCTTCGGCGGCGGCCGCTACGACGACCTCATCGAGTCGTTCGGCGGCCAGCCCACGCCCGCTGTCGGCGTCGCGCCCGGACACGCCACGCTCCACCTCCTCTGCCAGCGCGCCGGCGTCTACCCCGACGAGGCCGTCACCACGGACTACTACGTGCTGTCGGTGGGCGAGACGCGGCCCGAGGCCCTGCGCGTGGCCCGTGACCTCCGCGAGCGCGGCCACGTCGTCGAGACGGACCTCAACGACCGCGGCTTCGGCTCGCAGCTCTCCTATGCCGACTCCATCAACGCCGAGACGGTCGTCGTCGTCGGCGAGCGCGACCTGGAGGACGGCAACGTGACGGTCAAGGACATGGCCAGCGGCGACGAGACGACGGCGCCGTTCGAGAGCTTCCCCGGCGACGCGGAGCGGCCGACGTACGACGATTTCGCGTAACTCGGAGGTTTGTGTTCAGTTGCCGAAATTGTGGGGATGAATCTGAGGTTATGGAGTTATCTGCTGGATAATTCCCCGAATAGCGACTCGTACTCGCCCGCGACCCGTGACCAGTCGTAGTCCAGCGCCCGCTCGCGAGCGCGCTCACCCATCGTACCCAGTGTCCCGCGGTCGGCCGCGAGCGCGTCCAGGGTTGCCGCCAGCCGCTCGGGTTTCGGGTCGACCACCCGTCCCACGGCGTCGTCGACCACGTCCGTCGCCGCGCGCGGCGAGGCCACCACGGGTGTCCCCGACGCGAGCGCCTCCAGCACCGTCAGTGGCATCCCCTCGTACGCGGAGGGCAGGACGAACACGTCGCTCCGGGCGTACCGCGCGGGGAGGTTGGCATCGGGGACGTAGCCGAGGAACGCCACGCGGTCGCCGACGCCGGTGCGCCGGACGCGCCGCTCCAGTTCCTCGCGCAGCGGGCCGTCGCCGCCGACCGTGAGCCGCCAGTCGCCGTCCGACTGCGCGACGGCGTCCACCAGCCGTTCCGGTCGCTTCTGCTCGACGAGCCGACCCTGGAAGTGGACGCGGACGGGCCCCTCGCCGTCGGATTCGGCGTCACCCGCGCCGGGGTGGAACCGCTCGGTGTCGACGCCGTTCGGGATGTCGACGAGCCGGCCGTCCGCAGCCGGGTCCGGTCCCCCGAGCCGGCCGACACGTGCGATGTCCTCGCGGACGTTGCCGGAGATGGCGACCACGCGGTCCGTGCGGCGGGCGATGCGGCGCTCCAGCGCCGCGTAGGCCAGCGCCTGGGGCTTGCCGAGGACACCCCGCGCGCCAGCGCGGGCGAGCCAGCCGTGCCAGACGAGGTGGAAGACCATCGCCGTCGGCACGTCGAACTCGACTCCGAGGGCGGCGCTCTCGTCGGTCAGGAGGAGGGCGTCGCAGGCCTCGGCGTCGGCGCGGGCGGCGCGGGCCAGCCCCAGTTCCGTGACGGGGTTGGCCTTCACGCCGCGCGGCGATGGGTACATCCGCACGTCGATGTCGTCGATGCCGTCGCGGCGCTCGCGCGGCTCGTCGGTGAAGACGGTCACGTCGTGACCGCGCGCACCGAGCGCGCGAGTGAGGTGTTCCGTGTGGCGCTCGCCGCCGCCGGGCTCCGGGCGGGCGAAGTACGCCTGGAGCACGCCGACGTGCATCAGCGCCCCTCCGTCGGGCCGGGGGCGACCCAGCGCATCAGAAACGCGCCTGGAAGTCGGCGTAATGCCCGGTGACCAGTTCGCGGAGGCGTGTCTCGAAGGTCTCGCGGGAGAACTCTTCGACCGCCGCGCGGGCGTCGCCGTCGGCGAGTCCGTCACGCTCGAAGCGTGCGAGTGCGGTCCGGATGCCCGCGGGCGTGCCGTCGTGGGTGTAGCCGTTCTCGCCCTCGTCGACGTGCATCCCGGGGAAGCCCGTCTCGTTGACGAGACACGCCTTGTCCGAGGCGTTCGCCTCGACGGGAACGATGCCGAAGTCCTCCCGGTGGCCGTTGAACACGACCGCGCGACAGTTCGAGAGGAGCGCGCGCTTCTCGTCCTCGCTGACGAAGCCCCGGTAGTCGACGTTCGGGAGCGAACTGACCCGCTCGCGGACGCGCGCGGCCACGTCACCCTCTGGCCCCGCGAGCAGGAGTCGGCGGTCGGTGCCGGCGAACGCCTCCACGACGGCCTCGACACCCTTCTCGTCGTCCAGCCGGCCGAGATGGAGGTAGTAGCTGCTGTCCGTCCCGGCCGAGGGGTCGGTGTCGCCGGGGTGACCACCACGCTCCCGCGCCACCGGTGCCCCGCCGTCTGTCCGGTACCGTTCCAGCGGAACCGGTGGGTAGAGCACCTCAGATTCGCGGTCGTAGTACTTCCAGAGTCGGCGCGCGATGACCGGGCTGTTGGCGAGATAGTGGTCGACGCGGCGGTCGACCGCCGCATCACGCGTCCGGAGATAGCGCAGGAGTGGTCGGCCGAGCAGCCCCAGAGCCGACCCCTTGCGCTCGTGGTAGAGGTCGTAGAACCAGCGGGGCGGGGAGTGACAGTAGTTGATGTGGAGGGTGTCGTCGGGCGTCACGACGGCCCGGGGGGTCGCCCCGGAGGTCACGAGGACATCGATGTCACCGTACTCGCGCCAGTCGACGTCCTCCCAGATGCCGTACTCGAAGACGCGGTCGATTCCTGCCTGGGCGCGCCGGAGGGGTGTCAGCGAGAGGTCCTCCAGCACGTCGTGGAACGGGATATCCGACGGGCCGGCGGTCTCGGTCGGGGGGTCGACCGTGTAGATACAGTCCGCACCGAGCGTCTCGGCGATCGCCCCGGCGACGCGGACGGCGCCGCCGATTCCCCGGACGCGCCAGTGTGCGACCGCGATGTTCAGGTCCGCGATGTCGACCGATGGTCGTTCGGGGATGTCGACCCCAGCCGTCGCGCCGGTCGACTCGCTACTCACTGCGGAACACTGAGGCGAAATGCATAGAAAATCCTTGTGGCCTGTGGCGGTCGGGTCGGTCGATACCACCCCTCGGCTTCGTTCGCTAGAGGATGTCACTCCCTTATATTCGTTAGTCGAACCTAGCGCCGCGTAACTCCTTAGACGATATTACCATTATAATTCATAAGGGTTTTATCCGCCCTCGTTTCACGGTCGGACAGAGTACGGGCCTTCGCGCCCGCTCAGACAACCAATGGCACACGACAACGACGGCAAGGACGAGGTTGCGAGCCGCGTCCAGAACACGGAATCTATCGTTCGAGAGGTCGACAACAAGGCTGCGCGCGAGCTGCGCCAGAAGTTCGAGGAGCAGGACTTCACGTTCGCGCCCGGTCTCTACCACGCGCTCGACGCGCGCCTGGCCGAGATGGCCGGGCTCGACGCCGCGTACATGTCGGGCTACTCGACGGTCCTGGGCCAGTTCGGCTTCCCGGACCTCGAGATGGTCACGATGACCGAGATGGTCGAGAACGCAAAGCGCATCGTCGAGTCCACGAACCTGCCGGTCGTCGCCGACTGTGACACCGGCTACGGTGGCATCCACAACGTCCGCCGCGCGGTCCGCGAGTACGAGAAGGCCGGCGTCGCCGCCGTCCACATCGAGGACCAGACGACCCCGAAGCGCTGTGGCCACATCGCTGGCAAGAAGATCGTCCCGCGTGACGAGGCGAAGGCCCGATTCGAGGCTGCCGTCGACGCCAAGCAGGACGAGGACACCATCATCATCGCCCGTACCGACGCCTACGGCTCGGCCAACGGTGACTGGGAGGAGCACCTCGAGCGCGGCCGGATGTACGCCGACGCCGGCGTCGACCTGGTCTGGCCCGAGATGCCGGACCCGTCTCGCGACGACGCTGTCGAGTACGCCGAGACCATCCACGAGACCCACCCGGACCTGAAGCTGGCGTTCAACTACTCCAGCTCGTTCGCGTGGTCCGAGGAGGAGGACCCGCTCACGTTCCAGGAGCTGGGTGACCTCGGCTACCAGTACATCTTCATCACCCTCTACGCCCTGCACAGCGGTGCGCACGCGGTCTACGAGGACATGAAGAACATCTCGGAGAACGACGAGGAAGCGCAGTGGGACCTCGAGGACCGCTACCTCGGCCACGAGACCGAGAGCCACCACGAGCTCTCGTTCGTCTCGCGGTTCCAGGACATCGAGGCGCAGTTCGACCCCGAGGCCAAGAAGCGGATGGAGGAGTCCGCCGGCTTCACCGAGGAGGAGTCGGACCCGCTGACCTCGAACGACGACGACTGATTCCGTCGCAACTCGCGGCCGATTGCGGTTTTTTCTTTCTTCGCCCACTAGTCGCCGCTCTTCCTGATTTATATCTGTCATTCGACATCAAGCGGCGACGTTTGCTGGAAATCTGGCCCCGGTGCGCGCTTCGTCGGTCGGGCCCCGAACATATGGCCCGTCCCGCCGTCGTCGCCATCATGTTCGACCAGCACGCCGACCCGGACCCGCTCGGCCGTACGCTGGCGGGGCGGGCGTTCGCCGACCCGTTCCCGTGGCAGTTCCTCACACGTATCGCCGAGATTCCCGACCGGCTCGGCGGGTCGGCCGGGGAGCGCCGTGCGGCCGACCTCGCCCGCGAGGCACTCCCCGGCGCCCCCACGCTCCAGTCGTTCCCCATCGAGCGATGGACCCGTGGCACGACCGACCTGACCGTCGCCGTCGACCGCCCTGACGGGCCCGTCGAGCGCTCTTTCGAGGCTGTCGCGCTCCCGTACTCGCCCGCCGGTACGGTCGCTGCGCCGCTGGTGGACGTCGGCTACGGGACCGAGGCCGAGGTCGCGGACGCGTCCCTCGACGGTGCCATCGCGGTCGCACGGACGGACAGCCCCGAGTCGAAACGCTTCGTCCACCGCATGGAGACGTACGGCCACGCCGTCGACGCCGGCGCCGAGGCGTTCCTGTTCGTCAACCACGTCCCCGGCCAGTTACCACCGACGGGGTCGCTCCGATTCGGGGGGTCGGGTGCAGTTCCGGGCGTCGGCGTCTCCCGGGAGACGGGCGCCTGGTTGGCGGACTACGCGGATGGTGACGACGACTCGCCGTCGGTCACCGCCCGTCTCGCCGTCGAAGCCGCCACCGAGCGGGCCGAGAGCCGCAACGTCGTGACTCACCTCGGCCCGGACACGGACGAGCGCGTGGTCCTGGTCGCCCACCTCGACGCACACGACATCGCGGAGGGAGCCCTCGACAACGGTGCCGGGCTCACCGTGGCCGTGACGGCCGCGCGCCTGCTCGCGGCGGTCGCCGATGACTCCGATGCGCCGGGTCCCGGCCTCGAACGAGGGATTACCGTCGCGGCGGTCGGCTGCGAGGAGACGGGCCTGCTCGGGAGCGAGGCGCTGGCCGACCGACTCGATGTCGAGCACGTCCACGCGGTCTGCAATGTCGACGGGGCCGGGCGCGCCCGCGACCTGCGGGCGTTCACGCACGGCTCGGCGGCGGTCGAGTCACTCACGCACGACGTGACCGACACCGCCGGGGCCCCCCTCCACGTCGAACCGACGCCGCACCCGTACAGCGACCACTGGCCGTTCCTCCGCGCGGGCGTCCCGGCGCTCCAGCTCCACAGCCAGCCGCCGTCGGGCGGCGAGGGGCCCGGCGGGGGCTCGCGCGGCCGCGGGTACACCCACACGCGCGCCGACACGCGGGACAAGGTGGACGCCCGGGACCTCCGGAGCCACGCGGTCCTGACCGCGCTGCTCGTGCACGCGCTGACGCGCCGGGACCTGCCACGCCGGGACCCGGCCGAAATCGCGGTCGAGTTGCGGGATACCGGTGCCGAGCCGGGGATGCGCGCGGCCGGCATCTGGCCTGCACGCTGGGACTGAGCGACACTCGACGGCCGGGCCGGAGCGCGACGGCTACGGCTCCCGCGAGGCGCCGCGGCGCAACTGCGCGGCGACCCGCGCACCCGTCGTCCGCTCGACACGCCGGCGCTCGAACACGGCCCATGCGGTCGCCGCGGCCCGCTGGTCGACGGCGAAGTCGAGGCTCGGGTAGTCGACACGGACGAGGACCAGCGGCTCCGGTGGCGCAGCCGCGATACCCTCGGCCCCGGACAGCGGTTCGTCGTCGAGGACGTGGTCCACGAACGCGAGGTCGCGCTCGCCCGCGCCTACGGCCGCCAGCAGGCCGGCAACCCGGCGGACGCACTCGCGGGGGAAGCCGTCCGCCCGCGCCCGGACCCGGAGGTACGCGCCGTCCCGCTCGGCCGACAGCGAGAGGTCCCGACGTGTCCCATCGCCGCGCGGGTCGGCGCTCAGGTTGTGCAGGTCGGCCTCGCCGGAGAGCCGCTCGCACGCTCGGTCGACCGCGTCGTCGTCGGCCTCGGGGGCGTGGAGGTGGTACTCGTACTCGCGCTCGCGTGCGTCGTGGGTCGCGTGGAAGTCCGCGGGCGCGTCGGCGCTCGCCCACGCGCGGATGTCGTCGGGCAGTTCGCCACAGAATGCACGCGGCGTCAGCCAGTCGGGCGCGTCGAACGCGACGGTCTGGGCGACGGCGGAGACGCCGCGGTCCGTCCGTCCGGCGGCGGCCCACCCCGGCGGTGTCTCGCGGCTGTCGCCGGCCGGACGCGGGTCGGCGTCGAGGACGCCGAGCCGACAGCACGCGTCCAGCAGCGTGTCCTCGACGGTATCGCCGTGTGGCTGGCGCTGGAATCCGCGGTAGGCCGTCCCGTCGTAGGCTATCCGGAAGGCCCGTCGAGTGCGCGCTGCCTCGTTGCCGTCGGCGTCCGTGTCGGTCACGTCCGGGGTTCGGAGTACGGCCCCAAAACTGGCTTGCCCCGGGGCGCCCTCCGAGCGTCCGTGCAGGCCGTCATCCCCGCGGCCGGTCGTGGGACGCGGCTGGGTCCGCTCACCGGCCGGCGGCCCAAGCCGCTCGTCCCCGCCGCCGGTCGCCCACTCCTCGCGCACGCGTTCGACGCCGTCCGGCCCATGGTCGAAGAGGCCGTCGTCGTGGTCGGCTACCGCGGCGAGCGCATCCGCGAGCGGTTCGGTGATACCTTCGAGGGACTCCCGCTGACCTACGTCGAGCAGCCCGAGCAGCGTGGGCTGGCCGACGCCCTGGCGTGTGCCGAGCCCGCCGTCGAGGGGTCGTTCGTCCACCTGAACGCGGACAACGTCTTCGGTGCCGAGCCGGGCGGCGCGGCGAACGTGCGGCGGCTGGTGGCCCGTCGGTGCGAGACGGACGCCGACGCCGTGCTGCTGGTCGAGCGCGTTTCCCTGGCAGCTGCGCGCCAGGTCGGTGTCGTGACGACCGACGGCGCGGGTCAGGTACGCGACGTGGTGGAGAAACCCGAGTCCCCGCCTTCGCGGCTCGTTCAGACGGGCTGCTTCGTGTTCACGCCCGCGATATTCGAGGCGTGTCGCGCAATCGAGTCGGGCGACACGGGCGAGGTCGAGCTGTCGGACGCCATCGCGCGGCTCGCGCGCGGCGGACGGGTCGAGACCGTCCGGTTGCGAGGCTGGCGTCGGAACGTCAACACCCCGTACGAGCGCGCGGCGGTCGAGGCGAGACTGGCGGGCGAGCGCGCCCGTCGGGCGTCGAGCGACCGTCTCGACCGCTGAAATCGCACGACGCCGCCGGGTCGCGGTGGCCGCGGGATTCAATACTCCTCACGCCAATTCCGGGGTATGGACCCCGCGGTGCTCCGGGACGACATGGTCGACAGCCTCGAACACGAGGCCAAGCGGTGCGTCCGGTCGGAGGCCGTGAGTGTCGCGATGCGCGAGGTGCCGCGCGAGGCGTTCCTGGACGACGAGCGCGCCGCGTACGCCGACCGCTCGTTCGAACGCCACGGGACGCGCGTCCTCTCACCCTCCACGGCCGCCCGACTGGTGGAGGCGCTCGCGCCCGAGTCGGGCGACGAGGTGCTCGTCGTCGGCGCCGGCGTCGGCTACACGGCTGCCGTCTGCGCGGAGCTCGCCGGCGCGCGCCACGTCCACGCCGTCGACATCGACCGCCGGCTGGTGTACGAGGCCCGCTCGAACCTGGCCGAGGCGGGCTACGGCGAGGTGCTCGTCGACTGTCGCGACGGCGCCGACGGCCTCCCGGAGTACGCCCCCTACGACCGCGTGCTGGTCGAGGCGGCGGCCATCGAACCGCCGCGCCACCTCGTTCGGCAACTCGCTGCGGACGGCCGGCTGGTGCTCCCACTGGGCGGCGGCGAGCAGACCCTCTCGGTCGTCACGCCGGACGCCCCGGGCGGCGAGGTGGCCGAGCGCCTCGGGACGACGGCGTTCGCCCCGATGCTGGTCGAGGGCGAGCAGGCCACCACGGTCGAGCGGAATCGAACGGTGCGCGAGGACCGCGAACACGCCCAGCGCGCGGCCGAACGGCGGAAGGGCTGGGAGCAGGAGTGGATCGACTGGGACCGAGAGTTGTAGGTTGGCTCAGTATTCTGTGTATAATATTTTCAATCTGAGTTTTAGAAATATGTATGCTCCTTTCGCGATAAATGTCTCGTCCGCTCCCGCTGTGACCGTGAGAGTGGTGGCGGAGTCCTGTTGAAAGCTCCCGCCCGCTCTCCCTGCGACAGCCACAATCGGACCGTGTAGAAAGCCCCCGCCCGCTCGACCCGCCGGGCCTCGCTGCGCGCCTCGGGTTCGCTCCGCTCACCCTGCGGTGCTTACTTCGTCCGGGCGGGGTCGAGGCGGATTGTCGGCTCCGCCGACAATCTATTAGCTGGCCGGCTCCGCCGGCCAGCCGGGCGGCCCCTTTCAGTCCCGCCCTGTTGCCTGATTCACCGAGCGTTCGCGCGTGGTGGTTCCAGCGGGCCGCGGGGTCCCCACACCTCCCCGCGCTCGCGCTGTGGTGCTCCGGCACGCTCGCTCCGCTCGCGGCCTCCACGGGGGTGGCGCGAGCGCGCTTCCTTTTCGTGGAACCGGCTTGTCGACCAACCGCCAGCCGGCCGGGAGCGCGTGGCGCAGCGCGGACGCGCAAGCCAGCGCGACCCGGGGAAGGGCAGGGCCACAGCGCCCGTGGAACAATCCATGCTCCTGGTGGAATCGAAGGGCGAGCACGCCCGACGAAGCACGACGACGTAAGCACCGCAGGCTCCGCGCGAGCGGAGCGAGCGCGGCGCCGAGGAGCGCAGCGAGGCGCGCGAGTCGAGCGTGCGAGGGCTTCGTAGATGTCTCCGTAGTCGCGGTAGTCTTGCTGTAGCGGGCGAGGGGTGCAAAGCCAGCTCTGTCCATCCCGGACTCGCGGTTTCGCAACTACCAAATACGCCCTTTCCGAAGTCCCCACCGATAGACATGGCCAGGCCGGAAGTTCTCGACCGAGTCAAGGAGGCCGAGCGTGAGGCCGACGAGATCGTCGAAGAGGCGGAGGCCGACCGCGAGGAGCGCATCGACGAGGCCCGGGCGCGGGCCGAGGAGATCCGCGAGGAGGCTCGCGAGGCGGCACAGGATATGAAGGATGAACGCCTCGCGGACGCCCGCGGGGAGATCGAGGAGGAGCGCGAGGCCATCGTCGCGGAGGGCGAGGCCGACCGCGAGAAGCTGCAGGCTCGCGCTCGTGACCGGAAGGAGGAGGCGGTCGAACACGTGGTGGACCTGTTCGAGGAGGCGGTCGATGCTCAGACCTGAGAAGATGGGCCGGGTCTCGGTAACGGGATCCAAAGCAGTTCTCGACGACGTGGTCGAGACGGCCCACGACCTCAACCTGCTCCACCTCACCGAGTACGACGGTGGCTGGGAGGGCTTCGAGCCGGGGAACCCGAGCGAGGGCGCCGACCGCGCCTCCGAGGCGCTGGTGACGGTCCGTTCGCTCGAGTCCGTCCTCGGTGTCGACGAGTCCGACGCGGAGGGCCAGCCGGTCCTGCCCGACGACCTCTACGCCGAGATCGAGGAGGTCCGCGAGCAGGTAAACGAACTGGACGACCGCCGGGACGAACTGACCGAGGAGCTCCGGAGCGTCGCGGAGGAACTCGACGCCGTGCGTCCCTTCGTCCAGCTCGGTATCGACCTCGACCTGCTGGACGGCTACGAGAACCTCTCCGTCGCGGTCGGGGAGGGTGACGAGGCGGCCGTCCGGTCGGCGATGGTCGACCAGGCCGGCGTCGACAAGCACGAGACGTTCGCCAGCGAGGAGGACGACGTGCTCGCGGTGTTCGCCTATCCCGCCGTCGATATCTCCGACGCGCTGGTGGGCGCACAGTTCACCGCGTACGAGGTACCGGAACTCGGTGACGACGGCGAGAGCGTCAGTCCCGACCAGTACGTCCAGCAGCTCGAACAGCGTCACCGCGAACTCCAATCCAAGCTCGAGACCGTCGAGGACCAGCTCGACGACCTCCGCGTGGAGGTCGGCGGCTTCCTGCTGGCGGCCGAGGAGAAGCTCGCGGTGCAGGTCCAGAAGGCCGAGGCACCGCTCTCCTTCGCGACGACGGAGAACGCCTTCGTCGCGGAGGGCTGGCTCCCGTACGACGAGTACGTCGAGCTGGCCGAGGGCCTGCAGGAGGCCGTCGGCGACCACGTCGACGTCGACCTGCTGGAGGTCGCCGACTACAACGAGGAGGGGCATCCGACCGACTCCGAGGATGTCGCGGGCGGTGCCGCCGGTGGCGTCGGCGAACCAGCGGCCGCCGATGGCGGTGAGGTCGCATCCGACGGTGGCCGCGACCTGGGCCGCATTGCGGAGGCCGACGTGGCGACCGACGGTGCGGGCGCGGACGTGGCGATGAGCCACTCCACTCCACCGGTCATCCAGGACAACCCCGGCCCGGTGAAGCCGTTCGAGGCGCTGGTCGAGGTCATCAACCGCCCCAAGTACAGCGAGCTCGACCCGTCGGTCATCCTGTTCCTGACGTTCCCCGCCTTCTACGGGTTCATGATCGGTGACCTCGGGTACGGCATCCTGTACATGCTGCTCGGTGGTGCGCTCATGACCCAGTTCGACTCGGATATCATCCGGTCGCTGGGTGGCGTCGGCGTCCTCGCGGGCTTCTTCACCGCGATATTCGGCGTGCTGTACGGCGAGTTCTTCGGACTGCACCAGCTCGGGGAGATCGTCTGGGGCGGTAGCCCGCCCATCCACAAGGGGCTCATTCCCGAGTACAGCGACTACGCGCTCGGCTGGCTCGTCCTGAGCCTGCTGGCCGGCATCCTCCACCTGACCATCGGGTGGATCTTCGACTTCTACGAGAACCTGTCCCACGGCTTCAAGGACGCCATGCTGGAGTCCGGCTCGTGGCTGATGATGATGTTCGGCCTGTGGACGTGGATCTTCGCCGGCGCGTTCGGCTCCGCACCGGACCTCATCTACGGTGCCGACAGCGTCTTCAACGGACAGCCGTTCCCGCTCGGCTTCACCGGCTTCGGTCCGACGGTCGGGCTCGTCGGGCTCGGGGTGTTCTTCGTCGGGCTCATCCTGCTCGTCGCGGGTGAGCCCATCGAGGGCGTCGAGTTCCTCAACGTCCTCGTCAACGTCCTCTCGTACACGCGACTGGCCGCGGTCCTGCTCGCGAAGGCGGGGATGGCGTTCGTCGTCAACCTCCTGTTCTTCGGCGTCTGGGTCACCGAGACCGAGAGCGGTCCGGCGTGGCACTTCGGTATCGACCACTCGCCGCAGTACTACCTCGAACAGGGGACCTACCACGGCCACGAGGTCACGGAGGTCATGTTCGGCGGGCTCGTCCACGGCGGTATCGGCGCCGCGCTGGGCGGCATCGTCATCCTCGTCCTCGGGCACCTGCTGGTGCTCGCGCTCGGCGTGACGAGCGCCGGCCTGCAGGCCGTGCGTCTCGAGTACGTCGAGTTCTTCGGGAAGTTCTACGAGGGCGGCGGCGACGAGTACGAGCCGTTCGGCTACGAGACCCGGTTCGCCAGCGACGACTGACGACCCGGTCTCGACTTCCACGGTTCTCCGGCGGATATTCTTCGAACTCCGTGCCCCCGTGCCGAATCCAGCAGCTACGGCTCTGGAACTCGTCATTCTACGGCTATCTCGGTCGAACCGCAGAAATCGCCCGACAGGGCTTCCGTGACCCGGTTCCCACGGTGACGGGTGGATTCTCGCCCGTGAGGCACGCTACCGTGCGCAAGACCGCGGGTGGGTTTGAGAAGTTTTATTGGCTGGCTGTCCGGATAGCCGCCTGTTCGGAAGCGACTACCCACGGAGGAACCTCAAAACAATGCTGGAACTCATCATGGCGCTTGTCACGTTCGTACTGCAGACCAACCCTGCCCCGGCCATCCCGCCGACAGCCGCAGCCGCCCTCGCCGTCGGGCTGGCCGCGTTCGGTGCGGGCTACGCCGAGCGCGGTATCGGTGCCGCCGCCGTCGGCGCTATCGCGGAGGACGACGACATGTTCGGTCGCGGGCTCATCCTCACGGTGCTGCCGGAGACGCTCGTGATCCTTGCGCTGGTCGTCATCTTCGTCGTATAAACTCCCCCCACTTTTCGATTCATGAGCCTTGATACGGTCGTAGAGGACATTCGAGACGAAGCGCGCACGCGCGCGGAGGAGATCCGCGCGGAGGGCGAGGAGCGAGCCGAGCAGATCGTCGACGAGGCAGAGGCCGACGCCGAGGAGATCGAGGCCGACGCCGAGCAGGAGGTCGAGCGGACCATCGAACAGGAGCGCGAGCAGGCCCTCTCCAGCGCAAAGCTGGAGGCCAAGCAGGAGCGACTCGAGGCCCGACGCGAACTGCTCCAGAACGTCCGCGAGGACGTCGAGGAGGAGGTCGCCGGGCTGGAGGGCGAGCGCCGCGAGGGGCTCACCCGGACCCTGCTGGAGGCCGCCGCCCCCGAGTTCGAGGACGCCGACACCGTCCGGGTCAGGGGTCGTGCGGACGACGCCGACCTGCTGGAGACGATCTGTGACGACTACGACGGCTTCGAGGCCGGCGAACCGGTCGACTGTCTCGGTGGCGTCGTGGTCGAGAGCGAGGGCTCGCGCGTCCGTGTGAACAATACGTTCGATTCGGTGCTCGACGAGGTCTGGGAGGACAACCTCCGGGCCATCTCCGAGCGCCTGTTCGAGGAGCGATGAGTACGCGAACCCAGGGCGGCTCGAACTACGAGTACGTCACCGCGCGGGTGCGGTCCCGCCGTGCTCGGCTGTTCGACGAGGACGACTACCGCAAGCTGACGCGGATGGGGACGGGCGAGATCGCCCGCTTCATGGAGGAGTCCGAGTACGAGACGGAGATGAACGCGCTGGGGTCGCGCCACAGCGGAGTCGACCTCATCGAGTACGCCCTCAACCGGAACCTGGCGAACAACTTCGACGACCTGCTCCGGTGGGCGGACGGGAAGCTGTACGATTACGTCGCCCGCTACCTCCGGAAGTTCGACGCCTGGAACGTCAAGACCACGCTGCGTGGCATCTACTCGGATGCCGACCGCGCGTCGGTCGAGGACGACTTCATCCGGGCCGGCGAGTTCGGCGAGGAGCGGCTGACACGCCTGCTCGACGCCGGTTCGATGGAGGAGGCCGTCGAGGAGACCCGCGGGACGATGTTCCACGGGCCGCTCGAGGTGGCACTCGAGGTGTACGAGGAGAGCGGCGAGCTGGTGCCGCTGGAGAACGCCGTCGACCGCGCGTTCTACGGGCACCTGCTCGACGACCTCCCGGAGGAGCCGGGTCGCGCGACGGAGCTGTACATCGAGTTCCTGCGCGCGGAGATCGACTTCCGGAACCTGCGGAACGCGTTCCGGCTGGCCTACTCCGGCGCGGACATCGACCCGGCGGACTACTTCATCGATGGGGGCCGCCTGTTCGGCGAGGGTGACCTCCGCCAGCTGGCGAAGAATCCCGACGAACTCGCGGCCCGCGTGCGGGAGTCGCCGTACGGCGACGACCTCGACGAGGCACTCGACGCCCTCGAACGGGCCGAGAGCCTCATCGGGTTCGAGAACGCACTCGACGCGGCGCTGCTCGAATATTCGGAGCAGCTGTCGAGCCGCTACCCGCTCTCGGTCTGCCCGGTGCTCGGCTACGTGCTCGCGAAGGAGCGCGAGATCGACAACATCCGCGCCATCGCGCGCGGTCGGGAGGCCGGACTGAGCGAGGAGGAGATCAACGAGGAACTGGTGGTACTATGAGCCAGGAGATCGGCGTGGTCGGGAGCCCCGACTTCACGACGGGTTTCCGGCTCGCGGGCGTCCGGCGCTTCGTGAACGTGCCGGACGAGGAGAAGGAAGACCGACTCGACGAGGCGGTCACGGAGCTGTTCGAGGACGACGACGTCGGCATCGTCGTGATGCACGACGACGACCTCGACCACCTCTCGCGCACCGTCCGACGCAACGTCGAAACGAGTGTCGAGCCCGTGCTCGTGACGCTCGGCGGGGACTCCAGCGGCGGAGCGCTCCGCGAGCAGATCAAGCGCGCCATCGGCATCGACCTGATGGAGGACTAACACATGAGCCAAGCGACAGACACGACTCCGGATACGGACGGGGTCATCGACAGTGTAAGCGGCCCGGTCGTCGTGGCGACGGACCTGGACGCGCGGATGAACGACGTCGTCTACGTCGGCGACGAGGGCCTGATGGGTGAGGTCATCGAGATTGAGGGCAATCGGACCACCATCCAGGTGTACGAGGAGACCTCCGCCGTGGCCCCCGGCGAGCCGGTCGAGAACACCGGCGAGCCGCTCACGGTGGACCTCGGGCCGGGGATGCTGGACTCCATCTACGACGGCGTCCAGCGTCCGCTCGACGTCCTCGAGGAGCAGATGGGTGCCTTCCTCGACCGTGGCGTCGACGCGCCCGGTATCGACCTGGAGGCCGAATGGACCTTCGAGCCGACCGTCGAGGTCGGCGACGAGGTCGAGCCTGGCGACATCCTCGGGACCGTCCAGGAGACGGTCCAGATCGAGCACAAGGTCCTGGTCCCGCCCGAGCGCGGTGACGAGGACAACTCCGGCGAGGTCGTCGAGGTCAACGGCGGCGAGCACACCGTCGAGGAGACGGTCGTCGAACTCGACACCGGCGCCGAGATCTCGATGCACCAGGAGTGGCCCGTCCGAGAACCCCGCCCCTCCGCGAAGAAGGAGACGCCGACGACGCCCCTCGTTTCGGGGCAGCGCATCCTCGACGGCCTGTTCCCCATCGCGAAGGGTGGGACGGCCGCGATTCCGGGGCCGTTCGGCTCCGGGAAGACGGTCACCCAGCACCAGCTCGCGAAGTGGGCCGACGCGGACATCGTCGTCTACGTTGGCTGTGGTGAGCGCGGCAACGAGATGACGGAGGTCATCGAGGACTTCCCCGAGCTGGAGGACCCCATCACGGGCAACCCGCTCATGTCCCGGACCTGCCTCATCGCGAACACGTCGAACATGCCCGTCGCGGCGCGGGAATCCTGCGTGTACACGGGTATCACCATCGCGGAGTACTACCGCGACATGGGGTACGACGTGGCGCTGATGGCCGACTCCACCTCGCGGTGGGCCGAGGCCATGCGCGAGATCTCCTCCCGGCTGGAGGAGATGCCCGGCGAGGAGGGCTACCCGGCGTACCTGGCCGCGCGCCTCAGCGAGTTCTACGAGCGCGCCGGCAAGTTCCAGAACCTGAACGAGACGGAGGGTTCCATCTCGGTCATCGGCGCGGTCTCGCCGCCGGGCGGCGACTTCTCCGAGCCGGTTACCCAGAACACCCTGCGTATCGTGAAGACGTTCTGGGCGCTGGACGCCGACCTCGCGGAGCGTCGGCACTTCCCCTCCATCAACTGGAACGAGTCCTACTCGCTGTACCAGGACCAGCTCGACCCCTGGTTCACGGACAACGTCGACGAGGACTGGCCTGACCGGCGACAGTGGGCCGTCGACACGCTCGACGAGGAGGACGAACTGCAGGAGATCGTCCAGCTCGTCGGGAAGGACGCGCTGCCGGAGGACCAGCAGCTGACGCTGGAGGTCGCACGCTACCTGCGTGAGGCCTACCTCCAGCAGAACGCCTTCCACGACGTCGACACCTACTGCGAACCGGAGAAGACGTTCCGGATGCTCGGTGCCATCAAGACGTTCAACGACGAGGCGTTCAAGGCGCTCGACGCCGGCGTCCCGGTCGAGGAGATCATCGATATCGACGCGGCCCCGCGGCTCAACCGGATGGGCGTCGCCGAGGACTACCACGACTTCATCGACGAGGTCGAGGAACAGATCGAGAGCGAACTGCAGGAGAAGTACTGACGATGCAGAAAGAGTACCAGACCATCACGGAGATCAGCGGCCCGCTGGTGTTCGCCGAGGTCGACGAGCCCGTCGGTTACGACGAGATCGTCGAGATCGAGACACCGAACGGCGAGGTCCGGCGCGGACAGGTGCTGGAGTCGACGAGCGAGTTCGTCGCCATCCAGGTGTTCGAGGGGACCTCAGGTATCGACAAGAACTCCTCGGTGCGGTTCCTGGGCGAGACCCTGAAGATGCCGCTCACGGAGGACCTGCTCGGCCGTGTGCTGAGTGGCTCCGGTGAGCCCATCGACGACGGCCCGGCCATCGAACCCGAGGAGCGCCGGGAGATCGTCGGTGCAGCCATCAACCCGACCGCCCGGGAGTACCCAGAGGAGTTCATCCAGACCGGCGTCTCCGCCATCGACGGCATGAACACCCTCGTTCGTGGACAGAAGCTCCCCATCTTCTCGGCATCGGGGCTGCCCCACAACGACCTCGCACTGCAGGTCGCCCGCCAGGCGACCGTCCCGGAGGACGTCGAGGAGGGTGACGACTCGGAGTTCGCCGTCATCTTCGGCGCGATGGGTATCACCCAGGAGGAGGCCAACGAGTTCATGGACGACTTCGAGCGCACCGGTGCGCTGGAGCGGTCGGTCGTCTTCATGAACCTCGCGGACGACCCCGCCGTCGAGCGGACGGTCACGCCGCGGCTGGCCCTCACGACGGCCGAGTACCTCGCCTTCGAGAAGGGGTATCACGTGCTCGTCATCCTGACGGACATGACCAACTACTGTGAGGCGCTGCGCGAGATTGGCGCCGCCCGTGAGGAGGTGCCCGGTCGCCGTGGCTACCCCGGCTACATGTACACCGACCTCGCGACGCTGTACGAGCGCGCCGGCCGCCTCGAGGGTGTCGAGGGCTCTGTCACGCAGATTCCCATCCTCACGATGCCCGGCGACGACGACACCCACCCCATCCCGGACCTGACCGGCTACATCACCGAGGGGCAGATCTACGTCGACCGTGACCTCCACAGTCAGGGTATCCAGCCCCCGATCGACGTGCTGCCCAGCCTCTCGCGACTGATGGACGACGGTATCGGCGAGGGCCTCACCCGTGAGGACCACGCCGACGTCTCCGACCAGATGTACGCCGCGTACGCCGAGGGTGAGGACCTGCGCGACCTCGTCAACATCGTCGGCCGCGAGGCCCTCTCCGAGCGGGACAACCTCTATCTGGACTTCGCGGAC
Organism: Haloglomus salinum; assembly: GCF_024298825.1. NCBI lineage: Archaea > Methanobacteriati > Methanobacteriota > Halobacteria > Halobacteriales > Natronomonadaceae > Haloglomus > Haloglomus salinum. The sequence goes on from NZ_CP101153.1 coordinate 2,604,927, forward strand.
CGCTTCGAGGAGGAGTTCGTCCAGCAGGGCTTCCGTACGAATCGGGACATCGACGAGACGCTCGACCTGGGCTGGGAACTGCTCTCGATGTTCCCCAAGCCCGAACTCAACCGCATCGACGAGGAACTCATCGAGGAGTACTACCACGAAGACGTCGAGGCCGAGGACGCCGAAGAGGTCGCGGCCGACTGACGCCGGTCTCACCGTTCTCCATCACCTTCTCCCTGTGCCGGCGCGGGCCGAATCCGGATGTGTCCGAGCGTTCAGCCAGCGACAGGTTTCTTCTACCCGGCCATCGTGTGTCGTGAGTACATGACCGCGACGGGACGGGCGACGACGGGATGGGACGGGATGGGGTGGCTATCATGACCGAGGAACCGCCGGACCGGGAGGTGCTCTTGGGGGCGGACAACAGCTGGCTCCGGATGGGCGACCGGACGAACCTGATGACCATCACGGGGATGCTCCACTTCGACGACCCCGTCTCCTACGGGGCGGTCCGACAGCAGCTGAAGGAGCGACTCCTCCCGTTCAAGCGGTTCCGTCAGCGGGTCGTCAACGAGCACACGCCCTTCCGGCGGCCGACGTGGGAGGTCGACGAGCAGTTCGATATCGACTGTCACCTCCATCACGTCGCGCTGCCCGAGCCACAGGGCAAGGCCGAGTTCCAGTCGTTCGTGGGGGACCTGCTGAGCCAGCCAGTCGACCACGACAAGCCGCTGTGGCAGGGCTACCTTGTCGAGGGAGCCGGCGACGGCAACGCGCTGGTGATGCGTATCCACCACGCGCTGGGCGACGGCTTCGCAATGATGTACGTCCTGCTCGGGCTGGCGGACGACCCGAGCGAGATCAACCTCCCCATCCGGGGCGTCCCGTCCCCCCCGGACCACGCTGCCGACGAGGACGCCACGTCGCCGGGTAGCCCCTCGGCCTCGCCCTCGGCTACGGACGCCGACGCGGACGACGGACCGGGCGTGCTGGCGTCGCTCTCGAAGGCGCCGAGCCTCCTCGTTCGGGGCGCGCGCGCCACGAAGATCGGCACGGAGTCGATGTTCCTCCCGAAGGAGTCCGAGACCGCGGTGACGGGCGAACTTGGTCTGAAGAAACGGGCCGCCTGGACCGCGCCGATCGATGTCGACCGGGCCAAACGCGTGGGCCGGGCGTTCGACGGTACCATCAACGACGTCCTGCTCGCGACGACGACCGGGGCGCTTCGGCGCTACATGGAGGCACACGACGGGCACGTCGACCCGGACGCCGAGCACCGGACGGCCATCCCGGTCAACCTGAAGCCGCTCGACCGGCGTGACGAACAGCTCGGCAACGCCTTCGGGCTGGGCTTCCTCCAGCTCCCGGTCGGTATCGACAGCGTGCAGGGCCGTATCGATGCCATCGGCGAGCGGACGGGGGCGCTCCGGCAGGGGACGCAGGCGTGGCTGATGTTGACGCTGCTGCGGACGGTGGGGAACCTGCCGATGCCGTTCCAGGACCTGGCGATGTGGCGGTTCCAGAACCGGGCGTCGTCGGTCATCACGAACGTGCCCGGCCCGACCGACACGTTCCACTTCGCCGGGGCCGAGGTGAGCGACATGATGTTCTGGGTACCGACCTCGCAGGGTGTCGGACTCGGCATCAGTATCTACAGCTACGACGGCGACGTCCGGGTCGGTATCGCCTCGGACGCCGGGCTCGTCGACGACCCGACGGAGTTGACCGAGGCCTTCACCGACGAGTTCGAGGCCATCGCCCAGCAGGTCGATATCGAACCGATTCCTGCGGACGACTGAACGGGCCGTCACCCGCACCATAGCCTTGATATCATCCGGTCCGATATCGCAGGTAGTCTCGAATGCGTGAACTCTCCGACCTCGCCGGCGTTCCGCCCGCGGTCTCCGGAGCGTCGGCAGTGCTGGTTCGCGCACCGGGCCTCCACGACGACCGGGAGAACGCGTGCGCGACGCTCTCGCTGGCGGGGGGCCCGACCGGTGTCGTCGCCGTCACCTACCGGGGGACGGCCGCCGAGTGGCTCGAACGGCTGCGGGGCCACCGTAACTCCCCGGAGGCGGTCCAGGTTGTGACCGTCGGGGACGCCCTCGGCACACCCGAGTCGTCCGGCGCGTCCGGAGCGGTCGTCCGCCGGGTCGAGAACCCGGACGACCTCACGGGGCTGGAGATCACCGTGGGAGAGGCCATCGCGGCGCTTCCGGACAGGCCGTCGACGCTCTGTTTCGACTCGCTGACGGCGTTGTTACAGTACGCGGAGGTCGAGGAAGCGTACCGGTTACTCCACCCACTCGTCGAGCGGCTCCACGCCGCGGGCGCCGTGGGGCACTTCCACGTCGACCCGGTCGCGCTGGAGGATCAGGACCTCACCGCGCTGACCGGCCTCTTCGACGCCGTCGTCGAACTCGGTGACGGTATCGTCGAGGTCCGAACGTCCACCGGTGTCGGCCCCGACGATGGGGTTGGGGACGGCGGTGACGACGGCTGAGGCGCGCGCCACCCTTCGTAAAGCGTTAAGCCGCTTCGCCCGGAACGACCCGATAATGGCCAAGGACGTCAAGCCGACGCGGAAGAACCTCATGGCTATCGAGGAGCGCATCGAGCTCTCCGAGCGGGGCCACGACACCCTCGAGAAGAAGCGTGACGGCCTCATCATGGAGTTCATGGACATCCTCGACCAGGCCCAGGACGTCCGCGAGCAGATGGACGACCGCTACGAGCGGGCTCAGCGTGCCATCAACATGGCGCGCGCGATGGAGGGTGATGTCTCCGTGCGCGGTGCCGCGGCCGCGCTCAAGGAGCACCCAGAGATCACGACCCAGTCGAAGAACATCATGGGCGTGGTCGTCCCCCAGATCGAGTCCTCGAAGGTCAAGAAGTCCCTCGACGAGCGTGGCTACGGTGTCGTCGGGACCTCTGCGCGCATCGACGAGGCCGCCGAGGCGTACGAGGAACTGCTGGAGATCATCATCCTCGCCGCCGAGGTGGAGACGGCGATGAAGAAGATGCTCACGGAGATCGAGACGACCAAACGCCGTGTCAACGCCCTGGAGTTCACGCTCCTGCCGCAGCTCTACGAGAACCAGGAGTACATCGAGCAGAAGCTCGAGGAGCAAGAGCGCGAGGAGATCTTCCGGATGAAGAAGATCAAGGCCAAGAAGGAAGAAGAGGAGTCCGTCGCCCGCGCCGAGGAGGAGGCCGAATCCGAGGCCGAGGAACCGGTTTCCGCCGACGACTGACCGCCCCCCCTGGACGTCCGGCTACCCACACTGGTTTTTACCCCTGCCCGTGAAGGGTGGGTATGCGCTGCCCCGTCTGTAACGCGGCCGTCGTGACGTTCGACGTGCCCGAGGAGTACCGTGGCCACCTCCCGGCCGAGACCGAACACGCCGGCCTCTGCTCGCGCTGTCTCCGGCTCCACCCCGCCGACGAGGGTGGTGGTGACTTCGAACAGCTGGGCGAGGAGTTCCCCCAGGACCCCGACGTGGCCGTGCCGATGGCCATCGCCATCGGCCTGCTGGATTCGCTCGCGCTCAACCGCCGGGATATCGAGGAGCTGCTGGATGTCGTCATCGACGCCGGCGTCGACCCCATCATGACCGTCGACCGGCTCCAGACCCAGGGCTCGACGGATCCGGCGGTCGACCTGAACCGGCGGATGGAGCAGCTCCAGCAGCTCATCAACGCGGGCAGCGAGGAGGAAGCGGCGTAGCGACGCAGGCCTCTCCAGAGACAGTTACTGCATACCGCGCGACCGCAGGGAGCGCGGTTTCTCCGCTCCGAGCGTAGCGAGGAGCGGCTTTTTTGGTGCAGATTTTTTCGGTGAGCGGTTCCGCGCCTGCGGCGCGGAACCCGAACCGAAAAAAGGTGCGTTAGAAGGTCTCGAGGTACCGGTCGAGCTCCCACTCGGAGACGTCGACGAGGTAGTCCTGGAACTCCTCGTTCTTGGCCTCGACGAACTTCTCGCCGATGTGCGGGCCGAGCGCGTCGAGGATGGTCTCGTCCGCTTCGAGCTCGTCGATGGCCTCGCCGAGGTTGGTCGGCAGCGTCTCGATGCCGTACTCCTCGCGCTTGGCCTCGTCGAAGTCGTAGATGTTCTCGCGGACGGGGTCGTCGCACTCCAGGCCGCGCTCGATGCCGTCGAGACCGGCGTGGATGAGCACGGCGAACGCGAGGTAGGGGTTACACGACGGGTCGGGGAAGCGGGCCTCGATGCGGCTGGCTGCCGGGACGCGCGCGGCGGGCTTGCGGATGAGCGCCGAGCGGTTCCGGTCGGACCACGCCACGTAGACGGGTGCCTCGTAGCCGGGGACGAGTCGCTTGTAGCTGTTCACCGTCGGGTTCGTGACCGCGGCGAGCGCGGGCGCGTGCTCGAGGATACCGGCGGTGAACTGCTTGGCCGTCTCGCTCAGATTGAACTCGTCGTCCTCGTCGTGGAACGCGTTCTCGCCGTCCTGGAACAGCGAGAAGTGGGTGTGCATGCCGGAGCCGTTGATGCGCGGGATGGGCTTGGGCATGAACGTCGCGTGGAGGTCGTGCTGGGCCGCGATGGCGCGGACGACCGTCCGGAAGGTGCCGACGTTGTCGGCCGTGGTGAGCGCGTCGTCGTACTCGAAGTTGATCTCGTGCTGGCCCTGGGCCACCTCGTGGTGGGAGGCCTCGATGTCGAAGCCCATGTCCTCCAGCCCGTAGATGATGTCACGGCGGACATCGGAGGCGAGGTCCTTCGGCGCGAGGTCGAAGTAGCCGCCGGCGTCGTTGGTCTTCGTCGTCGCGCGACCGTTCTCGTCCTCCTCGAACAGGAAGAACTCCGGCTCGGGCGCGGCGTTGACCGTGTACCCGAGGTCGTCGGCGCGCTCCAGGGCCTGCTTGAGGACGTAGCGCGGGTCGCCCTCGAACGGCTCGCCCGTCGAGGTGTTGATGACGTCACAGATGAGGCGTGCCGAGGCGTGCTCCTCGGTGTTCCGCCACGGGAGTACCGCGAACGTCTCGGGGTCGGGCTTGAGCCGCATGTCCGACTCCTGGATGCGGACGAACCCCTCGATGGAGGAGCCGTCGAAGTAGATGCCCTCGGTGAACGCCTTCTCGGCCTGGTCGGCCGGGACGGACACGTTCTTGACCGTTCCCAGGATGTCCGTGAACTGGAGCCGGAGGAAGTCGACGTTCTTCTCCTCGATCTCCTCGACCACCTGTTCCGCCTCCGCAGAGAGGTTATCGTTCGTCATTTTCGTCGTCACCGGGTTCCAACACTCCCTTGGATAAAATACTGGCGCTCTGGGCGAGTTTCTCTCCGCCGAACTAGAGGCAATACCTGCTATTATTGGATGAATGAACAGATATGGTTCGGTACTGCTCGGATAACTGCCCGAAGTTCAACGCCCGGGTCGCTCCCGCCGTTCGGGGTGTGCGTCAGGTGTTTGCGCGAAAAAGTGGGTGTTCATAAAGTTCTAAATCCCCTCTCCCGATAGGGAACGTATGACCTACGAGAACCTGGACCGCCGCCTCATCAACGCCCTGCTCAACGACGGGCGCGCATCGCTCCGCAGCCTCGCCGAGGACCTCGATGTCTCCGTCACGACCGTCTCGAACCACCTCTCCGACCTCGAGGAGCAGGGTATCATCCGCGGCTACACGCCCGTCGTCGACTACGGCGAACTCGGGTACGACGTCACCGCCATCATCCAGCTCAAGGTCGAGGGGGACGCCCTCCCCGACATCACCGATCGACTCCAGGAGCACCGGCAGATGGTCTCGGTGTACGAGGTGACCGGCGACCACGACATCGTCGCCATCGGGAAGTTCACCGACACGGACCACATGAACGAGGGCATCAAGGAGCTGCTCATCGACCCGGACATCAAGGAGTCCAACACCAGTGTCGTGCTCAACACGGTCATCGAGCACGAGCAGTTCGATCTGGATTTCGAGTAACGCGAACGCTCCCGTCGTTCGGATGGGTCCCCGGCGTCGCCAGCGTCCCCAGCGGTTCGTCCCCGGCAGGACAGCCGGACAGCTGGCGCGCGCTGTGGCCGATGAATCGCACACCTTCGGCGCGCGGCACCGTCGAAACCGCTCAGCGACAGCGCTCGGAGGTCGGGGTCAGATGCTCTTCCGCACGACATCTCCAACCAGCGGCAACACCAGAACGCTGGCGGTGATGACCGCGCTGGCGGCGAACGCGACGGTGGGACCGGGCTCGACCGCGTAGAGGTAGAAGAACGGTCCCCCGAGCACCGGGAGTCCGACGGCCGTGAGGACGAGGCCGGACCGGAGGCTCGTGGGCGCCCGGAGTGCGTCCTCGCCGACCGCCCCCCACGAGATGCGTGCCCCGAGCGTGGCCCCGAGCGCGGTCAGGTGCGTGGCGTCGAAGTTCGCGACAGCGCCGGCGAGCGCCACCAGCGCGGCCAACGAGAAGACACGTCCCGGGTTCCGGTCACCGCCGACCCGGAGCAGGATGGTGAGCGCGGCGCCACCGATAGCCCAGCCCGCGAGCACGTCCACGAGGTAGTGGACGCCGAGCCCGACGCGCGAGAGGCCCACCAGCAGCACGACCGCCGCCCCGCCCGCGAGCCGCGTCCGGCGGTCGGTCTCCAGTGTGAGCGCGGCGCCGCCCCAGACGAGGGCCGCACCGAGCGCGTGCCCGGAGGGGAAACCGGTCCCGTCGGCCGTCGCCGCGTCGACGTAGAACGCCCGCAGGGCGCCGGGGAGCCGGTCGGCACCGACGGCCACGCCCGCGCCGGGCGGGCGCGGGAGTGCGAAGTAGCCCTTGAGCGTCGTCGAGAGCGCAAGCGCGGTCAGCGCACAGCCGAGCAGGAAGGCGGCGTGCCGGCGGTCGCTGCCGGCGACGGTGTCACCGACCCAGTAGGCGGTCGCGAGCGTGAGGAAGTAGAACCAGACGTCGCCGAGCTGGGTCAGGGCGGCGAAGCCGACCAGCAGCGCGAGGGGGAGGCCGGTGAACAGTGATTCGAGCCCGACACCGCGGGTCGTGAGCACGACGGCGACCCGGCGGAGCGCGTCGTGGCCGGATGCGGACATCCGGTCAGGAGCGGAACTCGTCGATACGGTCCTTCATCCTCCCGGGTGCGCGGGCGGCGCCGACGCCGGCACCGACCAGCAGCATCAGGGTGTAGAGCCCGAGCGTCGAGAGCCAGATGACGAACATGGCGAGGACGGCGGCGATGTCCCCGAGGAGATAGAACGCACCCAGCGTCATCGCGGTCCCGTACAGCAGGACGAGGTAGGGGCCCCAGCCGCGGGCCTTCCCCTTGCGGACCTGTCCGCGGACGTAGTGTTTGAGTTCGTCCGTGATCTCCTCGCGGTGGACGGTCCGGTCGTCGATGCGCTCCTCGAAGTCCGCGAGGTCCTCGCGGAGCCCCTCGACCGCTCGCCGGAGTTCCTCGTCGTCCAGTTCCTCGGTGTCGATGTCCAGATTCAGCTCGGTATCTCGTTCGGTCATGTCTGAGTCCCGCTTCTCGCTGTCGATGCTCTCCATCTCGGTCTCGATGTCGTCCTCCGCCAGCCGTCCCGCGTTGGCCGCGTTCAGGGCCACACCGACGAGGAGGATGAGGGCGCCGAAGTAGAGGAACGTCACTAGAAGGAGTGCAGCCCCGAGGACACCGTAGGCGCTGGTACCGGCGCCCGCGGCGTAGACCCGGAAGCCTGTCTGGAGCGCGGTCCAGCCGACGGCCGCGAAGAGGGCGCCGGGGAGCGCCTCTCGCGGGGTCACGTTCTGGGCGGGGAGGAAGTAGTAGAGCGGGAAGAAGGCCGCCGCCAGCCCCACGACGAGCAGGAGCGTGCCGATGACGTTCGCGAGGTCGATGCCCAGCGCAGGGATGTCGACCTGTGCGATGAGAAAGCCCAGAAGGACCGTCGCGGCGATGCCGAGGCCGACCGCGACCAGCGTGATGAACGCGTCTCGGACCTGCTCGATGATGCCCTCCGGGAGCGGTGCCCCGTACACCGTCGAGAAGGCGACATCCATGCCCCGGAACAGCTTCAGTCCGGACCACAGCAACACCGCCAGGCCGACGAGGGTGGCGCCCCCCTGTCCGGCGGCGGAAGTGAGTGCACCTCGGACGGCATCCCCGGCCTGGTCGCCGAAGGCGGTGGCGGCCCGGTCTGCGAGCCCGGCGGCGAGCTGTTCGCCGCCGAACACGCTCGCAGTGACGATGGCCAGCAACAACAGCGGGATCAGCGAGATGAACGCGTAGTAGGAGAGACTGGCCGCGATGAACGTGATCTGGTCCGACCGGACCGCCCGGACGGTCGTCCGGGTCACGTCTGCCAGTCGCGACGCCCGCTGGTTCATGGGCCGGCGTTCGGCAGACGGTCACATAAAACGGGTGGAACCGGCGGCTGGTGTCGGAGCGGGTTCCGTCGGGCGGTCACCGGGGAGTGTGGCCCTGGCACGGCCGGTCAGCCGTACTCGGGGAACAGGTCGTCCTCGCCCTCGACCGTGACCCGCTCGGCCATGACGGCGTTGAGGGTCGCTCCGACCAGCAGCAGGAGGCTCCCGCCGTAGAGCCACGTCAGGATGAGCAACACGGCGCCGAACGCCCCCGCACTGGAGACGGCCACGCCGGATGCCCCGCTGATGTCGGCGAGTACCGACTGGAAGCCGGCCTGGAACAGCGTCCACGTTGCCGCGGTGAACAGCGTCCCCGGCAGGACCTCCGTCGGCTCCGGGTCGACGTTGGGGAACAGGTAGTACATCGGGAAGAAGACGACCGCGAGACCCACGAACAGCGCCAGCGGTTCGAGGATGGTGCCGATGGGCGTCGTCGCGCTCACGACGAACCCGACGACGACCATCAGCCCGGCGCCGAGGGTGACGGTCGTGAAGACGACGGCTGCATCGACCAGCGCCTCGGGCAACGAGTCACGCTCGTCGGCGCCGTACACCTCCTCGAACGCGGCGTCGAGCCCCCGGAACGTCCGGAGCGCTCCCCACAGGACGACGGGAAGGCCCACGAGCGTCACCTGTACGCCCGTGGCCTTCTCGGTGAGTATCCGGTAGAGCAGCTCGTCGACCCGGGGACCGAACAGAGCGGTCACCTCGCCGATGATGATCAGTGCGAGGTCCGTCCCGCCCAGGAACGAGGCGGCGATGACCACCACCACCGCGAGCGGGAGCAGCGAGACGGCCACGAAGTAGGCGACGGCTGCCGCCAGGAAGGTGACACGTGCCGTGCGCGCCCGCTCAACCACCTTCCGGGTGATGTCGACGGCGTCGGTGGCGTGTTCGCGGGCAGCGGCAGAGAGGTCGCTGGTTGCCACTGCGCCCGGGTTCGACCCTGCCGTACAAAGGTTCCGTGACCGCGGGTCCGTCGCAGCCGGACGCCCGTCCGCTCAGGCGAACAGGGCGGCCATCTCGGCCACGTCGGCGTCCGTCTTGAACGTCGTCCCGCCGTAGTGGGTCCGCGAGGCCTCGAAGCCGGCCTCGTGGAGTTCGTCGATGAACTCGTCCATCCCGATGGCCGGGGCGCTCCAGTTCCCGAACAGCCGGTGCTGGTCGTAGTGGGTCGGCTCGTCGAGCTCGACGTCGAGTCGGTCGAGCGTCCGCCCGACGGCGCGGGACGCACCCATCTCGTCCTCGTCGACGTGCGTGCGGACGCGCGCGAGGAAGCCGTCCTCCTGGGTCCGTCCCAGCCAGAGCGGGCCGGCCGGTTTGGTCGGGCGCTCGCAGTCCGGACACTCCGCCACGGGGTCGTGGACGAGTCCCCGCCGAGACGTCCGCCAGAAGCAGTCTGGGCACCAGTCCACGTAGCCCAGTTCCTCCAGCAGGCTGTCTGCCGCCTGTGCGCCCGAGGTGAGTTCGAGGTACGTCCGGGCGTAGTGGGGCGCCGAGTGCGAGAGGATGGGTTCGGCCGCCATGTCGTAGCGTGCGGCCGTTCGCACGAGTGCCGACAGCAGGATGCGCAGCCCCATCTCGGCGTGGAAGTCCGTGTTCCGCGGGACGGCGCCGTACGACCGGACCCCCGACTGGAAGTGGGCACCACAGAGCGGCGCCGTATCGGTGGCCGTCACACAGCAGAGCGTGCGGGCCGACCGGAAGGCGGCGTCGGCGAACGGGATGGGCGTCCCGAACGGGTCCAGGTCGACCACGTCGAAGCGGTCCTCGTGCATCAGCGCGTTCGCGTCCCGGTGGACCGCTTCGCCGTCGAGGTCGTTGCGCGCGAAGTTCTCGCGGGCCAGGGCGACGGCCTCGGGGTCCACGTCACAGCACGTCGCCTCGAACCCCGCGGCGGCCGCGCGAACGCCGCGGATGCCCGAGGCGGCGGTCGCGTCCAGATACGAGCGCGGCGGCGGCCCGTCGACGCCCTCCTCCTCGGCCCGTTCGCGGTAGGCCCGCAGCGCAGCGACCGTCAGGTCCCGGTTCAGCTCCTGCTCCGGGTTGTAGAAGACCGCATCGCCCGCGCCCTGCTCGGGCTGTTCGGGCACCTCGACCGTGATTCTCCCCTCCGAGACGTTCATCGACCGGATGGAGTGGAGGCGGGGACTAAGGGGCTCCGTTCGTGGGTCGTATCGTTTCCGCCCGAAGAATCGCATCTTCTGATATTGTGGGCGTATTCTGGAATCTACGCTTCAGATTACGTCTATATGTGCGTGCTTATAGATATGATCTCCGTGCTCTGGTCGATTCCATCGAAAGCCCCCGCTCGCTCGGGGGTCCGCGACTCGTTGCGCTCCTCGGGCGCCTGCGACGCCCTGCGGTGCTTACTTCGCCGGGGACCCGCCGAGCGAGCGGCCCCTTTCAGTCCCGCCCCGTTCCTGTATCACCGAGCGTTCGCGCGTGGTGATTCCAGCAGAGCGCTAGCGTCCCCATACCTCCCCGCGCGAGCGCCGACTGGCTGCGAACACGCTCGCTCGCGCTCGCGGTTCGCTTCGGGTGGCGCTCGCGCGCTTCCTCGTCCCGGAACCGATTATATCGAGCAACCGCCAGCTGGCCGGGAGCGCGTGGTCGAGGCGCTCGCGCCGAGGCCCGTGCGACCTGGGGAAGGGCAGGGCCATCGCGAGCCGACACAAGCCACATAGGGCGGGACTGAAAGGGGCCGCCCGCCTCGACTCGGCCCCGACGACGCAAGGACCACAGGCCGAACGAAGTGAGGCCGAGGACCGCAGCGAGTCGCGGCCGGTCGAGCGGGCGGGGGCTTTCAGCTGGTTCTCATCGTGGCTGTCGGTTCCGTCGTGAAGTCACCCTACTACCACCCATCCGCCAGAACCCGAATCCCTAAGCCCACACGACGAGCGCTCCCCGCCATGTTCCGCAGCGGCGCGTTCGTCGCCGAGCACATCACACCGACCAGCGAGGAGCAGGTACAGCCCAACGGCGTGGACCTCACGCTGGAGGCGGTCTTCCGCCAGAAGGGGCCCGGTCGCATCACCACGGACGGGAAGTCCGTCGGGCCGCGCTACAAGCAGGTGAACGAGCCAATCGGCGACGCGCTAGAGGGCGAGGCGGGCTACGAACACGCGGGCCAGGACGGACCCGACCGCGAGGGCTACCGGCTCACGCCCGGCAACTACGTCGTCCGGTACGCCGAGGTCATCTCCATCCCGGAGGGCCACGTCGGCTTCCTCTACCCGCGCTCGTCGCTCCTGCGCAACTCCTGTATGCTGAACACGGCGGTCTGGGACGCCGGCTACGAGGGCAAAGGCGAGGGACTCCTGCAGGTCGGCCACGACATCGACATCGAGACCGGCGCCCGGGTTGCCCAACTCGTGCTCGCCGAGGCCGAACACACCGGCGCGTACGACGGCGACTATCAGGGCGAGAACGTCTGAACGCACGATGTCGCCGGTCGCGTCGCCCGGCGACTGGGCCTGAGCTCGGGATGCCGGACGTTCTCCCCGCCGGTGCTGATTCGCTATCCCGTTGCTGGTTGGACACTCTCTGGCGTGCGTGACAATGTAAAACAAACTGACTGAATATCTGTTATATGTGGTTGTATGTCCGTAACCTTTGGACGAATCTGTCTCAATCTGTTTACCTTGTTCACGGGATGGAAGCGGTATGGACGCAAACCGACGGACCGTGCTGAAGGGTGCGGGTGCCGCTGCGGGTGGTGCCCTGTTCTCGACCACTGGGGCGGCCGCCGACACCGTGCGTGCGGCTCTCGGGGACGGTATCGATGCGGAGGATGACGACCTCCAGGGGGCACTGGTCGTGTTCGAGCCGGGTGCCAGCTACGACGTTCTCGACCGGTTCGACCTCCCCGACGGGACCTACGAGATGGACGCCCTCGACATCGTCTACACGCGGGCGACCGGGACGGCGCTTCGTGCCATCGCCGGTCTCGACCGGGTACAGTACGTCGAGGCGAACCGCCGTATCGACTACCACAACGGTGACGCGCAGGTCGCCACGACGGCCGGTGAGGCCCAGGAGCGTTTCGACCTGGGCTACACGGGGGACGGCGTACACGTCGCGGTCATCGACAGCGGGGTCGACGCCTACCACCCCGACCTCCAGGACCGCCTGCGACATAACTACCAGTTCCAGGACCCGCTGAGCACGGACACGGCCTGGACGGACGTCGGCCCCGCCGACACGGACGACATCGGCCACGGTACCCACTGCTCCGGGTCGGTCGTCGGCGAGGGGAACCGGAACCTCGAACACGAGGGGATGGCGCCCGACGCCGACCTGACGGTCTACTCCACGGGTGCGGGCCTGTTCATCCTCAACGCGGTCGCCGCGTACAACCACATCCTCGACACGCTCACGGCGCCCGTCGAGGACGGCGGCCTCGGCGAGGAGCTCCACATCACGTCGAACTCCTACGGCTCCGCCGGCGGCAACGATTTCAACCCCGCCGGCGGTCAGGAGCGCGCGACGTGGCGGGCGTTCGACGCCGGCATCACGGTCGTCTCCTCGGCCGGCAACAGCGGCCCGAGCACGAACACGCTGGGCGGCGCGAAGACCGCGCCCCACATCCTCTGTATCGCCGCCAGTCACGACGGCCAGGGCGAGGGCATCGACGCGACGACGAAGCCGACGAGCTTCTCCTCGCGCGGTCGGACGGCGAACCACGGCCAGCAGAACCCCGAGAGCGAGGGCGCCCGCTGGAACGAGTTCCCGAACGGCGAGGGCGGCTTCACCGGTGAGGACCGCCGGGACGCGCTGGCAAACGTCAACGAGTTCAACCGCGAGAGCAGCTCCGCCGAGGCGTTCGCCGACGAGAAGCAGCCCGACTCGCTCTCGTTCACGGCCGGTCCCGGGGCCGACGCCAGTGTCGCCGCCGACGGCGCGAAGGTCGGCTCGCCGACGTACGTGGAGTACACGCCGAAGAACGATGGCGTCGGCTCCATCGAGGCGACCATCTCCTGGAACCCGCCGGGACAGGACCTCGACATCAACCTCCGGAAGGGGGGCGAGGATGGCCCGGTCGAGAGCTCCGCGGCCTCGCTGAACAACCCCGAGGTACTCTCCGCGCAGGTCGACCCCGACGCGACGTACGTCTTCGAGATCATCCCGTACGCCGCCGTGCAGGCGACCGGGACCATCGATCTCATCGAGCGCAAGCAGTCCGCGGACCCGCCGACCGGTCCGTACGGCGTCTACCGGCCGAGCGTCATCGCACCCGGTAGCGCCGTCGTCTCGACGATGGGCGCCTCCGCGCTGAAAGCGCTGGAGGCCAGCTACGGCGCGACGCCCGCCGACACCGGCGTCTTCTACTCGGCGCTCTCGGGCACGTCGATGTCGTGTCCGGTCACCGCCGGGGTGACTGCACAGGTCATGGAGGCCTACTACCGGAACAACGGCGGCGAGTATCCCGACCCCGAGGAGGTTATCCGGCTCATCGAGGGCGGTGCCAACCCCAACGCCGAGGCGGCGTACACGCCGTACAACGCCGGTGCAGGACTGGTCGATGCCGTCCGGACCATCGAGACGTTCGCCGAGCCGGGCAACGTCCCGACGTACGAACAGATCAATCTCGCGCCGCTCGGTGACGAGCCGGTCACGCTCTCGGCGACCGGGTCCCGCCAGGACGACGGGCAGGTGTTCACAGCCGGCGGGACGAACCAGGTCACCGTCACCATCGACATACTCAGTCACGACGTGGAGGCCGCCCGCGAGCAACTGCCCGACGGCTGGACGGTCGTCGGCACGAACGAGGGCGTGACGAAGGAGAGCGATACGGAGGTCTCCTTCGACACGGGGATGGTGAACGAGGCGACCACGAAGGGGGAGTCGGCGGAGTTCTCCTTCTTCGTCGAGGCGCCGAGCGACCCGGCGGCGAGCAACCAGTACTCCCTCGGGCCGACGGAGGTCAGGAAGAACAGCGGTGTGGACAACGCCGACACGTTCGTCCCAGTCTCCGGGACCTCCAGCACGGAGTACGTCGCCGCCGTTGGAACTGGGTCGCCGCTCTGACCGGCCCGCTCGCCCCACGACCCGCGAGCGTTGCGTGCCGGTGCTGTCCGGGAGCAATCGTCACGATGCTCCAGTTCGATGTCTCGCCCCCGCCCCACCGACTTGCTGTTCGGGCGGTCCCATCGCCGACAGGTGTCCGGTTCCGGTCCAGTCCGTCGTCGGTTCCGCCGAGATGCGTATAAATAACATAAACACCCGTACATGCGCACCCAAACACCTATCCTGCTCTGTCGGGTATCGGTGACAACTGCCAGCGGTATCCCGGTGGTGCAATGAACTACGCACGTACACGACGTGGACTGGTGGTCCTCGTCACCCTCCTGCTCGGGCTGTCGCTCGTGGCGCCGGCCGCCGTAGCCGTCGGGCCCCACGATGACGGTGGGGGCGGTTTCGGCGATGGGCTGTCGTCGGATTCCGATGCCGAATCCGGCGATAGCTTGTTCTCGGACTCCGACTCGGATTCTGGTTCGGGGTCCGACTCCGATTCGAGTGGTGATACGACGACCAGTGGCGGCGACTCCTCCTCGGACACGTCTTCCTCCGACACGCCCTCGTCGGATTCGGACTCCTCTGATTCGTTCGGCTCGGATGATGATACCGACTCGTCGGACTCCTCTGATTCGTTCGGCTCGGATGACGATACCGACTCGTCGGACTCCTCTGACTCGTTCGGCTCGGATGATGATACCAACAGGGAGATACTCCCCAGCGAGGGCGACGACTCGCTGCTCCGGCAGTCACTGCCGTCGCTGGTCTCCGACTCGACGACGGCATCTCTCGACAGCGAGACGGTCAGCGAGACCGACCTCGTCAACGTGGATGCGACCTCGTCCACGAGCGGTACCGGCTACCAAATCGAACTCGTCGAGTTGACCGCCAGCGACGACCCGATTCTCCGGCTGACCGCTACCGGCGGGACGACCGACGGGGTTGCGACGACCCTCACGACGGTCTCCGACGCCCTGAGCGACACCGGTGACCGGCTCACCGCGGGCACGAGCGGGCCCACCGATGCGACGGCCGACACCGCTCGGGTGGCATCGCCCCGGTCCCGTGACCCGGTCGTCCCGGCCGCCGACGCCCCGGCCGCCGTCGAGCCACAAGCTGCGGACGCGGACGGGAGCGGCGATACGGGGGCGATGCGACAGAACGCCGTCGGGGTCGAGGCGCCCATCTCGCCCGAAGACGCTCCCGGCGGCCCAGCCGGAGCCGGCGCGATGGTCGGCCTCCTCGGAGCCGCTGCGGCCGCGGCCACCCGCCAGTCGGGTGCACTCTCGGGCATGACGGGGAGCCTCGAGACGACCGCCCGCACGACCGCGGCGGCGATGCCCGGCTCCAGCTACCTGGACCGCCTCGTCCGGATGCTGGCGCCGTTCCGCTACTCCCGGTACGACGACTCGGACCCGCTCGAACACGACGCCCGCGAGGCGATGTTCGAGGTCGTCGAGGACTCGCCGGGGACGTACCTCTCGGAGATCGCCGACCGGGCCGACATCCCGCTGTCGACGGCCCGCCACCACATCCGTGTGCTGGAGCGCGAGGACCTCGTCAGCGGGGCGAAGGTTCGCGGCAAGCGCCGGTTCTATCCCGCCCACACGGAGGGCGTCGAGCTGGCCGCGGCGATGAACGACGACTCCACCGCGGCGGTCATCGACGCGCTCGCCCGGCTGGGCGCGGCCTCGGTCAGCGACCTGGCCGACGAACTCGGGAAGGACCCCAGCACGGTCACCCATCACGTCCAGCGGCTGGAGGAGGACGAGGTGGTCGTGCGCGAGCGCGACGGCCGCGCCGTCATGAACAAGCTGACCGCCGCCGCCCGGACGATGCTGGAGCCCGAGGAGCCCCCCGCCGAGCGCCCGGCCGCGGGCGAGGCGATGGCCTCGGACTGACCCCCCGCGCCCCCCGATTCGCTTCCTACTCCTCGAGGCTGCTCCCTGCTTCCGTCAACAACGCGATATCCGTCGCCTCGAAAGCCCGGCCACGCTCGAACAGCGCCCGCACCGGGCCGGTCGTCTCCGGGCGGAACTCGACGGTGTAGCCCTGCATCCAGTTCTCCCCACGGAGCCGCCCGGTCTCCGTGTCACGGTCGGTCACCTCGATGGAGTGTGGCGTTCCCTCCACCTCGAACCCGAGACGGTCCCCCTCGACCACGTAGCGCAGCGGCGTCCGGGCGGTGTCCAGCTTCCGGGCGGTGGTCGGGCGGAGGTCCAGTGTCCCGGTTCGTTCTGCACCCTCGTAGGTTCCGGTCCAGCCGTCGCTGCTGCGGCGGAGTTCCAGCGTGTAGCCGACCGGCTCGTTCCGGAGGGTGATGACGCCTTTCAGCGAGTCGACGGCCTCCACGGTTCCGCGGAACCGGCCGCCCCGGACGGTGACGTCCGGGTCGTTGACACGGACCCAGCGCCCGAGTGCGCGCTCGCCGGTCACCAGAACGGCCGCCAGCGCGCTCGCGTCGGGTGCGGGGTCCGCCACCGGTGTGGCCGACTCGTAGACGGATTCCCTGACCGCACGCCGGGCGGCCCGCCGGACGCCCTCGTTCAGGTCCGTCCGGGCGACCTGTGCCAGCACCGACCGCGAGCCAGCCCCAGAATCGAGCCGGTCAGCCGCGCCCAGCGCGAGGCAGGCGGCCCGGCGGACGGGGATGGACTCGTCGCTCAGCAGGTCGACCAGTCGCTCGTGTCGCGTTCCGTCCGCGTGCGGGACGAGGGCACAGAGGCGTGCGGCGTGCTTGCGGACCGGCGGGTGCTCGTCCGTGAGGAGGTCGGTCAGCCGGGCCGCCGGGACGACCGTCGGGTGGCGGGTGGCGAGCCACTCCAGCGCCCACGCGACGCTGTGGCGGACGCTCTCGGACTCGTCGTCGAGCCGGTTTCGAAGCGTGGCCGCCGTCGAGTGGTGGGCCGCCGGGTCCCGGACGATGACCTCCGCGATGGGGCGGGCGACGTTCGCGCGGACGCTGGCCACGGGGTCGTCCAGACCCTCCAGAAGGTCGTCCAGCAGCGGCTCGATAACGGTCGGGTCGTGGGTGCCGACCTCGAAACAGATACGTGCGGCCGCCGTTCGGATGCGGTCGTCGCGGTCGGTCAGCGCACCGACGATCCGGTCGAGGGCTGGGGCCACGAGTCCCGGGTTCCCGGTCGTCGTCTCGACCAGCCGGGACGCCGCCTCCCGGCGTTGCTCGACGGTCTCGCCCTCGAGCAGCGCCGTGACACGGTCGTTCGGCACTCCCATTCACCCCCGATACGGGGGGCCCCGAAGTGTAACTGTCGGTGGGACGGTGTGGCGTGGCACGGGCGGGTCACTCCCACGCCGGGCCGCCCGGTTCGATTTCGTCGGCGCGCTCGCGGAGCCACGCGCGCTGTGCGCGGACCCGTGGCGGCGGGTCGGCGTACGAGTGGTCGAACAGGTCCGCGACCGCGGGCGGCGCGGTCGCCTCGGCGGTCGCGACGGCCTCGTCGGCCTCGTGCTCGGCCCGGTCGTGGGCCGACTCGACGAACGCCTCGTCCGCGATGTCCCGCTCGCGGGCGAACTCGGTGAGTCGCTCCAGCGGGTCGTGCGTGCGCCACTCGGCCACCGCCGCGCGGTCCTCGTAGCGCGAGGGGTCGTCGCTGGTCGTGTGCGGGCCGTGCCGGTGGACGAGCGACTCGACCAGCATCGGTTCGCCGTCGCGCACGCTCGCGAGCGCCTCCGCGACGACCTCGTGGACCGCCAGCGGGTCCGTCCCGTCGACCTGCCGGCCCGCGAAGCCGTACGCCTCGGCCCGTTTCGCGATGCTGTCGGCGGCGGTCTGGCGTTCGCGCGGCGTCGAGATGGCCCAGCCGTTGTTCTCACAGAGGAACAGCACCGGGGCGCCGAACACGCCCGCGACGTTCATCGCCTCGTGGGTGTCGCCCTCGGAGGTGGCGCCGTCGCCCAGGTACGCGACGACCGCCTCGTCGGTCGGGCCGTCGGTGGGGTCCACGAGGCCGGCGGCCACTGCCCCGTCGCGCGTCCGGTCGTCTCGCGGTGGGTCCGGTGCGACGGCGTTCCGGTAGTCGATGGCCATCCCGAAGCCGACGGCGTGGGGTAACTGCGTGGCGATGGGAACCGCCTGCGGGAAGAGCCGAACCTCGTGGTCGGAGACGAACTCCGGGTAGCCGCGCCGGAACAGGAGGACGTCGCTCATCGGAACCCCGCGGGCGAGCGCCATCGCGTTCGTCCGGTAGGTCGGGAACAGCCAGTCCTCGCCGCGCATGGCGTGGGCGGCCGCCACCTGCGACCCCTCCTGCCCCCGGTAGGGCGGGTAGCCGGACATCCAGCCCCGGCGCTGGAGCGAGAGCGCCCGCTCGTCGAAGACGCGGGCACGGATGACGTCGCGGAGGAGGGCACGCACGTCGTCGGCGTCGAGCGAGGTGTCCGCGAGCGACCGCTCCCCGATGACGCGGTACATGCACACCCCCTGTCGGGGGACGTGGTTAGCCGTTGTGGTGGGTACTGTTTTCTCCCAACTGACGAATCAAATATAAAATTCTGGAAACTCCATCTCAATGTGCCCATCTGGCTCTGAAATGGTGGTTCTGTTAGCGTACATTCACGATGTACTGGAAACGACAGCGCCGCTGTCCGGCCTCGGGGTTCGAAGAAGCCGGCAGCCTTAATCCGGTGCCGGAGCCACCGTCGGGCAGTGTTCGGGTCCGATATCGCCCAGCTGGTGCCGCCACGGACCGCTTACGGGACGGTGGCGGACCTGCTCCGGCTGCTGCTCGTGCCGGCGTTCGGCTACGCCGCCTACCGCGACATCCGGACCCGGCGGGTCGACGGGCGCCTGTGGGCCCCGCTCGTCGTCATCGGCGTCGTGGCGCTGTTGCTCGACTTCTCGCGCGTCGGGCTGACCTCGTTCTCCGGGGAGCGGCTGCTGTTCCGCACCGGTCTGTCGCTCGGGCTGGTCGGGGCGCTGGGCTACCTGTTCTGGCGGCTGGGCGCGTTCGGCGGCGCGGACGCGAAGGCCATCATGACGCTCTCGCTGTGTTTCCCGGCGTATCCCGACTACGCGCTCCCGCTCGGGTTCGGCACCATCCCCGACCACCGCGCGACGCTGGGCGTGTTCTCGCTCACCATCCTCACGAACACGGTGCTGGCGGGGCTGGCCTATCCGCTCGTGCTGGCCGCCGGGAACGCCGTTCAGGGCCGGTTCGCGCTTCCGATGTTCATCGGCCGACCCGTCAGCGTTGGCACGCTCGGGGAGACGTACGGCCGGCTGCTGGAGACGCCCGACGGCTTCGACCGCGGCGGGCTGGACCTCGATACGCTCCGGATGTACCTCCGCTGGCGCGGGACGACGCTGTCGGCGGTCCGGAACGACCCGGGGACGTTCCGCGACCCCGACTCGGTTCCGGCGCCCGACGCGCGTGGCGACCCGACCAGCGGCTCCGTCGCGGAGGGCGAGGCGGTGACCGATGGGGGACAACCGGCCGACGCCCCGCCCGTCCCTCGCGTGCCGACGACGGACGAGCCCACCAAGCCGGCCGTCCGCCGGGTCGACGAGTGGGGTGCGGCGACGTTCCTCGACGACGTGGGCTACGCCTACGGCGCGACGGCGGTCGACATCCGCGAGGCGCTCGACCTCCTCTCGGACGCCGAGTGCGAGCGGGTGTGGGTGTCGCCGGGCATCCCGTTCGTCGTCCCCATGTTCGGGGGGCTGCTCGTCTCGCTCGTCGTCGGGGACGTGCTGTTCCTGCTGCTCGGGCTGGGGTGAGCCGAGGCGCTCGCCTCTGGTCGACCCTGCCCCGCGCCCACGAAAAGACCTATCCTCGGGACGGGCCTCGCTCCGGGCATGAGCGAGACCGAGTCCGTGGCGACCGACCTCGCCGTCGACCTGGATTTCGGCGACGACGGGCTGGTCCCCGCCGTCGCCCAGGACGCCGAGAGCGGCGCGGTGCTGATGCTGGCCTATGTCGACGAGGAGGCCCTGGCCGCCACCCGCGAGACGGGCTACGCCCACTACCACTCCCGGTCGCGCGACGAACTCTGGAAGAAGGGCGGCTCCAGCGGCCACGTCCAGCGTGTGCGCGAGGTCCGGGTGGACTGCGACGGTGACGCCCTCCTCTACCGCGTCGAACAGGAGGGCGGCGCCTGCCACACCGGCTTCGAGAGCTGTTTCTACCGGACCCTCGACGGCGAACAGGTCGGCGAGCGTGTCTTCGACCCGGACAGTGTGTACGACGAGACCGACGACGACGGGGACGACGAGGACTGATGGCCGACACGACGTCGAGAACGGCCGGTGACGGTGACGAGCGCGCCGAGTCCCTCATCGCGGACCTCGACGCGGCCGACACGGAGTTCGAGCGCCTCCGCGAGCGTGTCGACGAGTACGGCGTCGACGCACTCGACCGCGTCGCGGGCGCGTGCGAGCAGGTCGACCGGCTGTTCGAGCGCTACGAGGACCGTGCCACCGACTACGACGATTTCCAGGGGTACGTGGAGTTCCAGGACACGTTCGTCGAGTTCGTCGCTGACCTGCCCGAGGACCTGCCCGCCCGGGACGCGTTCGAGGCCGCCGACGAGACGTTCCAGCGCTCTCGCCTGAAGGAGAAGCACTTCGAACAGGCGCGCGAGGACCTCCAGCCCGCCCGCGAACTGGCGCAGCTGTACCAGGACTGGCAGGACGTCCGCCAGCGCTACAGCGACGCCCGATACGCGGTCGCACAGCGACTGGAGACCATCGAGACGCGCATCGCGGACCTCGAACAGACGCTCGAGTGGGGCGAGGCGGACCTGGGCGCGTCGGTCGAGCGCCTGCGCGACCCCATCGAGACGTACGACGGCGCCGTCCGCGAGGCGTTCACCGACCTCCGGCGGGACGCACCGGCGCGGGAGACGCTCGACGTCCTCGCTGCGGCGGCCGACGAGCCGCTGTTGGACGCCCGTCGCCCGCCCAGCCGCCTGCTGGAGTACGTCCACGAGCACGAGGTGGGTGAGGAGTCGGTGACGAAACTGCTGGAGTACGCGGGTTACTCGAACTCGAAACTGAGCCACTACGTCGACGACCCGGCGGCGTTCCAGCGGTGCGTGGCCGCCAACGAGACCTATCTCGACCGGCTCGACGCCGGGTCGCTGACGGTGGGCTGGCCGCCGCCGGCCGCCGAGGAGCTGCGCTGGTGGGCCGACGCGGCCGAATCGGTCGTCCGCCGGTTCGCCCCGGAGGACGTGGTTGCGGCACTTCGGGTGGTCCGGGAGCTGACCCACGACGCCGAGTACGGCCGCCTGCAGACGGCCGCCGTCGCGCGCGCTGAACTGGGCGAGCGCGAGCGCGAGCGCCTACGGAACGGCGCAGTGGAGGCCGACCTCGCCGCGGCGCGCGAGGCGCGGGACCTGCTCGTCAGCGCGCTGGACGAGCACCCGCCGCTGGAGGACCGCCGGACCTAGCTGTCGGTGGCAGTGTTGCTACCGCGAGCGGTCGGACTCGCCGTCCGCACGTCGGTCGGCGTCCGGTCGCCACGGGAGACGCTCAGGACGCGTGCGACGTTCCCTTCCCGGTAGAACAGTTCGGCGGTGTCGCCGAGCCGGACGCTGTTGAAATCACCGCGTGTGAGGCTCGCCTCGCCGCAGCCGCCCGCGCCTTCGGCGTCGGGCGCGCAGTCGTGCCGGACGAGGTAGTCGACGGCGGCGTACTGGCGGTTCAGCGCCTCGCCGAGTGGCTGGGAGACGATGAGTGGCCCGTCCTGCTGGAAGTCGTTCCGGTGGCCCCGGGCGATGGTCCGGGCCTCGTCGATGGCGTCGTAGGCGATGCGGCCGCGGCCGTTCTCGGTCTCGACGACGATGGACTTCGCGCGGACCAGGCCCGTCTGTGTCACGCCGAGCGTGCTCAGGCAGCCGCTCAGAGCCGTCGTCGTGCCGAGTGCCGCCGCGCCGAGCGCCCGGAGCGCTGCCCGTCGTCGCATGGCCGTCGATTCGGGGGGCGGCGCAAGGAGGGTTCCGGTCGCGGCCGGGCTGTCGTGTTCTCCGGCCTCAGACGCTGCCGGTCACGTCCTCGTACGTGCCCGCCTCGTACTCGTCGTCGGGGACCACCACCACACTCCCGAAGCCCTCGCGGTCCTGCAGCATCTCGTGGGCGCGGTCGGTCTCGCTCATCGGCAGCACGTCGCGGACGTACGGCGTGAGCGTGCCGTCCCACACCAGCGAGAGGACGTCGTCCATCTCGCCAGGCGTGCCCATCGTCGAGCCCATGATGTCCAGCTGCTTCCAGAATATCTGGGTGATGTCCGTCTCCGGGTTCGGGCCGGTCGTCGCGCCGCAGGTGACGAGGCGCGCACCCTGCGTGCAGGCCGTGATGGAGTCCTGCCACGTCGCCGCGCCGATGTGGTCGACTACCACGTCCGCGCCGCGGCCGTCGGTGTCGCCCTTGATAGCGCTCACGAAGTCGTCCTCGTCGTAGTTGATGAGGTGGTCGGCGCCACACTCGGCGGCCAGTTCGAGTTTCGCGTCGCTGGACGCGGTGGCCCACACCTCGGCGCCGGCGTTGGCGGCGATCTGGACCGCGGCGTGGCCCACGCCGCCGGAGGCGCCGTGGACGAGGACGTTCTCGCCCTGCTGAACCTCGGCGCGCGTGGTGAGCATCCGCCACGCGGTCTGGAAGACGAGCGGCGCGGCCGCCGCCCGGACGAAGCTGACGTCGTCGGGGATGGGGACGAGGTTGTCCTCGTGCAGCGCCGACAGCTCCGAGTGGACGCCGGTCGTGTGCTCGCCGATGAGCATGAAGTTCTCACACAGCGAGTAGTCGCCGTCCCGGCAGAACTCGCACGTGCCACAGGAGGTGGCGGGCGCGACGGCCACGCGGTCGCCTGCCTCGAACCGGGTCACGTCCTCGCCAACCTCCTGGACGACGCCCGCGCCGTCGCTCCCGGGGATGTGTGGGAACTCGCCGGGGCTCGGCATCCCGCGCCGGGTCCAGACGTCGAGGTGGTTCAGGCCCCCCGCCTTCATCTCGACCAGACACTCGTCGCGGCCGACCTCGGGGTCCGGCAGCTCGTCGTACTGGATGACGTCGGTGTCGCCGTGCTCCTCGTAATAGACTGCCTTCATAGACCGGACGTCGGAGGGCTCGGGCAAAACGGTAGCGGTGGCGGAAGCCGTCCGTCGGCGCCGCTCGACGCAAGACCCATATCCGCCTCGGGGCTATCGCCCACGAATGCGGACCTCGTATCTGGGTGTGGCGGTCCTCCTCGTCGGCCTCGTCGCGATGGGCGCCGGCGCGGCCACCTACGTCGACGCCCAGAACTGCCGGACGGTCGCCGGCCTCTCGGTGACGCCCGTCGAGGACCCGCCCGCGGACCTCACCCGCGTCGCGTACGCGAACCTCACGGACGACCAGCAGCGGGTGTTCGACCAGGTCCGGGGCGCCCGCCAGGCGCTCGTCCAGCGTGGCGTGTTCACCGAGGCACTGGTCGTCCCCTACGAGGGCACCGACTACGTGGTCGCGGTCAGCGAGGAGTCCTCGTGCGGTGACCCCGGCCGCGACGGCGTCCGGGTCCCGCTCCTCGGCGGTGCGGCGCTCCTGCTCGTCGGTGCCGGCGTGGCGAAGTACGGGAGCTGATGACGTACCAGCAGAATTCCTCGGGAACATACTGACTTCGCTCGGAATCCGATGGATTCCGCAGAAATATCTCCGCTCGGCGCTTCCGGTCCCCGCACACTAACCTACCGCCGGGTCGAACGACGGGCCATGACCGATGACGCCGATGCCGACCACGAACCCGACCACAGCCATGGCAGCCACGACGGACACGACCACGACGACCACGGGCACTCACACGACCACGACGACCACGACGACCACGGGCACTCACACGACCACGACGACCACGACGACCACGGGCACTCACACGACCACGACGACCACCACGCCCACGACATCGAGGCCCTCTCTGTCGGCGTGGTCACCGTCTCCTCGTCGCGGAGCGTGAAGGACGACCCCGCGGGCGACGCCATCGTGGCGGCGTTCGAGGATGCGGGACACGAGGTCGCGGTCCGCGAACTCGTCAACGACGACCTCGATGGCATCCAGTCGACGGTCGACCGGCTGGTCGCGCGCGAGGACGTGAACACGGTCGTCACCACCGGTGGGACGGGGGTCACGCCGGACGACGTGACCATCGACGCCGTGCGGCCGGTCCTCCGGACGGAGTTGCCGGGGTTCGGGGAGCTGTTCCGGCGGCTCTCCTACGACGAGGTCGGGACGCGAGTTGTCGGAACGCGCGCGCTCGCGGGCATCGCGCGCGGCGTCCCCGTTTTCTGTATCCCCGGGAGCGAGAACGCCGCACGGCTCGGGACCGAGGAGATAATCGTCCCAGAGGCGCCCCACCTGTCCGGGCTGGCCCGGCGCGACGAGGAAGACGACGAGGAGAACGGGGACGAGGACGACGAGACGGCCTGAGTCGGCCGTCAGATGTCGAGCGGGTCGTCACAGCGAACGACGGCCGGGTCACCGCCCGCGAGTTCCAGGCCGCCGCCGAACGCTGCCACGAGGTCGCGGTTCGTCCGCAGGTGGTCGGTGAGCCGGCGGGTCGTCAGGCGGCCGCCGGCCAGCGCCAGCACCACCGCGAGCTGGTCGGCCGTATGGCTGTCGACGGCCGGCCCCTCCTCGGCCGTCCCGCCCGCCCGCCGGAATCGGTCGAACGCGCCGACGGCATCGCCGGCCACCTCCTCCATCGGTTTGCCCTTCTCCCCGAGGCCCGTGAAGCCGGCCCGGCCGTCCGTGCCGTGGGCCACCACCGTCAGGACGGCGCCCGGGGAGTCGGTCTCGACGTACTCGGGGTGGGTTCCGACCGGGAGCGGGGTCAGGTCGCGGAGCGACTGGCGGGCCGCCCGGGCGCCCCGCTCGGCCACATCGGCATCCACGAGGGGCTCCGCCGCGACGGCGTGGACGTCGAGCCGCTCGGTCGGTCCGATGTCCCGGAGTTCGAGCGGCTGGAGGTCGGCGCTCCCGAGTCGGAAACTGGCCTCGCCGCCGCCGGCTGGGTAGAACCCGTGCCGCGAGACGGCTACGCGGGCATCGAGGCCGGCGCGGCGTGCGAGCGGGAGCTTCACCTGCCGGTAGTGGTCGGTCGTGGGGGCCCACTTCACGTCCGTGCCGCCGGTTGCACGCACGACGAGGTCCTCGCCCTCGTCGAGGGCAGCCGAGAGCGGTACGAGTGCATCGAACACCAGCAGCACACTCCCCGCCGTCCCGATATCCACCTCGTACTCCCCCGGGTGGACGGGTCCGGGCTCGAACGTCAGCGCCTCCGAGCCGTATTCTGCGTCCGTCACCTCGGCGTCGCAGGCGGCCGCGACGGCCTCGACCGCGGCGAGGTGCTGTGATTTGAGCCCCGGTTCCGGGCGGTCCCCTCGGATGCCGGTCATCTCGAATGCACGGCCGGTGACCGCCGAGAGTGCGAGCGCCGTCCGGAGGAGCTGACCGCCGCCAGCGCTCCCGTCGAGGTCGAGCATACCGGCCGTGGGCGCCCGCCCGGCCTCAACCCTGCGGTGGCCCGTCACGGGCTCCCACGGGTCGCGGTCGGCAGGCACTCGTCGCTCCCGGTCGAAGACGGGGCATGGACAAGCAGTCACTCCGCAAGCGGGTGTGGGACGCCCTCGAGGACGAGGGAGCGGCCCGGTTCCCGTTCCCGCCGCATGGTCGCATCCCCAATTTCGCGGGTGCCGACCGAGCGGCCGAGCGCCTCGCCGAGACCGACGCGTGGCGCACGGCCGAGACGGTGAAGGCGAACCCGGACGCCCCCCAGCTTCCGGTCCGCCGGGCCGCGCTCCGGGCGGGCAAGACCGTCTACATGGCGGTCCCGCGGTTGCGTGACGAGCGGTGCTTCCTCGAACTCGACCCCGACGCGCTGGATGATTACGACGCAGCCACGACCGTCAGCGGCATCGGCGAGCACGGCCGGCAGGTCCCCCCCGACGCGATGCCCGACATCGACCTCGTCGTCTCGGGGAGCGTCGCCGTCTCCGAGTCGGGCGCACGGGTCGGCAAGGGCGAGGGATTCAGCGACCTGGAGTGGGCCGTGCTACGGGAACTGGGGCTGGTGGACGATGGAACGCCCGTTGCGACGACTGTCCACGAGTTGCAGGTGCGCGAGGAGGACTGGGCGACCGACGCCCACGACGTGCCGCTGGACCTCGTCGTCACGCCCGAGCGGACGGTGGAGACGGGGAGCGTGGGGAAGCCGAGGGGTATCGACTGGTCGTTGCTCTCGGAGACAGATATCGATGAGATGCCCGTACTCGGGCGGTTCCGGGACGGTAGCGACTGATACCGGACGGGCGGCTACTTCTCCCGGACGACGACGAACTCCGCGAGGTCGCGCAGGTAGTCGACCGCGCGGGAGTCCCGATGGGTCGCGGTGTCGAGCGCGGCGAGCGCGGCGTCGGATTCGTCCCGGGCGCGCTGGTTGGCCTGCGCGGGCGAGAGGTCGGTCACCTGGACGATGGAGGGGCGCTCCATCTCGGCGTCCTGCCCCGTGGGCTTGCCGAGTTCCTCGGGGTCGGCCGTCTCGTCCAGCACGTCGTCGCGGATCTGGAAGGCGACGCCGACCCGTTCGGCGTACTCGCCGAACGCCTCGACGCGGTAGGGGTCGGCGTCGGCTGCGACCGCGCCGAGTTCGGCGGCCGCGCGGAACAGCGCGCCCGTCTTCCGGCGTGCGAGGTCCATGTACTCCGCTTCGTCGCTCGGTATCGCGACGAGTTCGGTGGCCTCGCCCATCCCCAGCTCCACCATCGCCTCGGCCACTATCTGCATCGCGTGCTCGTCCGCGGAGAACAGGTCGAAGGCCTCGCCCAGCAGGCCGTCGGAGGCGATGATGGCCGGGCCGTGGCCGAACGCGACGTGGGCGGCGGTCTCCCCCCGGCGCAGGTCCGACTCGTCGATGATGTCGTCGACGACGAGCGAGGCGTTGTGGACGAGTTCGACCCCGACGGCGAAGTCCACGGCGACCGAGTCCTCGGCCAGCGGGTCGCCGCCGGCGGCCTCGCAGGCGAGCATCGTCAGGGTGGGGCGGACACGCTTGCCCCCCGACAGCGAGACGTGCCGGACCTGGTCGGCCAGCGCCGACGGCTCCACCCCATCGAGGACGGCCTCCAGCCGGTCCTCGACCAGGCTCCGCCGACGTTCCAGATACTCCATCACCAGAAGAGAGGCCCGGAGCCCGGAAGTACGTGACGGAGTCGGGCACCCGCTCGGGTACCGCCTCCCGCTCCGCGGTCCAACCACGGGGGTCGTTTACCCGGAGCATCCCGGTACCTCGCCAGGCTACGTATCTAGTGTCAAGACACTCCCCCATCGCCCCCTTCCGTTCGGGTATGTTCACGTTCCAGCCCATCGTGCTCGCGGCCGCCGTCACCGGCATCCTCGCCGCGGCGGTCTTCCTCTCGGTCGCGGTCGTCGCCTGGCTGCGCGGCGGCAGGTCGCGAGGCGCCGCTCGACGACTCGCACCGATGACGGTCATGCCCGCCGTCGCCGCGTTCTTCCTCTCGTCGCTCGTCATCGCCGGGACGCTCCCGGCCGCCGCGCCGCTTGCCGGTGTCATTCTCGTGACCGGCGGACTGGTCCCGCCCATGCGGTCGCTGTGGCGGACGCCCCCGGAGCCGCGGACCTCGCGGCGGACGGCCCACACTGCCGACTGAGGCGAGGCCGACGCCATCTGTTGCTGCGAGCAGTTCTCCTCGACACGCGGCCCCGATACGCGGGACCGCGGCCCGTGCGTGACCTTCCTGCCAGTGCCACCGCTAGTCGGGCGGCGAAAGAAAGGAACGAGTGGGACGGTGACCGGCTACAGGTTCGGCGCCTCGCCGCCGAACTCCTCGATGAGCTCGGGGACGACGTCGAACAGGTCGTCGACGATGCCGTAGTCGGCGAGGTCGTAGATGGGTGCGTTCGGGTCCGTGTTGATGGCGACGATGGTGTCGGCGCCCTTCATGCCGGCGACGTGCTGGACGGCGCCGGAGATGCCGATAGCGATGTAGACGTCCGGCGTGACGACCTTGCCGGACTGGCCGACCTGCCGGTTCTTCGGCAGCCAGCCGTTGTCCACGATGGGCCGGGACGAGGAGAGCGTCGCGCCGAGCGTCTCGGCGAGTTCCTCGACGAGGACGAGGTTCTCCTCCTCCTCGATACCACGGCCGATGGAGACGAGCACGTCGGCCTCGGTGATGTCGACGTCGCCGCCGCCGACCTCCTCGAAGCCGGTGACCTCGGAGCCGATGGCGTCCTCGTCGATGTCGACATCGACGGCACCGACCTCGGCGTCGCCGTCACCCTCGGCCTGGGGCCATTCGGCCGGCCGGACGGTGAGAGCGTACTGGTCGGCCTCGACGTCGTACGTCGTCTCGACCTTGCCACCGTACTGCTCGCGGGTGACCTCTGTCGTGTCGCCGCCGTCGAGCGCGATGGCGTCGGTCACGAGCGGGAGGTCGAGGTCGTCGGCCACGGCCGGGGCGTAGTCGAGCCCGTTGACCGTGTTCGGCATGAGCAGCACGTCCGCGCCGCTTGCCTCGTACAGCTGCGGGATGGCCTGCGCGTAGACGTCGTGGTTGAACTCCTCGCCGTGGTCGACGGTGTGGATAGCGTCGACACCGTCACGGTTCAGGTCGTCGGCGAACGAGTCCACGTCACCGGAGATAACACCGAGGTGGAGTTCGCCACCGAGTTCGTCCGCCAGCTCGCGCCCGGCGGTGATGACCTCGTAGGAGACGTCGCGGAGCTCGCCGCGCCGGTGCTCCGTAATCGCGAGGACCGTCATCCCTCGACCACCCCCTTATCACGGAGGAAGTCAGCCAGCTCGCCCGCGGTCTCCTCGGGCGAGCCCTCCCAGAGGGTGGCGTCGCTCTCGGACTCGGGCTCGTACATCGACGTGCGGGAGACGTCGGACTCCAGCGTCGACTCGTCGAGCCCCAGGTCGCCCAGCTCCTGGACGTCGAGGGGCTTCTGCTGGGCCTGGCGGATGCCGCGCAGACTCGCGTAGCGCGGCTCGTTGATACCGGACTGGATGGTGAGGACGGCGGGCGTCTGCACGTCTGTCAGCTCCTCGATGCCACCCTCCAGCTCGCGGTGGACGTGTGCCACGCCGCCCTCGATGTCGAGGTCGAGCGTATTGACGACGGCGGCCCACTCCATGTCCAGCTTGTTCGCCAGCGCGACACCGGTCGCGCCGTTGGAGTCGTCGGCTGCCTGGACGCCGGAGAAGATGAGGTCGGGCTCTTCCTCCTCGGCGACCGCGGCCAGCAGCTCGGCCTTGGCCTCGACGGAGAGGTAGTCTGCGCCCGCAAGGGAATCGTCCCAGACACGGATGGCCCGGTCCGCGCCTTTCGCGAGCGCCATCCGGATGGTCTCCTCGGACCGCTCGGGCCCGATGGTGACCGTCACCACTTCCACGTCGTCGTTCTCCTCACTGGTCTGGACGGCCTCCTCTACGGCGTAGTCGTCCCACTCGTTGAGGTCGTACTCGAGGTAGCTCTCGTCGACGTCGAGTCCAGAGATCTGGAACTCGTCCTCGACCTCGGCCACCTCTTTCACGGTGACGAGTATCTTCATGCTAGTCGTTACAACCCAGCAGTCGTTGGTGAATAAACGTTTCCGAACGGCCCGAGCAGCGTCGCCGTTGGCCGGCGATATGAGGGCTGTTCAAGCTGATTCCGATCGCCACGCCCCACGGTGTCGGCAAGATTCGCCCGGGCTGTCACTCCTCGTCCAGTTCGGTCACGTCCTCACCGGGAAGGCTGATGAGGTTCTCCCGGCCGATACGGAGCTTGTCGATGCGGTCCGCCTCGTCCATCGCGGACAGCAGCTGGGACACCTTCGCGTTCGACCAGCCCGTTTCGGAGACGATGTTGGCCTGTTTCATCCGCCCGCCGTTGCGTTCGAGCAACCGCTCGACCCGCTCCTCGTCGCTGAGAAGCTCCGTGTCCGTCTCGGTGTCGTCCGGTGCCTCCGCGTCTTCAGCGGCGGCAGCACCGCCGCCGGCCGCTCCCGCTCCGTCCCCAGCACCTGTCTCGGTATCGCCGGCCGCGCCGCCATCGTTTCCACTCTCCGACCCCGCCGGTGCGGGGCTGTCGTCGTCACGCCGTCGCTGGAGCACGAGCAGCACGGCACCGACCAGAAGCAGCCCGCCGATTCCGCCGACGACGAGCAGCTCGGCGGGGAGCGGCGAGCCGGGTGTCGGCGTGGCTGTCGGCGTCGGCGAGCCGGGTGTCGGCGTGGCTGTCGGCGTCGGAGCCCCGTTGCGCTCGTAGGTCGCCGCCACGTCCCCGGGTTCGAAGGTCGCCGGGCCCTCCCACCGGAGAACGCCGGCCCGCGGGGTGGTCGTCGCCGTGAAGACCCCGTATCCCCGTGGGGGACGGATCTCGAGCGTCTGTCCGGCCGCCAGCCCGGGGAGCCACGTCCCCTCGCTCGTGTTGAACGCGGAGCCGAACCGGAGTCGGTCGTCAGTCCCCCGTGCGAAGCCGGTCCAGGTGAAGTTCAACGTGAGGTGCCCGGCCGCGGTCCCGTTCTCCCGTTCGACGACTGTGGCGTTCCGCTCGACCGCCCGGATGGACATCGACCGGTTGACCGTCGCGTTGGCTTCGCGGTTGGCGCGCCGGAACGTCGTGACATCGAATCCGACATCCGCGTCACCGCGTTCGTATCGGCGCGCGAGGTCTTCGAAGGCGGCGCGGTCGCTCTCGTTCTCGAGGTCGAACGCCGTCACGACCGACCATCGTGCGTCCCCGTTCGGCTGGAGCTGTACGACGAGCGTGGTCCCGTCGCGGGGTGGCGTCTCCGACTGGACCGCGGCGATATCGGCCGAATCGGTGTCCAGGACGGGGCTCGCAGGAGCCGGTGCTGTCGCCGTGGCCGGGGCGGTCGCAGCGACAACGACCATCGCGGCGAGGACGGCGAGGGCAAGCGTCGGCTGGAGGGCGGCACACGACCTCGCCCGCATACGGTGCGGGTGGCGGTGGAGTGGGGAAAACGCTTTCCATCGGGGAATGAAACGTCTCCGCGCCGGATGAAACGTCTCAGGCCTGCTGCACCCGTCTCGTGTCGCCGTTGTCGGTGCCGCGGGCTTCCCCTCGGACGCGACGGACGACTTTTTACTCCCTGGGTCGGAGGGGTGTGACATGAGCGGTCCCCGTTCCCTCCACGCGCCTGCTATCGCGGCCACGCTGGTGCTCGCGGCCGCGCTGGTGCTCGCTCCCGTCGCGGGACTCCCCGCTGTCGGCGGGACCTCCGCCACTCCGTCCGTCCCGACCCCGGCGCCGGCCCCACCGTCGGATGCGCCTCAGACGGTCGCCGGTGGTGACTACGCCGACACGCGTGCTGCCGACGCGCGGCTGCCGGCAGCCCTCCGCGAGCCGGTCCGCTCCGAGCGGAACACGACCGCGTATCTGACGCTCGCGGCGGACCTGGAGACCCGCCAGTTCGGGACGGCCACGTTCGACGTGGGCGGTGCCGTCGCGACCGACGGCGGTTCGACGCACTCGACCTACGAGACGACCTGGCTCCGGTCGTCGTTCACCGATGTCGGCGACAATCGAACGGAGCGCCAGCGCGTCGTCGAACGCAGTGCCGACCGGCTGGACGCCCGCATCACCGCCCTCGAGCGTCGCGAGAGCCGTGCACTCGAACGGTACAACAGCGATGCCATCTCCGCCCGGTCGTATCTGCGCGAGCTGGCCGCTATCGACCGGGCTGCAGGGTCACTCCGTGAGGCTGTCAACCTCCTGCACACGTACAGCTCGGCGGTCGGACAGCCGGTCTCCGAGCGCCGTATCGCGGCCCAGAAGGTCCGTCTGCTGTCGCTCGAAGGCCCCGTCCGTGCCCAGGTCGCGGCGTCCATGTACGGGGACCAGCCGCCGACGCGGGTCTACATCGAGACCTCCAGCCAGGGCGTCATCCTCGCCACCATCGACCGCGGCCCCTTCACGCAGGAGTACCTCCGGGAGGCGTACGTCCCGTCGGCTCGCGACCCCGATGGAACCGACCGGTTCGGGCAGAGCGGTGAGAAACTCGAGGCCGCCAGGGACCAGGCTGCAGCACTCTACCCCTGGGCCTTCGAGAACCAGGGCGGCACCTCCATCGGGACGTTCACCGGCGAGCCGTTCCTCTACAAAGCCGGCGTCTACTCCGTCCGTGTCGGGCATCCCCACGGGACGAGCCGGACGTACGACCTCATCACGTTCCTCGACGGTGGGACCCGGGATGTCTTCCGCGAGATCCAGTACAAGGACCTCTCCGCCGTGCCGACGGTGTTCGCCGACGAGAACACCTCCGACGGCGTCCGCCTCGCCGTCGAGCGGACCAGAACCGGCGGCCCGATGCGCGTGACGGTGACGAACGCAGCCACGGGGGAACCGATTCAGGCAACCGTCCTCGTCAACGGCGAGCGCGTTGGAACGACCGACATCGAGGGGGAGCGCTGGGTCGTCGCCCCCGGACCGACCGCGACGGTCACCGTCGCCTCCGAGGGGGCGAACGTCTCGACGACCGTCTTCAGCGACGGCGCGCCGACGGGCTGAGTCGGACACCCGCCCCGTAGCTTCTTGTCGGATGCCGGAACCAGACGTCCCGTGCCGCCGCGTCCCGACCGCGCCGTGTCACCCGTCCTCGGGTCCGTCCTGCTCGTGGCCGTCACCGTCAGCCTCGCCGCCGTCGTCGGGAGTGCCGTCCTGTCCGGGGCCGTCCCTGCGGAGCCACCGCCACGTGCCACACTCGATTGCCGGGCCGACGCCGCCACGGACCGCGTGACCTGTGTCCACGGCGGCGGCGACCGCCTGGATGTGCGGGACCTCGATGTCCACATCACCGTGGACGGCGAGCCGCTGGCCTACCAGCCGCCGGTTCCGTTCTTCGCCGCGCGGGGGTTCCGCGCCGGCCCGACAGGGCCGTTCAACAGCGCTGCCGACCCCTACTGGTCCGCCGGCGAGTCCGCAGCCGTCCGGCTCGCAGGGACGAACCGACCCGGACTCACATCCGACGCCCGGGTGGGAGTCACGGTTACGGCCGGCGACCACGTGGTCGTGCGAGTACACACGACTGCGGGATGATTCGAATATATCCATTTTATGCTCTCAATGTACGACCCTGTGATGTAGCATCTTCAATTAACAAATTATTGGGTGGTGAAGGAAAGTTTTCGCCGATGAATGCCGGTTGTCGGGGCGTCAGTCGTCGGCCGACGCGTCGACGGGGTCGGTCTCGGCGTCGGTGGCGTCCTCGGTCACGTCCGTCTCGGCGCCACCGGGAACGTGGGCGAGGGTCGTGATGGCGATCTCGGGGTTGTAGTCGGGCCCCATCGTGACGTGGTGGAACTCCTCGTAGCCGGCCTCGGCGAACATCCGGTCGGCCTCGGCCTCGTCGTAGAACAGCATGATG
The DNA here is from genome assembly GCF_024298825.1 of Haloglomus salinum. Taxonomy (NCBI): domain Archaea; kingdom Methanobacteriati; phylum Methanobacteriota; class Halobacteria; order Halobacteriales; family Natronomonadaceae; genus Haloglomus; species Haloglomus salinum. The sequence continues at coordinate 2,638,679 of NZ_CP101153.1, forward strand.
GCGTCGGCGAGCTTCTGGAAGACCGACGAGTTGGGGTAGTTCGGGCCGACGACCAGCACCGGGCCGCCCGGCTTCACGACGCGGCGGAACTCCTCCAGCGCGTCGACCGGGTTCGGCCAGTACTCGATGCTCCCCGAGGACCAGAGCGCATCGAACGAGTCGTCCTTGAACGGGAGGCGTTCGGCGTCGCCGCGGTGGAACTTCACCTGGCCGCGCTTGCCGAACTTCGCGTAGGCCTTCTCGAGCTGGTGTTCCGACTGGTCGAGGCCGTAGACGTCCTCCGTGTACTCCAGCAGTCCCTCCGTGGCGAAGCCGGTGCCACAGCCGACGTCCAGCACGCGGTCGCCCTCGTCGACGCCGAACAGCTCCAGCGCCTCGTTGCGCATCTCCTCGTTCCAGATGAACGGGTTGATCTCGTCGTACACCTTCGAGAGGTACTTGTAGAAGAACCGCGCACGCGCCTTGTTCTCGAGGAGTCCCATTACCCTCGTGTTGGGTCCCAGCGGGCATAATTCCCCTGCTTCCGGGGCCGTGCCGGCTCCGACACGGTCGCCCGACCGCGGGAACTAACCCCGCGCCCTGCCACCACCGAGCCATGAGCGAGGACGTGCTGGTCCCGGGCGGGCGCGACGTGCGTGGGACGCTCGACACGCCCGACGGCGAGGCGACGGCCTGCGTCGTCGCGTGTCCGCCGCATCCGCAGTACGGCGGCAAGCGCACCGACGCGCGCCTGCGGGCGCTCTCGGACGCCCTGACGAGCCAGGGTGTCGCCTGTCTCCGGTTCGATTACGGCGACTGGGACGAGGGCCGGGGCGAGCGAACCGACGTACAGCAGGCCTGTCGGTGGGCTCGCGACCGCTTCGGCGACGACCGTGTGGGGCTGTTCGGCTACTCCTTCGGCGGTGCCGTCGCGCTGCTCGCTGCTGCGGCCGACGCCGCCGACGGGCGGGACCTGCAGGCCGTCGTGGCACTCGCGCCGGGCGCCGGCATCACCGGCGGCGTGGAGCGCCCGGTCCCCGAGGCGCTGGGCGACATCGTCGCGCCCGTCCGCATCGTCTACGGGAGCCGGGACACGACCGCGAACTGGGAGCCGGTCGTCGAGCGCGCCCGCGAGCTGGGGCTCGGCCTCGTGGAGATGAGTGCCGACCACCACTTCGTCGGGCAGGCCGACAAGGCCGCGAGCCACGCCGCCGAGTTCCTGCTGGCCCGGCGCTGAGACGTCTCAGGTGCGACTGCCTGACAGACAGAACCGACCCGGGCACGACAGCGCCGGGTTCTGCCCGGACTAAACGGCCGAGTTCTGACCGTACCGGCCCGATTCGACGACGTGGAGTGTCTCTTGGCCGTGATGGTCGGTTCCAGAGCGACCGGGTATCCGGCGGCGTCCGGCGAATCGTCGGGGGCCGTTCAGCATCCTTCATCGCCAAGATATCACAAAAAATATTATTTTTCGTCGGGTTCTCATCCCATGGACTGGAATGGGGAGTACGCGAGGAGTACGATCATCCCGAACTACGGCCTCACGTCGTCGTTCAACGTTTCCTCGTCGGGGAACATCGACTACGAGGTTATCGTCCGTTCGGGGGCGGGTGTCAGCGTGTACATCGTCGATGAGACCGAACTCCAGAACTACCAGCAAGGGTACAATTTCGGTTCGTACACCAATGCGACACACAAGAACGTCACGAGGGTGGAAAACAGCTTCCCAGTCAACCCCGGGAATTACGGTCTGATAATCGAGAACCCTACGATGAGTAACATCGTGGTCGACGTCGCGGCGGACATCCCGGGGATAACCGGCAGTATCCAGTTGTCTTAGGTACCGCCACCTCGACGACCGGGTACGCGGCCCGAGACGGGACTGCGGCTACCAGCTACCGTGCTCCACCCGTGTCCGTATCGTCTTCCGCGCCGCTGCGTTGTCGCACGAGGCACAGGCCGCACACGTCCGGAACCGACACCACTACCCTCCGACCGTCCCGACCGGCGGGTATGACTCTTCGATACGTGACGACCAACCCCGGGAAGGTCCGGGAGGCCGAGGAGTATCTCGACGACGTGTCGGCCCTGGACTACGACTACGCCGAGGTGCAGGCCCCCGAACTGGGGCCCATCGCGGCCCACGGTGCTCGCGAGGCGTATCGCCACGCCGGTGAGCCGGTCATCGTCGACGACGCCGGCCTGTTCGTGGAAGCGCTCGACGGGTTCCCGGGACCGTACTCCTCGTACGTCGAGGGAACGCTCGGCGTGGAGCTGACGGGCCGGGTCGCCCGCGAGGCCGTCGCCGACGGGGAGGTCGCCCGCGCGGCGTTCCGGTGCGTCATCGGCTACTGCGACGGCGACGACTTCGCCGCGACGCCCGACCCCGTCGACCGTGGCGAGCGCCGTGGGCAGGACCTCGCGGCCGAGGACCGCGATACCGCGACCACGGACGCGCAGGTCGCCGGCGCCGACGGGAGCGTCGGCCTCCCCGTGAAGCTGTTCGAGGGCGCCGTTCCGGGCCGAATCGTCGAGCCACGCGGTGACGGCGGGTTCGGCTACGACCCTATCTTCGAGCACGATGGGACGACCTTCGCGGAGATGGACGCGACCGAGAAGAACGCCGTCTCGCACCGGGGGCGGGCGCTCGCGAAGTTCGCCGACTGGTTCGCCGGGCGGTAACTCCGGCCGTTGTCCCCGGGGACGATGGTCGCCCTCAGGTCAGCAACCGGGGTCCGAACACCATCACCAGCAACCCGAGTATCATCACGATACTGACGGTCGTGGTGACGGCGGAGGTGAGCGCCCGGCCGTTCGAGACGGGGAGCCGTGAGACGACGGTCTCGGTCGTCGTCCGGAGGATGTGGCCGCCGTCGAGCGGATACGTGGGGACGCAGTTGAACTGACCGATGATGAGGTTGATCCACGCCGTCCAGAACAGCAGGTTGGCGAGGAAGAAGGCGACCCCGGCACCGAGCAGTCCGAGCGGACCGCTCACGGTGTAGAAGTTCGTGACCGGGCCGACGAAGCCGGCGAAGTTGTAGCCCACCTCCGGGAGGGTGAGCGACGCGAACGGGAGCACCAGCGTGAGGTAGGCCCGTTCGATGCCGCCGAGGTCACCGCCCCCGTCCCCGCCGAGCACCGTCAGGAAGGTGTCTGCGGGATAGACATCGACACCGAAATCGTCGAGGACGAACCCGGAGACGCCGCGCTGGACCCGCACGCCGAGCTGGGCGTCCGACCCGCTGCCGCCGAGGTCTACCTCGACGGTGCGGCGCTCGCCGTCGTAGCCGCCGACGTAGCCCGTCACGGAGACGGTGTCCCCGGGCTGGCGCGCGTCGAGGACGGCGCTGAGGTCGTCGAAGTCGACGGTCCGGTTGCCGTCGATGGCCGTGACGATGACGGTTTCGCCGCCCGAGAGGCCGGTCTGCCCAGCGAGCGCGCCGTCGGGCGCGACGAGGCTGTACGTCCCGATGGGGAGCCGCACCGAGCGGCTCCCACTCTCGTTCCGTACCGTCAGGTCCGCGACGTGGCGGGACTCGACGGCGTCCTCGAAGTCACCGACCGTCGAGACGCGGCTCCCGTTGACGGCGGTGACGGTCTCGTTCACGGCGATTGGGGCGTCTCGGACCGCGACTGTCACGAGCACCTCGCGCTGGACCGTGACCGTCTCGCCGCCCTCGAGTTCGACGGGAACGCTGTCCGCGCGCGACTCGGCGAGGGTGGCCTGCATCGCGTCGGCGTCCGCGACGGGCTCGCCGGCGACGCTCGTGATGACCGTCCCGCGGTCGATGCCGGCGTCCTGGGCGGGCGAGCCCTGGAGCGTGCCGCCGACGGGAACGCCGGCTGCGACGCTGATGCTGCCGGCGACGGGACCGAAGAGGAGGAGGAAGGCGACGACGGAGATCGCGAAGTTGTTGGTGACGCCGGCCGCGAACATCCGGGTCTGCCCGCCCCGGCTCGCCCGGTTCCGGGAGGCTTCGCTCGGCTCGACGAACGCGCCGATGGGGATGAACGCCAGCAGCGCCAGCCCCATCGACTCGATGTCGATGTCCTCGACGCGGCAGAGGAGGCCGTGGCCGCCCTCGTGGACCACGAGGCCGATGAGGAGGCCGGTCAGGATCTCCGGCGCCACGGAGAGCGGGAGGAAGTCGTTGACACCGGGGATGGCGAGGACGTTCTGTGGCTCGTTCAGTGCCGTCGGCGTCGGGTTCTGGATGGCAGAGACGGCCGCGAACGCGACGAGGGCGAACGAGCCGACCATCACGACGAGCGCGATACCGACCCCGAGGTTGCCCCACGCCCGCCAGAACCGTTTGGGCTGTGCCAGCCAGTTCAGGAACGCCTTGCCGCGCTGGGTGTGGATTGTCGTGATGGGTCCGGACACCCGGACGGCCCTGGGGAGCCGGCCCTGCGCCTTCAGGCCCATCGCGACGAGGGTGTAGAGGACGATGCCTCCACCCACTAGCCACAGCGTGCTTACCATTGTCTCCGGGGAGGGTCCTGTGGCTCAAATGGATTCGGGTTGCGGGATTCGGGCACGGTCCCGGGTCAGGCCAGGAAGAAGATGAGACCACTGATGGCCGTCACCGCGAGGATGAACACGGCTGCGAGCGCCCCGCCCATCGATATCATCGCGTTGGCGTGGGAGGCCAGCGTCTCGGTGCGGTCGTTGCCGAAGACGGTCACCTCGGCACGCTCGGTCGCCATCCCGGCCTCGACGGGGGCGATATCGTCGATGGCTTCGCGGGTGACGGCCTCGACGGCCTCGACGAGCGGGGCGGCCTCGATGGCGGTGCCGACCTGATTGACCGCCTCGACCGTGTTGACGATGTGCGTGTCCGTCGTGAGCGCCTCGACATCGCCGATATCGAGTTCGGAGAGGAGGTGCTCGACCAGTCGGTCCCGGAGCCCCGGCTCCATGTTGTTCCCGTCGATGAGCACGTACGCCGTGCGCTGGTCGTCGACCTCGGTGACGGCGACGCGGATACCGAGTGGACCGATGCCGTCCTGTGGGTTCCAGTCGGTCCGGTCCCACGCGACGCCCAGCGAGAGGGGATGGCGCTCGGCGGCCGCGAGGGTCTCGCCCAGCTGGCCGGCCGCCTGTATCATGTCGAACGAGCGCTTCGATCCCGGTGTGATGTGCCCGAGGTCGTCGCCCTCCAGTCCGTTGTTGCAGTTGTGAGCGTCCGCCAGCAGGACGTCATCGAGTCCCCCCGAACGGGCCTCGGCCTGTGCGGAGAGCCCGACCGCGTACTCCACGTCGTCGGCGAAGGCGGGCGCGTAGGTGGCTGTCATGAACGCGTCCTTGCCGAACGCCTGGCCGATGAGCGTCGCCTCGCCGTGGCTGGTCCGGTACGAGCGGGTCGCGTCGGCGGTGTAGTCGATGCGGTCGAACGCGCGGTCGGCGGCGTCGATGATGGTCTCGACCTCGCGTGCGGTGACGAGGTTGAAGTCGTGGCCGGCGGTGGCGTGGGGCGGGAAGGCCAGTCCGTCGGCCTCCTGGGCCACGCGCTCGGGGAGGTTGCCGCCGCCGATCTCCCCCATCGGGCCGGGGTGAATCATCGGCAGGACGAACCGGGCCTTCTCGACGCCGCCGGGCTCGCGGAACGCGAGGACGGTGACGGGGACGACGGCCTCCTCCCCGAGCTGCTCGAAGAACTCCTCGAGTTCGTCTGTTCCCTCGGCGATGTGGCCGACGAATCCACGGAGGAAGTCCAGCACCGAGACGCCGAGCGAGTTGCGCCACGGGCGGTCGATGACCAGCAGGAAGGCGTAGACTGAGCCGACGTAGAGTACACAGGTGATAGCCAGCAGGACGAACGTCTCCGGGCCGACGACGGTGATCTCACTCGGTGCCTGGTCCGCGCGGTTGAGGAAGACCTGCGTCAGCGGCCCGCCGACCTCGAACAGGCGGATGGTCCCACTGTAGATGAACAGGAGGGCGGCGGCGGCGACCGTCTGGATGCTGGCCGGGACGATGGCGGCGGCCAGGGATTCGTGGGAGACGGCCATGATGACGAGTAGCCGGAGCGCGAAGATGCTGGCCAGCGCCGCCACGAGCGCGTCGAAGACGAACTGCTGTCCCAGCGGTGTCAGGACCGCGACGGCGCCGGCAGCCGTCAGGACGACGACGACGACGAGTTCGCAGGTGAGTGCCAGCAGCGAGGCCCGGTTGGGCGTGAGGTGGCCACCGAACAGCCGGTCGACGGGGGGCGTGACGAGTGACGCTACCACCGTCGGGACACCGATGTAGAAGATGCCCTCCCAGGCGTCCTCGAGGACGAACTGGGACTCGAAGGCGGCTACGCCCGCGAACGCGGCGATGAGGAGCGCGAAGGCGATGCTGGAGTACCAGCTCGGCGCCCGGAAGATGAACCGCGACAGCGAGGCGAGGTCGCCCTGTGTGTTGCTCATGGGGGGTTTGCCGGTGGGTGTTACGCTGAAATTCCCGCGCGCCGACATAAATCGGTCGCGCGCGTCCGACGGCTGACGGACGAGAACAGGCGTGTGTGTAGTGCTAACGCCTGTCGCAGAGCGTCCGGAAGTTCTCGAATACCTCTTCGCCCCGTTCGGTGTGGGCGACCTCGGGGTGCCACTGGACGCCGTAGAGGTCGCGCTCGGTGTCGCTCATCGCCTCGACGCCGCAGACGTCGCTCTCCGCCGTGCGGGTGAAGCCGCCGGGGACGCGCTTGACCTCGTCGGCGTGGCTGGCCCACACCCGCGTCTCGGGGGCCAGCGAGCCGACGAGCGGGTCGTCCTCGTCGTCGATGCGGACGGTCACGTCGGCGTAGCCGCCGTAGTCACCGGCCCCGACCTCGCCGCCGAGTTCGTCGGCGATGAGTTGCATCCCCAGACAGATGCCGAACACCGGGATGTCGAGGTCGAGGTAGTCGGGTGCGCGACCGACGCGGTCCATGTCGGGGCCGCCCGAGAGCACGATGCCGTCGGCGTCGACCTCGTCGGGCGGGGTCTCGTTGTCGACGATGTCCGTGTCGACACCGATGTCGCGGAGTGCCCGCTGCTCCAGATGGGTGAACTGTCCGTGGTTGTCCACCACGACGATACGGGTCATTACTGCCTGTTCTCTCGTGGACGGGTATAAGCCTCCTGAAACGGCGTACGTGCGAGAAACGGCTCGTTCAGGTTCGCTCCTGCGGGACCGCCGCTCCGAGAGGTCAGAGCACGGTCGGGTCGAACCGCTCGTTGCGGCCCACCCACTCCTCAACCTCACGTGACGCGCGCGTGTCGAGGTACACCTCCACCCCGTTGCCTGCGGGGTCGTCGAAGTAGAGGGCCTTCGAGATGCCGTGGTCGACCGGTGCCACCTCGACGCCGCGGTCGTGGAGCCGCTCGTAGGTCTCGCGCAGTGCGGTGCCGTCGGACACCTCCCACGCCGAGTGATAGAGACCGACGCCGGGGCCGGGTCCGGCAGCGCCCTCGCCGAGTCCCTGTAGCGCGAGGTCGTGGTGGTGTGCGCCGAACGAGAGGAAGGCGAAGTTGCCGTGCCGTTCGGCCACGTCGAGGCCGAGCACGTCGCGGTAGAACTCGATGGCCCGGTCCACGTCGCGGACCTTCAGGTGGACGTGGCCGAGGTGTGGGTCGCTGGTCATACCTCACAGAGCGCGTCTGGCGACAAAAGTACAGGAGCGACCCCGCTGTCAGCTGCTGTCGTCGGTGTCACCGGGGTCGAACCGCTCGGCGGCCGTCTCGAAGCCGGTCTCGGCCTGCTCGCGGGCGCGGCGTTCCTCCTTCGCGGCGATGGCCTCCGGGTCCGGCGCGGCGTCGTCGTCGACCCGGGCCCACGACTGGTGGACCTTCGCGTGACACCATCTACAGAGGTAGACGGTTATCTCGTGGGCCATGTCCGCTTCGGGCTCGCCACGGTACGAGAGGTGGTGCTCCTCGAGCAGCGGCCGGGTGTCGCGCGCCTCCACGTTGGCCAGGCGGACCTCCTCCAGTCCGCACCGGATACACTCTCGCGAGCGCTGGCGCGCCCGGAAGTGCGGGCAGTCGGCCCAGTCCCACGCGCCATCAGGGTCGGCGGCCGGGCACCGGAGGTCGTCGGCCCGGCGCTCGGCGGCGAACTCCGGGTCGTGCTGGGCGTACTCGGCGGCGTACCGACACCGCCCGTCGTCGGTCAGGTGGTCGCAGCGCTCGACGTGTTCGTACGGGTCGTCCACGCCGACGGAAGTTCCTGACGGGGTCTTCATCGTGTTCTGGTTCGGTGGGCGCTGGTCGTTTCTGGGGCGGTGTCGGGTTTCAATCTTCGTCCGCGGCTGTGTGGTCATGTGATTGCTGCTGTCGGTGACTGCAACGACGGCGGAGCTTCCTACGAAGCCCTCGCCCTTCGATTCCACCAGGGCCGCATGTTTGTCAGTCGGTAGCCGTGAGCCTCACGCCTCCCCAACCAACTGCGCTTCTCGCTCCCCGCGGTCGCTGTCTCCGAAAATCAGAGATTTTCGGGATGACGAGAGAGCGCCGCTCTCTCGAACCACGATGCTCGCCCCTCGCGCGTGTATAGGCGGCCGGCCTTCGGCACAGCCGCCAGCGCGCGCCCAGTTGACTGACAGCCGTAGGCGTCGCCCCCAAATTAGTCGTGAATCGCCACTGTATTTCGAAAATTCAGGCTACTCTGCGATAATCAGGCCAGTTCGCGGTCGATAACCGACCGCAGTTCGCGAATCTCCTCGACACCCACCGACACCGACTCACCGCCGGCAGCGACGGATAGCGACCCGTCGCTCGTACTCGCGCCGACCTCGTGGACGGGCGCGACGCCGTCGAACGCCTCGCGAACGGCCTCGGGGTCGGTCGTCTCGACGACGGCGCGGCCCACTCGCTCGTTGAACAGCAGGTGCGCCGCGTCCCCGTTACCGAGGTCGATGTCCGCACCGGCCGCGTCGGTCACCATCTCGGCCAGCGACACTGCCAGCCCGCCGTGGCTCACGTCGTGGACGGCGTGGGTGGCGTCGTGGTCGGCCACGCCCGCGAGCGCGCGGACGAACTCGGTGCCGTTCTCGGGTGGCGTGGGGAACACGTCGCTTCCGCCGTGCTGGGCGAGGTACTCCGAGCCGCCCAGCGGGACGGCCTCTCCGTCGAGCACGGGGTCACCGACCACGAGCACCGTCCCCTCGCCGGCGAATGCAGCGGGCGGGGCGTCGTAACCGGGCTTCGTGCCGACCATCGCCAGCGTCGGCGTCGGCGGGACCGGGCCCGCCTCGGAGTCGTTGTAGAGCGAGACGTTGCCGCCGACGACCGGCACGTCGAGGCCGGCACACTCGTCGGCGAGGCCGTCGACGATGCCGCGGAAACCGCCGTACACGTCGGGCTTCTCCGGGTTGCCACCGTTGAGGCAGTCCACGGCCGCGAGCGGGTGCGCACCCTTCGCGGCGATGTTGGTGGCGTTCTCCAGGGCGACCGCACGGGCACCCTCGTAGGGTGCGGCGTCCGTCCAGTTGGGGTCCGCGCCGGCGGAGAGCGCGAGGCCGGTGCCGGGTGCGGCGTCGACGGGCGCCGACTCACGCACTGCAACGAGCGCCGCGTCGTCACCGGGCCGGAGCGCGGTACGGGTACCGACCTCGTGGTCGTACTGCCGGTAGACCCACTCCTTGGAGGCGGTGTTGGGCGAACCGACGACGGCCTCGAAGGCCGCGTCGAGGGCCGGGGACGGGAGGTCCGTCGCCGGCTGTTCGGGCTCGACGTGGTCGAGGTCGTTCATGGGCGCGCCGTCGGCGAGGAACTCCGCGGGCGCGTCGACGACCGTCTCGCCCTCGAACGTGCAGACGTAGCGGTCCTCGGTCACCTCGCCGATGACCGAGCAGCCGAGGTCGTACTTCTCGGCGATGTCGCGCACGGCGTCGACCTCCTCGGGGCGGACCTCGTAGCACATCCGCTCCTGGGACTCGGCGAGGAGAATCTCCAGCGCGTTCATCTTCGGCTCGCGCTGGTGGACACGCTCGAGTTCGATCTCGGCCCCGAGGCCGCCCTTCGCGATCATCTCCGAGGACGCGCCGCCCAGCCCGGCCGCGCCGAGGTCGCGCGCCGCGCGCACGAGGTCGTTGTCGACGAGTTCCTCGTTGGCCTCGATGAGGAGCTTCTCCGTGTACGGGTCGCCCACCTGGACGGCGGGGCGGTCCTCCGTCTCGGCGTCCTCTGCGAGGTCCTCGGAGGCGAAGGAGGCGCCGCCGAGCCCGTCCCGGCCGGTTCCGTTCCCGACGAGGACGAGCTTGTTCCCGGTCTCCTGCACGGCGGCCGTGACCAGACGCTCCTCGTCCAGCAGGCCGACGCAGGCGACGTTGACGAGCGGGTTCCCCTCGTAGTGGTCGTGGAAGGCGACCGAGCCCGAGACCGTCGGGACACCGATGCAGTTGCCGTAGTGGGAGATGCCCTCGACGACACCCTCGAACAGGTAGCGCGAGTGCTCGCGGTCGAAGTCGCCGAAGTACAGCGAGTCGGCCAGCGCGATGGGGTAGGCGCCCATCGACATCGTGTCCCGGACGATGCCGCCGACGCCCGTCGCGGCGCCGTCGAACGGGTCGACGTAGGAGGGGTGGTTGTGCGACTCGACGCCCATCGTGATGTAGGTGTCCGAGTAGCGGGTCTCCGCGTCGTCCTCGGTGCCGGGGACGGGGAGCGCCACGACGGCGGCGTCGTCGCCCGGGCCGACGACGACCTGCGGGCCCTCGGAGTCGAACGCCGAGAGCAACGGCTGTGAGGAGCGGTAGGCGCAGTGCTCGCTCCAGAGGTTCTCGAAGAGCGCTTCCTCGGCTGGCGTAGGGTCCCGACCCAGCTCCTCGGTGACGAGTTCGCGGTCCGAGGGTGCAAGCGGCATACCGGCGGGTCCGGCGTGCCCGTGGAAAGCGCTTTCCATCCCCGGGACGGTCGGCACGCCTCCCCACGCGGTTCGAACGTCCAGCCGTCGAGTCGTCGGTCTGTACCCGGGCGACCGATTTACCCCGCCGCAGTCCGTGTGTCCGGCCGTGTTCCGGGGGTTCGTGGTCGCCGTGCTGGTCGTTCTCGCCGGCTGCAGCGGCTTCGCCGGCGCCCCGTCGGGCGGCTCACCCACCGACACCCTCACGCCGGTGCCGGTTCCCGAGGCCGACCGGCAGACGCGCGCCCCGGCCGCACGCTCGACAGGCACGGCCGACCGGCGACTCGTCCCCGGCGTGACGACCGAGCGCCTCGTCGACCCGTTCGCACTCGTCGACGCACACCTCGTCGGCATCACCGCTGCGTCCTACCGCGCTCGACAGACGACGACCGTCCGCTACCCGAACGGGACGCTCCGGACCCGCGAGGTGACGACCGCACAGGTCGGCTCTGGCGCGGAGCGCTACCAGCTCTCGAACGAGGTGACTGGCCCCTCGGCCGCGAGCGTCCGGGCGCCGCCCGGCCGGTTCGATATCTGGACCGACGGGGACCGGTTCCTCTCGCGGTTCCGGCCACACGATGGCGCGCCCGAGTACGCGCGCATCGCCCCCGACCGCTATCTGGCCCAGCGGGAGTACTACAGCCCGCCGCCGAACCGTGGGGAGTTGCTGGCGCTGTTCTCGGCCTTCGAGATGCGTCCGGTCGAGCGCCGGTCGCGGCGTTCCTCCATGCCCACCGTAGCGCCCGGAACGCGCGATTCGCGCGGGGGAACGGCCACGGCGAGCGGGACTCCCCGGCCGGTTCCGGTCCGCGGGACCCGGTCCACGCCGTCCGTGGACGGAACACTCGTCGGCTACCGGCTGGTCGACACCGCGTTCACCGGTCCCTCCGCACTCGAGACGGTCGGGCCGGGGACCGACCCACGGAACGCGAGCCTCGCGGTCTTCGTCGACACGCGCGGGCGCATCCGCAGGTACGACCTCCAGTACACCGCTGTCGTCGCTGGCGAGCGGGTGCGGGTGACCAAGCAGGGCCGCTACGAGGTCGGCGGGGTCCGGGTCGGTCGGCCCGACTGGTACGGCGCGGCGCTCGCGGCCACGAACGCGACGGTCACGCCGACGCCTCCCGGGCCACGGTGACCCACGGACCACGACCCGCCCACGGCCGACCGAGCGGGGTGACCGGGCGTGGACTGCCCGGACACCGGCGTGCTTTTGGCCCGGTCGCCCGAACGGTGGAGCGTGCTGTCGGTCGAGTTCCATTCCCACTCGTCGCTGTCGTACGACGGGCATGACCCGGTCGAGCTCCTCCTCGGCCAGGCCGAGGCCGTCGGACTGGACGCGCTCGCCGTGACCGACCACGACGAGATCGATGCTTCCCTTCGCGCTGCGGACCTCGCGCCCGAGTACGACCTCGTGGGGATTCCCGGGATGGAGATCACCTCCGAGGCCGGTCACGTGCTCGGACTCGGCGTCGAGGAGGCCGTCCCGCCCGGGCTCTCCTACGACGAGACGCTCGACCGAATCCACGCCCAGGGCGGTATCGCGGTCGTGCCCCACCCCTTCCAGAAGTCCCGGCACGGGGTCGCCGCCCACATCACGCGTGGCCAGCTCTCGAGCGCGGACGCCATCGAGGTGTACAACTCCCGGCTCCTCACCGGCCGGTCGAACCGCCGGGCCGAGCGTTTCGCCCGGGAACACGGCCTCCCGATGACCGCCGGGAGCGACGCCCACATCAGCGAGATGGTCGGGCAGGCCGTCACCGAGGTCGACACGACCCACGAGGACGTGACCAGCATCCTCGACGCGGTCCGCGAGGGCCGGACGACCGTTGTCGGCAAACGCACGCCCTGGCGCGTCAGCTTCCGGCAGTTCGGCGGCGGCATCCTCCGCCGGGCGAGACAGGCCATGCTGGCCCCGTTCTGATGCTGCCCGACTCGTCGTCGATGCAGGGCTTCGACGCCGACCTCGTGGCGCGAGCGCTCCGCGAGGATGACCCGCTCCCCGGTACCCACGGGTTCGCGGGGACGCTCCCCGATGGACGTCCCGTCCGGGACGTACTCGGCCGCTATCCGCTGTTCACCGAGCGTGACGACCACGAGGTGGCCAGCGCCGACCCGGCGGCTCTCGACACGCCGGTCCGGCTCCCCGCGGGCACGGTCCGCTCGGCCGACGGCGACGAGCGGGGCTGGTCGCTTCCCGACCCACCCCCGACTCCCGACGGCCGCCGGGCCGTGCGGGATGTTCGGGACGCCATCGCCGAGAGCGTCGCCGCCGTGCCGTCGGGCCGGGACGACCTCGCGGTCGCGTTCTCCGGCGGCGTCGACTCGGCCGTCGTGGCCGCGGGGTTCCCGCGGGCGCCACTCTACGTCGCGGGCGTCCCGGGGAGTCCGGATATCGAGGCCGCACGGGAAGCCGCTCGCCTCTGTGACCGTGCGGACGACCTCACCGTCGTCGAACTCGACCACGCCGCCATCCGCGACCACGCCGTCTCCGTCGCCCGCGCGACCGGGCGGACGAACGCCATGGACGTGGCCATCGCGGTGCCGCTGGTCGCGGTCGCGCGTCGCGCATGCGAGGATGGGTACGGACGACTGGCCGTGGGGCAGGGTGCCGACGAACTGTTCGGCGGCTACGACAAGGTCGCACGGGCTCCGGAGGACCCGCGTCTCTCGGCAGGTACCGTCCGAGATGCAGTCCGCGAGGTCGTCACCGGGTTGCCCGACCAGCTGGAGCGGGATGTCCTCGCGCTACGGGCGGCGGGCGCCGAACCTGTCGCACCGCTACTCCACGACGCGGTGGTCCGTGCCGCCCTCGGATTGCCCGAGCGACTGCTGGTGAGCGAGCGTGGCGAGCGGAAGGTCGCCCTCCGGCGGGCGGCGCGTTCGCTCGTCCCCGACCGCGTCGCGTTCCGCGGGAAGCGAGCGGCCCAGTACGGGAGCCGGGTTGCCCGTGAACTCGACCGGCTGGCCCGCGAGGCCGGGTTCGAACGCTCCGAGGGGGCACACGTGGCACGGTTCGTCGGTGACCGGGCCGGTAGTGTCCCGGATATCCGTCGCCCGTCGCGTTCGGATTGAGGCGTCGCGCGGGGGTCCGTGGCCGCCTGTCTGCCGCATGTTCGACACCCGGCAGACGACCGTCGTTCGATAGTCATCCATCCGGCGAGCATCGGGGTAAATGCTTTCCGGCCGAATCCGGGGCCCACAGCGCGTGTGAAGCGGTGTCGCGACTCATGTTTGACCAGAAAGCATTTATTATACCCGCGGCTTGTTCTGGCCGTACCCCTACCCATGGTGACAGCACGGAGTACCCCGCTCGGGTCTGTGCACGAGGCGAACGGCGCCGGCGTGCCCCGGGTTGCGGTGGAAACTGTTGTTGCCGATTGCGGTTGCGAGAAATACCAAACATGACAGGAACACACGAGAAACTCCGCGGCATCACCCTTGCCGTCCTGATGGTCGTGTCCGTCTTCGCGGGCACGATTGCGCTCTCAGGATCGGCGGTTGCCCTTCAGAGTGGCAACTTCGACAACGGGAATGCCAATGCGGAGCAGACGAGCGAGCTGATTGCACAGGCAACTTGGGAGTCCACTGATAACAATGGCTTCCAGGAGTATCAGGTTGACTTCAGCGGTGCCAGTGGCTTCGACGGCGACTTCGGTCGCGTCGACGACGCTGAGGTCGAAATCGTCGTCTACGACGCGACGGTCGCCCCTGGCAACATCAAGGCTACGTCCGCTGACGATGGCGGTACGTACGACCCTGCTGGAGCCACCGACCTCGACGAGGCCACGGTCAGTGGTCTCTCGAACGAGGGCGACACCATCAAGGTCGGCCTCCCGAGTGCGTACAACAACCTCGACGCGGACGACATCATCGAACTGCGTATCGCGGATAACCAGTTCCAGAACCCGTCCACGCAGGGTACGTACGAGGGCACAATCGACCTCGACCCCCAGAGCAGCAGCGCCTTCGACGAGGTGACGGCTGATCTGGACGTTGACGAGGAGACCGACTCGGTCAGCGGTGACGATGAAGCCGCCGCGCCCGGCACTGGCGCTGACGATGTCTGGGACGACCAGGCGACTCGGTACCAGGGTCAGGACCTCTTCTTCGCAGTGACTTCCAGCTACGAAGAGGGTCAGAGCAGCCCCGAGGGCGGCTCTATCGACTACCAGCTCCGGTCGGTCAGCGGCTTCGACTCGACCACCGGTGGCTACGACTCCAGTTCGCTCGAGCGTGACATCACGCTCGATACGGACGGTCCCAGTGCCCCGGACGGCTCCGGCATCAGCTCGGGCGACTACTCCGCCTCGACGCTGATCGACACGTCGGACCTGGAGGGCAACTACGTCATCACCGACGGTCAGGGCAACTACGTCGAGACCGAAGGAACGGCCGGCATCGTGGACGCGAACGCTGACTTCATCACCCAGACCGAAGCGTCGAGCAGCGGCGCCGGTGAGGGTGACCAATCCACCGAGATCGTCGTCCAGACGCTCGACACGGAGTTCGACGAGGACTCCGTCGCATCCGGTGACACCGTCGACATCGACTTCGACTCGCCGGTCCGCTCCGGCTACCAGGTTGAGGTCGAGGCAGACGGCCTCGATCAGGACGACCTGTTCCGCATCTTCGACGGCAGCGGTGTGGCCGACCTCGAGCCCGACAGTGACTCCACTGACGGGACCGAGTCCGTCCGCGACGAGAACATCACGTTCACCGTCACGGACACCGACTTCACGGCCGAGGCTGACTTCTCGGAGATCGACACCGGTGACTACGACTTCACGTTCAACGTCACCGACTCGTCCGCTCAGGACACGGCCTCCATCACGGTCAACGAGGAGGACGACATCGACGCCACATTCGCTCGCAACGCCATCGTGCAGCAGCGCGGTGACGTCGTGGGCGTCAGCGTCGCACTCGAGGAGACCGACACGGTCACCGTCGTGTTCGGTAACAGCTCGGACGTCAACTTCGAGCAGAAGGTCCGCATCCGTGACGACGACGACAACGACCGCGTCAACTTCAGCTTCAACACCTACCTCGCTGGTGGTGTCGCTGACCAGGACGCATCGGCTGCGTTCAACACCGAGGATGACCTCATCGTCGGTGCCACGATCGCCGACGGTGTGCCGGACGACGAGCCGCTCGAGGCCGGCGACTACGACCTCTCGGCTCGCGTCGACACTGACGGCGACAGCTCCACGCCGCCCGTGGAGCAGGACCTTTCGGTCCTGACGCTCGAAGAGCGCAGCACCGACAGCGCGGCGGTCTACTCCGCCCCGACCGGTGCTGCTGGCAGCTACGACGACGCTGAGGACCTGCGCAGCGATATCGTGCAGTCCGACGCTGTCGCGCAGAACGACCTCGTCGTTCTGCAGGCGAACGTCTCCGGCGTCTTCGGCTACCCCAACGACGCTGGTGACGACTACCTCGGTAACGAGGACTCCGCCCCGTTCGGTGACTACCTCAAGCAGGGCGACGAGAGCGACGAGCTCTCGTACACTGCTAGCGAGCTGAGCCGCCTCGGTGTGTCCCTCGCGCTGCAGGAAGAGGGCCCCAACGCCGACGCGGACAGTCTGAACATCGGCGGTGCGACCGTCTACCCGGACCAGGATAACGACACGATGTACATCGTGTTCGACTCCCGGGAAATCAACCTCGAGGACGGTGAGACGTACAACGCGTCGTTCGCCGTCCCGGAGGACAACTTCTACGTCGATGACGACGACTCCGGTGAGGACGAGGCGGAGGTCGTCTCCGACACGTTCGAGTACGAAGAGCGCGAGCTCACCTTCGACACGAACGAGCAGGGCATCATCACGGTCGAGGCCGCGGAAGGTCAGACCATCACTGGAACGACCAACCTCGCTCCGAACACCGAGATCACCGTCCGTGCCCGTGCCAGCGGTGAGGGTGCGTTCCTGAAGACGGCCGATGTCGATGTCCTGGCGGACGGTACGTTCAACGCGACGCTCGACTTCTCGGACGTCCCGTCGAACACTAGCTTCACCGCGACCGTCCCGGGCCAGGGTCTCGAGGACAACGCCGAGACGCCCGGCCAGGTTGGTTCGGCCCAGGTCGGCGCTGCGACGTTCAGCAACCAGACCTTCACGGGTCAGGCGACGAGCGTCAACGTCGAGAGCGTCACCGTCTCCGAGGGTGGCTTCGTGACGATCCACGACTCCACGCTCGTCTCTGACGGTGCCGTCTTCGACTCCGTCCGTGGCACCTCCGAGTACCTCGAGGAAGGTACGACCGAGAACGTCACGGTCGAGCTCGACTCGCCGATCGCTCCGTCCGGGTCCGGCACGTACTACGCGATGCCGCACCTGGACTCCGACGGTGACGAGACCTACGACTTCGTCACGAGTGAGGGCGCCGACGACGGCCCCTACGTGGACGGCGAGGGTAACCCCGTCACCGACGCCGCGACCATCACGGTCGAGCGCGTCGCTACGGTCACCCTCAACGACCAGACCACCAGCGGTGACAACGTGCTCGTCGAGAGCGCGCGTCTCCCCGACGGTGGCTTCGTGACCATCCACGACGCCACGGTGTCCGACGATCCGTTCGGCTCCGTGCGTGGCACGTCCGCCTACCTCGACAGCGGGACCAGCGCCGACATCAACGTCAGCCTGGACACCCCGGTCGAGGAGAGCGGGCAGTTCTTCGCCATGCCGCACCGTGACACGGACGGCGACGAGACGTACGACTTCGTCTCGTCCAACGGCGACGACGACGGTCCGTACCTGAACGCGGACGGTCAGATCGTCCTCGACAGCGGGCAGATCTCGCTCGCTGGCGAGATGACTCCGACGCCGACCGAGGCCGACGAGCCGACTCCGACGCCGACCGAGGCAGACGAGCCGACGCCGACCGATGGTGAGGAGACGACGACCACGAGCAGCGACGGTCAGCCCGGCTTCGGCCTGGCTGTCTCGCTGATCGCGCTCGTCGGTGCCGCCCTCATCGCGCTCCGCCGTCGCGACTAACACACGGAACCCTCACGGGTTCTCGAACTGACTTCGCGGTTCCATTCTTTCGCGCGCCACACGACGACGGAGAGACATCTGTCTCCGTGCCCATGGTGCCGGTCCGGTCCCAGCGTCTGGGACCGAAGGGAGACGCCTAAGTCCATCCCACCCCGAACGCGGGTATGGACCTCCCGTCCCGGTCGGAACTGTCCTTCCGACATTACCTCGCGGGGACGACCGCACTCACGGGGATTCTGATGCTGCTGGGCGTGTACACGGCAGCAGCGGGTGCCGGACTGACGTGTGCCCAGCGGTGGCCACTGTGTGACGGTGCGGTGTTCGGCCTGTTCCCGGCCGACTGGATGAGCTTCATCGAGTGGTTCCACCGGCTCGTCGCGATGGTGACGGGGTTCGTCATCCTCGGGGCCACCGGCCACGCGTGGCGGGCGGGGCTCTCGCGCCGCGTGCGTGGCGCACTGACCGTCGCGACGGTCCTGCTGCCCGCACAGATCGTCCTGGGTGCCCTGACCGTCACGGAGTACGAGTGGGTCATCCTGACGGCGCACTTCTCGACGGCGACGGTCATCTACGCCGGTGTGGCGCTGGCGACCGGGTGGACGTTCGCCGGGTCCGTCACGGCCGGGGCGGCCCGCCGGGCGACGCTGGCCGCGGCCGCGCTCCTGCCGGCTTTCCTCGTCCTCTCGCCCCGGCTCGTGTTCGTCTACGGGGCGACCGCACAGGTCGCGCTGTACGCCGTCGGGCTGGCGGCACTGGCAGCACTCTGCTGGGCTGCCGTCTGGAGCCGCGAGGCGGGGAGTGAACCGCGCATGACGCTGGCGACCAGCCTCGCAGCGGTCGTGCTCGGTGGGCTTCTGGTGCTGGGTCGGCAGGTGTTCGGCGCGAGTGCGCAACTGGTGATGACGGGCGGAACACTGCTGGCGTTCTACCTGTCCTTCGCCGCTGCCCACACCCGCCCGCCGGCCACCGGCCGCTCGCGTGAGCTGTCGGGAGCCGAGCGCGGCAGCCGGGGCGACGACTGAGTCACCGGCGTGTTGGGCGAGGGCCCGGACTGGCCGTAGTCTTATCCGCCCGCCGGTCGTGGCCACGGCCATGGCAGACCTCCTGTCCGACGATGAGATCGACGCGCAGCTCCCCGACGGCTGGAGCCACGAGAGCGACCGGATCGAGCGGACCTACGAGTTCGACTCCTACCTCGAGGGTGTCGGCTTCGCCTCGGGCGCGGGCGGACTCGCCGAGGAGGCGTTCCACCATCCGACGCTGACCGTCGAGTGGCGCGAGGTGACCGTCGAGTTGACCAGCCACGAGGAGGGGGGCGTCACGACGAAGGACATCGACCTCGCCGAGCGGCTGAACGAACTCGCCGACTGAGATGGCCGACGAGCGGCGAGGAGGTCCGGGCGTCGGGGACGCGGCGTACGTCTTCCGTGTCACGTTCCGACTGGAGCCGGAAGAGGGCGTGACCGTCGCCCCCGAGACGTTCGAGACGACGCTAGAGCGACGGGCCGACCCGCCGGGTGAGGCGGGCTGGCTGTTCTTCCGCGACAACTGCTGGCGGGGTGAGGCGAACGACGAGGCGCACCTGTGCGACCTGGCGAGCGAGGCACTCGGGGTCGAGGTGGTCTCGGTCGCCTTCCGCGAACTCCGGACCGACGAGGCGTATCTGTCGGCGCTGCGCGAGGCCATCGCGGCGGACCTCTCGCTCTTCCGTACCGACGATGTCGACGAGGTCCTGCACAAGTACCTCGGGTCCTCCATCCACGTCCGGGAGTAGGGTGCTCGCGGCCGAACACGCCGAACGCGCCGACCGTGGCCGTCCCTGCCGGCCGATGCGTGGTCAGCAGATACTTGTCCATCGGCCGGCTACACTGTGTCCGGATGAGTCACGCCGCGGACTACGACGTCTGGCTGTTCGACCTCGACGGGACGCTGGTGGATGTCGAGCCGTCGTACATCCACGAGACACTCGGCGAGGTCGGCGACCGGCTCGGCCACGAGTTCGGTCCCACCGAGGCCGAGGCCATCTGGCACGGGTTCGGCGCGGGCGCGAACGACGTGCTGGCCGAGCGTGGCGTCGATGTCGAGGCGTTCTGGGAGACGTTCCACGAGGTCGAGGACCCTATCGCCCGCGCCGAGGCCGCGTTCTGCTACGACGACGCCGAGTGGGTCGGTGCGCTCGACGAGCCGGTCGGGCTGGTGACCCACTGCCAGTCCTATCTCACCGAGCCCGTGCTGGACCGGCTGGACCTGCGCGACTGGTTCGACACGGTCGTCTGCTGTGACGCGGAGACGGGCTGGAAACCCGACGCCCGACCGGTCGAGCTGGCACTCGCCGACCTCGGCGTCGGACGGGACCCCTCCGGGCCGCTGGTCGGCGACAACCCCTCGGACGTGGGGGCGGCGTGGAACGCCGGGCTGGAGGGAGTCCACGTCGAGCGCCACGGCCACGAGCGGCGCGGCTGCTGTGTGCTGGGAGACCGGCGGCTCCGGAGCCTCGACGCACTCGCCCCCGGGACGGGCCGGGTACCCGACGCTACTTCCGGTGGGTGAACAGGACCGGACTCCCCTCGTGGACCGTCGCGCAGATGTCCATCTGCCGGGAGAGGTTGAGGCGGGTGAACTCCTTCGAGACGATGAGGTCGTCGAACGGCTCGTCACAGGACGGGCACGCCAGCCCGACCGTGTTCTGGTAGATATCGACGGCGCCGGTCTCGCGGGGCGTACACGAGGAGACGATTTCGTCGAACTCGTCCATACCGACGGCTACGGCGCCGACTGCTTAAATTCGACCCATCCAGTCCCGCGGGTCACGCCCACGCTGACCCTCCCGACTCGTCCGAAGCCACGAACCCTGCCAGGACGGCGCCGATGCCGGCGCCGAGCGCGAGTGTGATGAGGTGGTTCCGAGAGGCACGAAGCGGTCTACGGCATCCATGCCCCGTCTCCCCGCGGGAGTAGTCGAAGCTTAGTCGTCCAGGGCCGCCTCCATCGCGGCACCGATGGTCGCCTCGCCGGCGATGACACGCTCACCAGCGTCGGTCGTCGTGTATATCACCTCCTTGCTCACCGGCTCGAGGAGCCCCTGTTCGACCAGGCGTTCCACCCGTCGCTCCGCGTATCGGACGTGGATCCCCAGCCGGTTGGCCACGATAGGGACGTACTCGGGTGGGTTGTCCCCGAAGAACTCGAGGATGCGTTCGTCCGCCGGGTGGCTCTGCGGGGGCATAGCGCCGGTATATGGGTCGTGCTACCACTTAACAGTGTCGGGGGCGTGAGTCGGGATACCGAGTCTACCAGGAGATGACCCGTGTATCTCAGCAGAGATCCGCCGTCAGGTACGCACGGTTGCTCCCACTGACGTGGACGCCGACGCCGAGGAGTTCAGCGTTCTCGAACGTCAACTTACGCCGGTCGGAGTTCTCTGTGAACCACTTCTCGACTGCGTCGACGGCGACGTCTCGGTCGTTGCGGTTGACCTGTCCGCCGTATTCTCCCCCTGCAGACACCTTCTCAAGCGTTTCGAGTTGCTTCCCCTCACGAATCCTGGTCTCGTCATCGTTGAACACTTTGCACCGGTCGTACATCCCGTTCCGACGGTAGCGGTCCGCGGTCGTGTACCCCCCTGCAGCGTGGGAGACGTAGCCCTGTTCGCTCATCCGGCGGCTGTGGTTCCCGGCCATCCTGGTCAGCACCTCGTCGGAGCGGAGCTTCTCCAGCCCGCGCTCGACGCGCCGGTCGTTGATCTCCTCGACGACCAGCAGCTGGATCTTCGTCTCGTTGAACGAGTCGGGGCGGATCGGGCCCGGTGTCGCCGTCGCGTCCGGCTCGGATGTCGCGGTCGGCGGCGGCGTTCCGGTCGATGTCGGCGGTGGTGTCGTGCCGGCGCTCCCCGGCTTCTCGGTCGCGGTTCCACCCCCATCGTCACTGTTACCGCCAGCGTCACCCGTATCTGTGGCCGCCGTGGCGGTGGCGGTCAGCGTGGGCGTCGGGGCTGCGCTGCCGTCCTCGCCGTCGCCGCCACTCTCGAGCAACGGCCCGCCGCCATCGAGATACACACCGATGGCGGCGCCCGCGCTCGTCGCTGTGACGACGATTCCCCCAAGCAGGAGCAGCGCGATCTTGTTCGCCATGTCGTTGGTTCCCGCTAGCCCCCCGAGTTGATAACGCTGTCCCGGGGGCGTCGAAAGCCGTTAACGCCCCCCGCTCGAAGGGAATCACGTGACGGCACCCGACCCGGACGACCCGCTCGGCGTACTGGACGACGAGGCCCCCGGGGACGAGTCCCGCCGCCGACTGGTCCGCCTGGCGACGGGGTTCCTCTTCCTCGTGCTGGCGGTCCTCTGGTTCCGGGGCCCGCTGGCCGACCTGTGGCCGCAGCTCTGGCCGCCCGGCGGGGCACGGTGGGCGACGCTCGTGCTCGTGGTCGGGCTGTCGCTCTTCCTGCCGATGATGGTCGGAGCCGCCCTCGCCGACGTACTCTACCGGCGCCGATAGGCTAGTCGTCGTCCGCTTCCAGCGGCGTTCGCGACGGTTCGACCGCGTTCGTGGCGGCGTCTGTCAGCGCCGTCACGGTCGGTGTTCCGGTCGCGGCGTTCTCCGTGACGACCGTCTCGATGCCGTAGGCCGCCCGCAGCTGCTCGGCGTCGAGCACCGCGTCCGGCGGACCGACCGCCTGGATACTGCCGTCGGCGAGTAACGCGACGCGGTCGCAGAACCGGGCGGCGAGGTCGAGGTCGTGGATGGCGGCGACGGCGGTTCGCTCGGCTGGTGTGTCGGCTGTGGCATCCCGGTTCGTCGAGCCGTCGGCGGGTGCGTGGACGAGGTCGCTCACGAGCCCGAGGACACGGACCTGATGGTTGATGTCGAGACTGGCGGTCGGTTCGTCGAGCAGGAGCAGCGGCGCGGCCTGCGCAAGCGCCCGCGCGAGAACGACCCGCTGGCGCTCGCCGCCGCTCAGTGACCCGACCGAGCGGTCGGCGAACGTCGCCGTGTCGGTCCGGTCGAGCGCGCGCTGGACGACCGCCCGGTCGCTCTCACCCCTTTGCGAGAACCGCGAGCGGTGGGCTGTCCGGCCCATCGCCACGAGGTCGCGGACAGGGAAGTCGAAGCCGACGCTCGTCTCCTGGGGGACGGTCGCGACCCGGCGCGCGCGTTCGCGCACCGACAGGCTCGTGGCGTCCGTTCCGGCGATGCGAACCGTCCCCGAGTCGGGCGTGACGAGCCCGTTGACGGTCCGCAGGAGCGAGGTCTTGCCGGCGCCGTTCGGGCCGACGAGTGCGAGGAACTCCCCGCGCCGGACCGAGAGCGAGACCCCGTCGAGGACGGTCCGGTCGCCGTACCGGACGCTCACGTCCTCCAGTTCGAGTGCGGGTGCATCCTCACTGCCGGCCACGTCGCCTTCCGTGTCGGGTCGATTCTCGCTCACAGCGAATGCACCTCGCGGTTGCGCAGCAGGTAGAGGAAGAACGGGGCGCCGAGCGCCGCGGTGACGATGCCGACCGGTACCTCCGCGGGTCCGGCGCGGGCGAGCGTGTCGGTGGCGACGAGGAAGCCCGCGCCGGCGAGCGCCGAGGTGGGGAGGAGGATGCGGTGGTCCGGGCCGACGAGGAGGCGCATCACGTGCGGGACGACGAGGCCGACGAAGCCGATGACGCCGGCTACGGCGACCGCGGCAGCCGTCAGGAT
This sequence comes from Haloglomus salinum, assembly GCF_024298825.1. Lineage (NCBI taxonomy): Archaea > Methanobacteriati > Methanobacteriota > Halobacteria > Halobacteriales > Natronomonadaceae > Haloglomus > Haloglomus salinum. Next base: position 2,662,214 of record NZ_CP101153.1, read on the forward strand.
GCTCGCGACGGCCAGCAGCACCCGCTTCGTGCGCTCGACCTCGACGCCCATCGTGTGCGCGTCGTCCTCGCCGACGAGCAGGACGTTCAGGTCGCGGGCGTACGCGAGCGTGACGAGGAACCCGAGCACGGCGACGGGCCAGATGGCGCCGACCTTCCCCCAGTTGGCCGCGTGGAGGTGGCCCATCAGCCAGTAGACGGCCCGCTCGAGCGAGTCACCGGCGAACAGCAGCGTGTAGGAGACGACCGCGCCGAGGAACGTCTGGACCGCGACCCCCGCCAGCAGCAGCGTCGCGACCGGCGTCCGGCCGCCCTCGCGGGCGATGAGGTAGACGGTGAAGCCCGCGAGCAGCGCCATCCCGAACGCCATCGCCTGCAGGTCCGGCAGCAGTGGGATGGCCGGCTGGAAGACGATGGCAGCGACGGCACCGACGGCGGCGCCCGTCGACACGCCGATGATGGAGGGGTCGGCCATCGGGTTGCGGAAGAACCCCTGCATCACGGTCCCGGCGGTGGCCAGTGCGAAGCCCACGGCCGCGCCCAGCGCGATACGCGGCAGCCGCAGTTTCGTCACGATGACCGCGTGCGACTGCTCGACCGGGAAGGTGAACGGGTGGACCCACTGCACCAGCCCGGCGCCGACGGCCAGCGTGGGGAGCGCGACGTCGTTGAGGATGGCCTTCGCCACCGCCAGCGGCGGGATGGCGACGGGGCCGATGGTGGCGCTGTAGACGGTCACGAGCGCCAGCGCAGCCGCTAGCCCCGCCGACCACGCGACCGTGCGCTGCCGCTCGTACATCTCGTGCGCAAACGAGATTGGGATAGGTAAGTACTTGTTGCATAGTCGACTCCGGCCGTGCATGCGCAGACTCACGACGCTGGCTGTGGCCGTGTTGCTGCTGACCGTCGCGCCCGGCGGGGCGCTGGCGGCGTCGGCCACTGGCCCGGAAGGGGCGCACGCATCGGTATCGAGCAGCGTGGGGACGGCCACCCAGCAGGACTGTTCGTTCCCCGTCTCGCGGGTCGACGCGACCGGGACGAACGTCACCGTCTCCGAGGACCCCGAGCGGGTGGTCGTGCTGGCCCCCAGCGCCGCACAGACGATGTGGGAGCTGAACGAGGACTCCAGCGTGGTCGGCCTGCCGACGGGGCCCACGACCGCGTACCTGGAGGGTTCGCAGAACCGGACCGACGTGACCAATCAGGACGGCACTGTCAACCAGGAGCGGGTGGTCGGCCTGCAGCCGGACCTCGTGCTCGCGCCGAACATCGTCCCGAACGGGACGGTCTCGCAGCTCCGGAGCGCCGGCCTTACCGTCTACAAGGTCGATTTCGGCAAGTCGCTCGCGTCCATCACGACGAAGGTGTCGCTGTTCGGCCGCTTCACGGGCGCCTGTGACCGCGCGGCGACCGTCAACAGCGATTTCAATGCCTCGCTGGAGGATATCCGCGCGAACGCACCCGAGCAGCCCCCCCGCGTGGCCTACTTCTTCTACAACTTCACCACCGGTGAGGGGACGTTCATCCACGAGGCCATCGAGACGGCCGGCGGCGACAACATCGCCGCCAACGCCGGTGTGTCGGGGTACAAGCCGCTGAACGACGAGATCGTCGCGGACCGGAACCCGCAGTGGGTCGTCCGGCCGGCCGGCTCGTCGCTGCCCTCGGGCCCGCCGTGGAACGGCACGGACGCCTACGTCCTCGGGCAGACGCTGACCGTGGACAACAACCTCATCAGCCAGCCGGGGCCGCGCGTGGTCCAGCCGATGCAGAACATGTCCGAGGCGTTCCAGAACACGGAGACGCTGGAGACGGACACCGGGTCCGCGACCGAAACCCCGACTGCGGTGCAGGACGACCCCGGTGAGACGCCCTCGGGCGACGCGGAGAACGTGACGATGCAGAACGCGGGCGGTGATGGGGAGCAGACGCCCGACGCCGAGACGAACTCCGGCGGTCAGCCCGGCTTCGGCGCCGTAACCGCGCTCGCCGCGGCCCTCATCGGGCTGCTGGCGCTCGCGCGGCGGACCGAGTAACGACTGCCCGGATTCGCGTTTTCGTCCCCTTTCCGGCCCATTCTCCGCAAGCGCGCTCCCCCGTCAGTCGACCGGGCGCGCGCTGGCGGCTGTGCCGCAGGCCAGCCGCTTCTATACGTGCGAGGGCTGAAGCGCGCAGCGGAGAGCGGAGCGACCGCAGCGAGCACTGCAAGCGGTTGGGGATGCGTGAGGTCCTCACAACCCGACTGACGAGCGAGGCGCGCGAGTCCAGAACGTGAGGGCTTCGTAGCTGTTCATGATGCCTGATGCAAATATCGGAACGGTGAGTGAATTCGGGAACTTATGTCTTGGATAAGTATAAAATAGAACTGATATAATATTTATACTTGTCTCATAGCGACCGACCCGTTCAAAGCCCTCCGCCCGGAACTCCCGCCAACAAGCCGATGCCCGACCACGATACCGACGCGCGCCGCCGCCTCGCCGAGCGGATGGCCGGCGAGATAACACTCAGCGACGACCCCGGCGCGACGATGCGCAAGTGGCGGACCGAGTTCGACGTGAGCGGCACCGAACTCGCCGACGAACTCGGCGTCTCGCCCTCTGTGGTCTCGGACTACGAGGGCGGGCGCCGGGACTCGCCGGGCATCGGCATCGTCCGGCGGGTCGTGGAGGCGCTCCTCGCTATCGACGAGGCACGCGGTGGCGGTCGCGTCCGCCAGCACGCCCGGGTCGTCGAGGCGGGCTTCGACCGCGACATCGTCCACGACCTGCGCGAGTATCCCGCACGGGTCCCTATCTCGCGGGTGTACGAGGCCGTCGGCGCGACGGAACTCGCGCCCGGCGACGACACGACCGTCGCGGGTCACACCGTCATCAACTCCATCCAGGCCATCACGCGGCTCTCCAGCGAGGAGTTCTACCGGCTGTACGGGCAGTCGACCAACCGCGTCCTCGTGTTCACGGAGGTCACGCGCGGGGAGTCGCCGCTCGTCGCGTTGCGCGTGGTGACGCCGACGCCATCTGCGGTGGTCCTGCACGGCATCACGCCCGAGGAGTGCTGGGAGCATGCGCCGAAGCTCGCGCGCGCGGACGGGTTCTCGCTGGCCGTCGCGGACGGCCCGCTGGAGGACCTGCTGGGCGGGCTGCGTGAGGTGGCGTAGAAGGTACCGCGGATTCAGCATTTTCGAGGTGGAGCCTCCGGCCTCAAGGAGCGACCAAAGGGAGCAAGTAGGTCGGGGAGGAAACCGACATGGTACGACGCAACCGACGTACTTCGCCCGGCTGACTCCCGAACGTATAGATGCCGTCGGACCCTCTCTGAAGTATGGAAATGCGTCGAACCGCTGTCGTGAAACTCGCCGTTTCCGACGAGCAACGCGACGCACTCCACCGAACCGCCGACCAATACCTGTACTGCGCGAACCGAACCGCCGACTACTGTTGGTCCGACGCCTCCGACACCGAGTGCAAGACCAACAAACGGCAGGTTCGTGACGCGCTCTACTCCGAACTTCGAGAGGAGACGGACCTACAGGCACAACTTGTCCAAGCCGCCATTCGGCGAGCCGTCGAAGCCGTCAAAAGCGGTGTCGAACGCTGGAAGAAGGGACAGCGCGTCTCCCAACCGACGTTCACCGCCGAAACGATGGACTACGACGCACGGAGCGCGACCTTCTACCGCAACAAGGTGTCGCTGGCAACCATCGAGGGCCGGGTCGAACCCTCGTTCGTCCTCCCGGCGGACAGCCCCACGCCCTACGAGCGGTACGTCCTCTCCGAGGACCACGAGTTCCGCGAGAGTACGGTTCGATACGACGCAGTAGACAACGAGTTCTACCTCCACATCTCGACTCGGCGGATAGACGGCGACGCAGAGGTTTCGGAAGATACCGGGCACCCCGACCAAACGGTCCTCGGTATCGACCTCGGCGTCAACAGTCTTGCCGTCTCCTCGACCGGGCGCTTCTGGCAAGGAGACGATTACGACCACTGGTGCCGTGAGTTTGAGAAGCGACGCGGTGAGATGCAACAGCGCGGGACTCAATCCGCGCACAACGCCATACTTCGACTCGGCAAGCGCGAAGAAGCGTGGCGGAAACAGTACATCCACACCGTCGCTAACGAACTTGTCTCGGAAGCCGTCGAACACGACTGCGACGTTATCGTGTTCGAGGACTTGACCGACATTCGAGAGCGACTTCCGCACGCGAAGTGGCACCACGTGTGGGCGTTCCGACGCCTCGTCGAGTACGTCGCGTACAAAGCACCCGAGCGGGGCGTCACCGTCGAACAAGTTGAGCCGAACCACACGTCCCAACGCTGTTCTCGGACGGACTGTGGGTTCACTCATGAGAACAACCGCCACGGAGAACACTTTGAGTGCCAGAAGTGTGGGTATGAGGTGAACGCGGATTACAACGGCGCGAAGAACATCGGGCTACGGTACGCTCGAAAGCGGATACACAGACTCCGTTCCTCGCCTAAGTCGGGGAGCGGAGACGCAGAAGTAGACCTGCGTATAACTGGTGGAACGTTGAGCGGCGAGAGTCACCGGCCTATCGCCGGTGGCTGATTGCCGGGAGTCCACATCAAAGCCCCACCCTCAACGAACCGAGGCGCGGAGCGCCGAGGGAGTAGGGTGGGGTAGTTTACACGTAGCGGTACTTGCGCTCGCCCATCCGGCCCCAGCCGTCGAAGACGAACTCGTCCTCGGGCGTGGTCAACTCGTCGACGTCGGTCTCCTTCTCGTGGTTGTGGGCGTCGTGGATGCGCTCGTACTCGTCGAACGTCAGCTCGTAGCGGTCGCGGAGCTGGTCCTTCACGCCGAGCGCGCGGATGTTCTCCTCCCACCCGGGCTGGATGACCTCGTGGTGGATCTCGGCCTGCGCGCCGCTGCCGTAGGAGCCGACGAGCAGGCGCTCGCCCGCGAGGTCCTCGCCTGCCTCGGCGGCCTCCAGCAGCCCCGACGCCCGCGCGACGTGGACGCTGCCGGTGTACCAGTTCCCGCAGTACCGCGACAGCTCCAGCGTCGGCTCGACGGTCTCGGCGTACCAGTCCTGGTACACCTCTGTCTCGGCGAGTGCGTCCGTGTACTCCTTGAGCGCGTCCTGGAACGCCTCGATGTCGTCGTACTCTTCCTGCCGGGGCTGTCGCCCGAGCTCCTCGGCGAGCTGGTCCTCGTACTCCGTGTCCCGGGCGACGTGCCGGAACCCGAGCAGCGCGGCCTTCCGGACCATCCCCGGGAACGGGGTGTGGAACGGCACCAGCGCGAAGTCGTCGGGGTGGGTGTCGCCCGCGACGGACTCGTAGTCCATCAGCGCCTCCCGCATCCGCGCCAGGTACACCTGCACGGACCGCTTCCCGTCGACGCTCGGGAACTGCTGGTTGGGCTTCAGGAAGTCCGTCTCGTCGGCGCTGCCGTACCCCTGGTGGGTAGACAGCTCGACGAGGTCCGGGTCCTCGGCGATGAGCATCGCCACCGCGCCGGCGCCCTGCGTCGCCTCACCGGGGTCGCCACGGGCGTACAGCGCCGTGTCCGTCGCGATGACCAGCGCCGCCCGGCCACGATTCCGCCCCGCCCGGATCCAGTTGTACGCGTCGTCCAGCGACTGCGTGCCCGAGATGCAGGCGAACTTCCGCTCGCCCTTGTTGGCGTGGTGGAAGTCCTCGTCGTACACCTGCTCCAGACAGCCCGCGATGTACGTCGAGACGGGCTTCGAGTTGTCGAACGAGGACTCGGTCGCCACGTCGATGCGGCCGATGTCAGCGGGTGTGAGGTCGCGCCGCTCCATCAACCGGTGGGCCGCGTTCGCGCCCATCGTCACGATGTCCTCGTACACGTCCGGGAACGAGGAGGCGAACAGGCCGAGCCCCTTCGTGTACTTGCCCGGGTCGTCGTCCTTCGCGGGCGCGTACGTCTCCGCGAGGTCCAGTCTGAGTTTCCCTGTGTGGATTTCGACTGCATCGATACCGACGGATTTCTCGGTCATGGTTCCGTGTCCGTTCGATACCTTATGGACCTGTCGACAAGGAATTCGTTATCTGTCGAAATATTTGGTCAGACTGTTGCCATGCCGCTCCCAGTCGCGCCATCCGTATCTGTCACGGTGACCTCGACCGAATCGGGCTTGTTGTTGCTGGTGACCGTGAACGTCTGAGTGATGGTGTCTCCCTCGCGGCCGGAAACGTCAATCGGCGACGCCGTAATCGCGTTCCCATCCCCGTTCTCGATGGTCGCCGTGTCTAGGTTCCCGTCGGCGTCATCTGGTGTGAATGTCACGCTTAGTCTATCGTCCGAGTTGGAGTACGTCGCGCTGTTGACGGCCACGGACGGAGGTTGATTCCCCCCACCGTCTCCACCGTCCGTATCCCTGACCGTCACGGTCGTCGTGGCGGTGTCCGAGTCACCCTTGTTGTTCGTCACCTTCAACCGAACCGTGACATCGGTGTCTGCCCCCACGTCGACTCCATTGGCATCGATGGTGGCGGTTGGAGTAGCGGTGTCGTCTTCGTTGATAGTGAGGCCGTCGGGCTTGCTCCCGACGAACGACCACTCGTACGTGTCGATTTTCCCGGTACTGGACGTGCTGGTATCCCCATTCAACGTCCCCGTCGACCCCTCGTCTACTGACGAGTCGGAGTTGCTCGCGTCGGCCGTCACCGACGAGCTCCCACCGCTACTCTTCGGCGCGTCGATGTAGTACGTGGCCCTCGTCCCGTCGCTGTAGACGGCCTTGAAGACGAAGAAGTCGTCCTTGATGTTCTCGTTGAACTCGAAGGTCAGCGTCTCCGTTCCCCCGTCCGCACCGATTTCGATGTCCTGGTCGACGGTCTCGATCCGGTCGCGGATGCCGAGCCGGTCGGTATCGTTCCCGTTCAGGTCGGCGTAGTCCGGGCGGGTGCTGCTCCCGCCGGTGGCCCCGTAGTAGAACGGGATACGGGCCCGTGCGAGTGATTTCGCCTCGCTGTCGGTGTTCTTTAGTGTGACCTGGACATCGCTGTTGGAGCCCACATCGGACATGCTCACCAGCCGGACCTCGCTGAAGCCAGCAGGGTTGATGCTGCCGCCCCCGCCGCTCCCGCTCCCCGACCCGAGCAGGCTCCCCGACCGCGCGCCGGACGGCGGCGCATCGTTGAGGCCGATGGGCCCGCAGTTCAGCTGGTAGCTGCCGGAGAGCGTGAGCGTGAGCGTACCGTCGGTCACGTCGATGTCGTCGGTCGGGACGGTCCCGTCCAGCACCTTGTCCTCCCACACGTCCTCGCTGTACGCGGTCGGGAGCTGTATCTCCGGGTCGACCACGTTCGTCGACAGCACGCCGCCGGGCACCGGCTCGACCGTCGCAGCGCCGGTTCCCGACTCCGAGAACTCGTTGCGGAGGGGAAGCAGGTTGATGCTATCGTCGGTTACGAGTTGCTGGCCCGAGCCTGGCAGCGTCTCGTCCGGGAACTCCCGGAACAGGACGGTGTTCTCGACCCGGTAGGTCGGGTCGCTGTCGTAGTAGTTGTAGCCGGCCCGGTACTCCAGCGCGCGAGTTTCCGGAACCGACGCCCCCGGGCACGCGTTGTTGGAGATTGTCTGCGGACTGCTGACGCTGTCGTTGATGATGGTGATTTCGCGGGCTTCCGTCGTTCGAATGGTCCCCGACGGCTCCGCGGGATTCACGAACAACGACCGCGATGGGTACGCCGGTGCCAGGTCCACCTCCACGAACGACTGGTCGCCGGTTGCCGCGTCGAGGACGGCGTTCCGTGCGTCGAGCATGTCCGAGCGGACCTGTTCGCTGTGCTTGAACTCGATCTCCCCGTTCTGGTCCGGGACGACGAATATCTGGAACAGCGAGAGGTTGATGATGAGGATGGCGAACAGCAGCAGCGCTCCGAGCTGGATGGCCTGTGCCCGACCGTCCCACCGGGCTCCCTGTCCACCGGGCTCCATTCCTTGCCCCTGCTTTCCGTCGCTCGCTTAAGTAGTTGCGGGCATATCTGGGTCTCCGGCCGGGACCGTCGCGCGACCGGTGAACTCGGTCGTTCCCTCCGCCGTCGCCCGATTACTCCTGCTCGAAGCTCCCGCCGTCCCACTCGTACTTCAGCCCGTCACCGTCCGGGCACGGCGACGACGCCGTCTGTCCGCTTCCGGCCGCCGTTCCCTCACCGACGGCCGCGGCGCCGCTGGTCGACCCGCCGGCGTCGAAGTTCTCCATCGACGTTCCGGCCTTCAGCACCACCGTCTCGACCGGGTGGTCGCTGGTCCACTCGATGGCGACCGGTTCGCCGCCGTCCTTCGTCTCGGTGATGGTGATGTCGAGCGACTCGATGTCGTCGTCGACGGGACAGGCCGCGACGAAGCTGATGGCCTTCCGTGAGTCATCCTCGTCGTCGTTGTCATCGTCGTCACTATCTCCCTCACCGTCGTCGTCGCTGTCGTCGCTATCGCCATCTCTGCCATCACTGTCGCCGCTGCTCCCGCCGGCGGTCGCGGCCTCGTCGCCGAGATACCACGTGACGAGCTGCTGGCCGTCGAGTCCGGTCACGTTCAGCACGCTGTCCGGAGAGCCGGCGGGGAACCGGCTCGGCAGGCCACCGTCGCCGGCGCCGTACCTGGTCGTGTCCTGCACCTCGAAACCGACGCTGTCGAGCCCGACAACCGAGGGCCCCTCCTCGCCGACGGGGTCGCTCGTCCGGTTGACGCGGAGGTCGTTGCGCTCCTCGGGTTCGAACAGGCCCGTCGGAAGCTCCGGTCCGGGCGTCAGGTAGACCGCGCCGGGATACGTGTTCTCGTAGCCGAAGGTGGCCTCGGCCGTCCCGTCGCCGTCTTCCTCGTCGCAGCCACCGTCCTCCTCACCCTCCCACGACGAGCCGAAGTTCGGGTTGTCGGGGTCGGTGTCGTCGGGGTTGTTCCCGATACCACGGTCGTCCGTCCCTGGTGAGCCGTCGTCCTCCTCGACCTCACACTCGTCCTCGTCGCCGCTCCCGCTGTCGTCGCTCCCGCCATCGTCATCGCTCACCTCCCCCTCACAGTCCTCTTCCTGAGCGGGCGGGTCGTTGTCACTCGGGTTGCTGGGGTCGGTGTCACAGTCGTTCCCGTGACCGTTGTCGTCATCGTCTCCTTCGTCGTCCTCGTCGTCGCTTCCGTCCTCACCGTCGCCCCCATCCACGGGCGTAGTCCCAGTCACGACCGGCGAGATGTCGCCATCGTCGTCCGGGCCACCGACGACCCGGACGTTGTCGACGTGCCAGAAGTCGTCGGTCCCGTCGCCGTCGAGCTGGTGGAACCGGAGTCGGAACTCCTCGTGGCTGGCGACGCTCCCGGGCAGGTAGACCCGCCGTTCGAGCCCTCCATCGGCCAGCGCGGGGTCGTCCTGCTCGATGCGGTCGACCCGGTGCCACTCCCCGTCCGCGCCATAGAACTCCACCTCGAGGTCCTCCGGCACGGCGTCGGGCGCGCCGCTCGGGCTCTCGGCGCTGGGCAGGTCTGCGGTGTATCCGTCGGACCCGTTCTGGACCCAGTAGGCCACCTCGACGAGGTCGTAGTCACCCGTGTCGACGGTCGGGCCCGTGATGCGCTGCTCGCCGTCCGCGGTGTAGGCCGACTGCCCACAGGTCTCGCTCGTGAGGTCGTTGACGCCGGCGATGCCGTCGCCGCTCGCGCTCCAGCTAGCGTTGGCCAGCCGTGCGGCGTCGTCGGCGCCGCGGGTCTCGAACGTCGACCACAGCAGCACCGCCTCGTCGCCGTCCAGGTTCGTCGGGTCCGAGCAGACGACCCCGTCGCCGTCACTGCCGTCGTCGCCGTCACTTCCATCACCGCCATCACTGCCGTCCCCGCCGTCGCTACCGTCACCACCGCCCGGCGGCCGTTCGAGTTCCTCGACCGTCACGGTCGCCTCGTTGTTGGTCGTGTTCCGGTCGCCGGCCGCGCCCACGTCCGCGATGGTCGCGGTGTTGTCGAGCCCCGAGGGCACCGGGCTGGCGATGGCCGTGATGGTGACCGTCTCCGTCGTACCCTCCGCGAGGCCGCTGGAGAGCCGCCACGTGCCCGTCGCCGGATCGTACTCGCCGGCGCTCTCCTCGTGCGACAGCGGAATGAACCCGGTCGGCAGCTCGTCACGAACCACGAGGCCGCTGGGGATGTCGCCCGGCCCGCGGTTGCCGACGGTCAGGTCGAACGTCACCGTGTCGCCGCTGTCGACGCGCGCCGTGCCGTCCCCGTTCGGGTCCTGGGGCGAGGTCATCTCCAGGTACGGGTCCGCCCCGCCGATGGTCACCGACGCCGTGTCCACGTCGTTGTCGACGCCCGGGTCCTCGACCGCCGATTCCGTCCGGGCGACCGTGTACGGGAGCGCCTCGCCCGTACTCCCGCTGGCGCGCATCGTCACGTTCAGCGTGACCGACTCGCCGGCCGGGAGTCCGTCCGGAATCGTCCAGGTCCCGCTTGCCGGGTCGTAGGTGGGCCCGTTCGCGGGACTGCTCGCCGATACCGGGTCGAACTGACGGGGATCGTAGCCGTCACTCACGCGGATCGGTCCGGTCGCCCGCCCCGGACCGAGGTTCTTGACCGTCGTACTGAAGGTGACCTCCGCCCCGTCGCCGACCGCGGGCTTGTCGGCGGTCACGTTGACCGCGATGTCGGCCGGGCGCTGGCGCAGGTGGACCGTCTCCGTCGAGCCGTCGTCGAACAGCAGCGTCACTGACAGGTTGGCGTCGCCGGCCGTCGTCGGTACGAGCGTTCCCAGGTCGGCGACGGACCCGTCGTCGGTCCGGTACTCGCCCACTTCGAACTCGAAGGTCGCGTTCCCCGGGACCGTCGCGTTCTCGGCGTCGTAGCCCGGGAGGGCGTCGAGGTCCGCGAACCGATATCGCGTGCCGTCGGCCGAGACGTTCGCCTCGGCGTCCGCGAAGCCGTCGTCGCCGCTGCCGTCGCCATCGACCGGCACGTCGACCTCCCGGTCGCCGCCGCGGTCGACCGCCGCCGCGAGCGTCGTCTCCGTCTCGAACCCGACGATCTCCGTCGGCCCATCGCCGCTCGACAGGTCCACGCTCACGCCCGTCGTCTTCTCGATTTCACCGTCACCGTCGATGTCCTCGCCGGTCGGCGTGACGCCCTCGACGGTCACGTTCGCGCTCGCGGGCTGGGGGTCCTCGCCGGGGAGCGCCCCGGTGTCGTACCAGTCGTCGGCCGTGTCCGTGTCGATGTACTGGCCGGCGTCGTCCTGCTCACGGTACGCTGTCGTGTCCTCGGTGCCGCCGGTGAAGGTGTGCTCCCAGTCGCCCGTGCGAGGGGCCTCCGTTCCGTAGGCGTAGCGGTCCAGTTCGGTCTCTGCGGTCCCGTCGCTGTCCAGGTCGCCCCGCAGCGTCAGCGTCGCGCCCGCGTCCGTCAGCACGTCCGAGACCGCGAGGTCGGTGAACTGCGCGCCCGACCCCGCCGGCCCGTCGATGACGATGACCCGGTCGGTCGTCACGCCGTGCTCGGCCGCGAATCGGTCCACGTCGACCGTCTCGCCGACCAGGTAGACCGGACCGCCTGTCGTGGCGACGGGCGCCGCGACGTCGTCTAGCGAGACGTCGAGTCGACCCTCCCCGTCCGGGGCGCCCGGCCGACGGACGGCCAGCTCGTACCCGCTCGTGTCGACGGGCCGCTCGAAGTCCAGTCGGACGTACTCGTCGCTGGACTCGTCGCCGGCCGCGGTGGTCGCGTCGCGGGCCTCGACGGCCGCGATACGGCCACTCCGCAGTTCGCTCCCGTAGACGTACGTGTCGACGGTCGCATCCGACGCGTCGCGGAGCGTCACGGTCCCACCATCGTCCGCGAGGAACGACGCGGGGAGCCCGTCAGCGAGCTCCTCGGCCCGGAGTACCTGACTCGGGTCCACGCCCTGCCCGTCGGCGAACGTCGCCGGGTCGATTCCCCCGCCAACGACGTACACCGGGTCGCCGTCACGTGCCGTCCCATCGACGGCTCCGAGGTCGAGCGTTGCCACGCCCGCGGTGGGGTCGGCGCCGTCGACCGTCGCCGTCCAGCCGGTGGTGTCGGCACCGCCGGGGAACGCGAGCCGGACCCAGCCGTCGCGGTCGGCCGCGGACGCCCCGTCACCGCCCGGGAAGTCGCCGTCCGAGTCGGCCGTCACGGCGTCGATGCGACCGTTAGCCGTCCCCATCCAGGCCGCGCTGTCGACGGTCGTCCCCCCGGCGTCCTGCAGTTCGAGTGCCCCGCCCAGGTCCGAGAGTACGTCCTCGGGCGTCGGATTCCCGTCCGTGCTCGGCACGGCGCCACCGAACCGGAACACCTGGGACGGCTCCACGCCCCGCTCGGTCGCGAACGCCTCGGGGTCGATTCCCTCGCCCACGAGGTACACCGTCCCCGCCTCGGATGCGGCCTCCGCGACGGCCGGATCTGTCAGCGCGTAGGCCACCGATTCCGTGCCCGGGCCGACCGTCGTCCGCTCGACGGCGACCGTCCAGCCCGTCGTCGTGTCCACGGAGCCGGTGAAATCCAGGCGGGCGAACTCGGCGCTCGCGTCACCGCTCCGCGCGGGGTCGACCGTCGTCACCGAGCCGGATTCGGGGTTCCCACTCCCGGTCGGCGTTCCGTCGTACGCGTACCGGTCGACGAGCCGGTCGCGGTCGTCGCGGAGCCGCAGCGTCGCGCCGGGTTCTGGCAGCGCGTTCATCGCGAGTCCGGGTTCGGCCACCGCCCCGATGGGTACCACCTGCGACGGGTCCACGCTGCGGTCGGCGGCGAACCGGTCACGGTCCACCGCCCGCCCGACCAGATAGACGTCCTGCCCGGCCGCGATGGTGTCACGGGCCGCCGGAACGCCCAGGTCGAGTCGGCCGGCGCGCCCCGGCCCGTCGATGGCAAGCGTCCAGCCGGCTGCGTCGAACGCCCGGTCCACGTCCAGCCGCAGGAACTCGTCGGTCGCGCCCCCGGCGCCGGTCGCGTCGCGCGGCGTCACGTCGGCGATACCCGCCGCGGGTCCGCCACCGTAGGCGTACGTGTCCACGGTGTCGCCGGCAACGTCCTGCAGGGTGAGCGATGCGCCGTCATCGTCGAGCAGGTCGGCGTCGACGAGACCACTCTCGGCGAGCGAGGCCGCAGGTACGACCCGGTTGGCCGTGAGATCGCGAGCGCTCGCGAACGCCGCGGGATCGACCCCTTCGCCCACCAGGTAGACCGGCCCGGGGGCGGTGCCGGTCGTGTCCGCCAGCGCCGTCAGGTCGAGCCGTTCGGTCGTTCCGTCACCGTCGTCGACGAGCAACTGCCAGCCCGCCGTATCCACTGCCGTCTCGAAGTCGAGGCGCGTGTACTCGTCGCTCGCGACGCTCGGCGTCCCGCTCCCGGTTGCCTCGAGCGGCACCACGCGCCCGATGCTGGCCCGCTGGATGCCGTCGTACGCCCGCTCGTCGACCAGCTCACCCTCGCCCGGCGGCCCGTCGTGGAGTCGGACGGTCCCGCCGGTTCCGGGGACGAACTCGTCGTCTGCGAGTCCCGCCGGAGCGAGTGTCGTGGCGCGGAAGACGCGGTCGGTCGAGACGCCGTGTTCTCTTGCGAACCTCGTCCGATTCACGTCCCCTCCGACGACGTACACCGGTCCCGTGACCGACCCGTCGGTACCGACCCGCTCGGCGACCGGGCCGAGGTCGATTGTCTCGCGGCGCCCGTCGGCGACGACGCTCAGCGTGTGGTTCGCCCCGTCGAGCAGGTCGGCCGGCCGCTCGAACCGGAGTTCGACGTGTTCGTCGGCGGGGCTCCCGCCCGGCCCGGCCGGCTGCACGCCCGCAATCCGCCCGCCGTCCGAGCGATAGGCGAACGCGTCGACGATGGTCGAGTCCTGCCGGAGCAGCACCGTCCCGCGCTGATCGTCCAGCACGTCGGTGAACGCATCACCGTCGCCTGGGTCGGCGTCCGAGAGTTCGTTCCGTGCCGTCCCATCGACGAGCGACGCGCCGGCGTCCGGGGCCAGCGCCGCGGACCGCACGACCACGTCGTTCTCGTCCAGGCCGTTCCGCGCGGCGAACGCTTCCAGTCCCGCCGCCCCCTCGTACGAGTCGTCGTACGCGTTCTCGCCGACGACGTAGATATCGACCGGACCGCTCGTCACCTCGTCGACCGTCACGCTCGTCAGACTGGACAGGGGAACGCCCCGAGCGTCGGCGACGTCCACCAGCACCTGATTGGCATCACCGGCGAAGTAGATCTCGTCGGCACCGCCGGTCACGCCGGCACGGTCCAGGCTTCCCGCCAGTGCGACCGTGTTCCGGACGCTCCCGTCCCGGTTCACGAACTCGAGCGTGTGGTTCGCCGCGGCGATTCCGTCCGCGTCGGTGACGGTCACCCGGACGAAGTCCCCGCTCTGGTCGTCCCTGACGTTCGGGCTGACGGCTGTGACGAGCGGCGGCATCCGGTCGTCCCGCACCGCCTCGGCGGTGTTCTCGACGCCGATGTCGTAGGTCACCTGCCCCTTGTCACCGTGGATACCCGGGGCCTCCACGCCGAGGGTCGCGGTGGCGCCGTCGCCGGGGGCATTGACCGGCGCCCGGTAGGTGAACGTCGCCCGACCGTCCTCGTCCGTGACGGCGCCGACCTCACCGACGCTGTTGACCGGTCCGACCACGCGACCGACCGACGGCTGGAGGATGTCGAGTTCGATACCGCTGACGGGGTTGTTGTACCGGTCACGCACCTGCACGGTGAACTGGCGCTGCTTCCCCTCGTCGATGGGGTCCGGGTTCCGGAGCGCCGTCACGTAGGCGGCCGGCTCCGACACCGACCCCGTCAGGCCAATCTTCGACAGTTTGGCGTCGTACGTCACGCCAGGCTCCATCTTCAGCGTGAGCGTCCCACAGGGGGCGTCGGCCCGACTCGCCGTACAGCTGTACGACCGGACGTAGGCGTCCGGGTCGGTCCCAGCGGGGTCGAGTTCGCTCGCGAGCAGGTCGCTCCAGGCCGACTTCGGAATCCGTGTCGGGATCCGGAGCGTCATCGGCTCAGCGTTCGGGCTCCGCAGGTCCACGTTCACCTGCGAGGCCGACAGGGCCTCGGGCTCGATCGTCGCCGTCCCGGTCCGGCTGATGTCGCGCTCGCCGTCGACGAACGCCAGGGAGAGCTGCTTCCCGTCGACCAGCCGCTGGCCGCTCTGCATCGTCGTGCTCTCGTCCCCGCTTCGGTAGAGGACGGAGCTCTCGTAGGCCGCTTGTGGGGCGTCCTCGTAGTAGTTGTAGCCCGGATCGTAGAGGACCCGGCTGTTCGTGTAGCCGCTCCGAACCGTCCCGCTCCAGAAATCCGTCGTCTCGGGGTTCGCTGCGACCGCGTTCGACAGCGACCCGGCGCCCAGTGAGTCGATACGCAGCGACCCCTGTGGCTGCTGTGGATTCTGCAGGACCGTCCGCTCGGGGTAGGTCGTTCCCAGACGGACGGTCGCTGTCTGCCCGGTCGTCGTGTCGGCCGACCCCAGCACCGCAGCGCGTACGTCCAGCATGTCCTGTTCGATTCCCTGCTGGTGCTGGACCTCCGCGCGCTCGTTCTGCTGTGGCACGACGACAGCCTGTGTCACCGCCAGCGAAACCACCACCAGTGCCAGAACGAGCACTGCCGCGATAGCCGCCACCTGGGCCCGCTCTGCCTCGGAACCCAACCCCCGGACATACATCTTGATTACCATCACGGTAGTCGTTAATACTAAAAGGGCTTCTGACAGTGCCATCCAAAAGCCCGCCACTCCAGGGTCACGAACCACGGCTATTCGGCCCTGAAACGCCGTACCTGCCGGTCCCCCGTCGTCTCCGCGCTCAGGGCGAGCAGCTCAGACCGTCCGCCAGCGTCAGCGTCTGTCCCGCCTCGACGAGCGTTCCCTCACACTGCACCTGCTGTCTGGTGTCATCGGTGAACGTCACGGTGACGTCGATGTCGTTGGCGGCGGCCACGCTGGGGGTGAACTCGATGATAGCGGTCCCGGACGGTCCCGACGGCGGGTTCACGAGCGAGACCGTCGTGTCGTCCGACGGGTCGGCGTCGACCGTGACCTCCGGCACGTCGAAGTCGTCCGTGGCGCTGTAGGTGAACGTCACGCGGTCGGTCTGGGGCTGGTTGCCCTGCCCCTCTCCTTGCCCTTGGCTGGGATTGCCGCCACCGGCGTAGTTGGCGCTCACGCTCAGTGACCTGACGGTCGGCGCCTGGTCGCCCGCTTCGGCCTCGCAGACATCCTCGGGCCCAGTCGTCCGCCAGTCGTCCGCCGAGACGTTCGTATCCACGTAGGCCTCGTCGTCCACGCGGCGGAGGCCGATGCCGTCGGCGTCGAACTGAACCCCTTCGGCTCCGTTGTACGTGAGGCTGTCATAGACTGGCCCGCCGCCATCGGGAACGAGTTCGAGCACGCCGCTGTCACTGACATCGAGCGTTCCAGTCGACTCGGAGCCACAGGGGTTGGCGTTGACGTATACCTCCTCCCGAGACATGGCATTGTCAATATTGACGGTCACATCGCCCCCGTCGGGGTTGTACACGAGGTCGTAGTCCCCGCCATCCGGGAAGTAGAGCCGGACGAACTCATCGGCGGCCGAATCGTCTCCGACATTCGGTGACGGTTCCACCGCGGTAATGAGCGGCCGTGTGTACGCGTCGTTCTCGACCCGCTCGGCGTTGTCCTCGACGGTGAGGTTGACGGCGACGGTCTGCGGGTCGCTCCGGTCGGCTGCGTCGCCGCCGGGGCCGGTCGCGTTGAGCGTCACCTCCCGGCTCTGCCGGACGTTCAGCGGCGCGCGGTAGCTGAACGTCGCCCGGCCGTTGGCGTCGGTCGTCGCCGTCGCCGTGCCGCCGCTCCCGCTCCCGTCGCCGACCACCCAGCCGGTCACGGGCTGGTCCACCTCCACCTCCTTCCCGGCGAGGGGGTTGTTGAACCGGTCGCGGACCTCGACCGTCACCTGCTGGCGGTCGCCCTCGTCGAGGCTGTCGCCGCTCCCCCGGGTGACGACCACGTACGCTACCTCTCCGGCTGCTCCCTCGGCGGGGCTCCGGCTCCCCACACCGACGGCGCCGAGCCGGAGGTTGTAGCTCTGCCCCTCGACGAGGGTGACGACGAGGAGGTTCCCCTGGGCTGCCGGATTGTCCCGGACCTCGATCTCCTCGACGTAGCCGTCGGGGTTCCTGGTGGCCATCTCACCGCTCAACAGGTCCTTCCACTCCGATTCCGACAACTGCGTCGGGAGCCGAAGCGTAATCGCCCCCTCCTCGCTCGTCACGCTCACGGTCCGGTTCGTCGCGGAGACGACCCGCGGGTCGACGGCGACCGCGCGGCTCGTCGCCGTGTCGTACTCCCCCATCAGTCCGACCAGCGAGATCGTCCGGGAGTTGATGAACGACTGGTTGGAGAGTGTGAGCCGCTCGCCGCTCTCGAACCGGTTGTACAGCACGGAGGTCTCGAACACGGTCTCCGGGGCCCCACCGTAGGCGTTGTACGACGGCTCGTACACCAGTCCGTTCGTCGAGAAGTTCCGAGCCGTCCCGTTCCAGTAGTTCTGAGCGCCGTTGCTGGTCGTCGCCGTCGCATTGGTGATGTTGAATCCGCCCCGGTCGACGGTCCGGAGGGTCCCGCCCGGCGGGGCCGGGTTCAACAGGAGGGTCCGCGAGGGGTAGGTCGTTCCCAGCCGGACCTGCGTGGTCCGGGGCTCGCCGGTCGCGGCCGACCGGAGCAGGTCGCTCCGCAGGTCGACCATGTCGCTCTGGAGGTTCTGGTTGTGGTTGAACTCCACCTGAGCGTTCTCCTGTGGGACGAGCACCGCCTGGAAGAGGGCGAGACCGATGATGAGGAAGGCGAACAGCACGAGGACGCCGATCTGCACCGGCTGCCCCCGCGCTCCCCCCGTCGTGCCGTACATATGCGTCTGCTCGCATCTCTCGGGCGGTGATAAAAGTGGTTTCCGACAGAAGCATCCAACCATCGGCTGGTCGGCCGCGCCCCCGGTGGGCGGCCGCCGACGCCCGGGCTCAGTCCTCCTCTTCGACGACCTCGGGGTCGGCGAGTGCCGACTGGAGGCTGTCGAGCCCGTTCACCCAGTCGAGAACGAGTGCGTTCTCTATCTCCTCGACGACGCTCGTGTCAATCTCATCGCCCGCGAAGATGCGGGTCCCGGCCTGCGCGCAGTAGGCGAACGCGGCATCGAGGTCCTGCTCGTTCCCCGCGTCGATGGCCGCGTCGACGTACTCGGCCGCGCTGGCCTCCTCGGCGGGCGCGTTGGCGACGTACTCCTCGGCCGCCGAGATGACGGGCTCGAGCGAGGCCTGCACGCTCTGGATGAGCATCGTCTTGTCCTCGTCGTCGAACTCCACCTCGGCGAAGATGATGTCACGCATCTGCCCGAGCTTCTCCAGCGCGCTCTCCTCGGCCAGCTCCTCGTCCTCGGCGTCGGTGACGATCTTCGCGACCGCGATGGCCGTATCGTCGCGCAGGTTCCAGAGGAAGCGTGCCGAATCCTCCTCTTCGGGGTTGAAGTCCTCTTCACGGAGCCGGCCGACCCAGTTCTGCCAGCGCTCCGCCGTGTAGTACTCGTCCGGGGGCGTGCTCATGTTGCCGGCGTACGTGCGCCGGGGGTTATGCCTTTCCCTCGGCCGCCACCCGATGGACTCAATACTCTCGACACATCGCCGACTGCGGGCCGCTAACGGCCCGTATCGCATGGGTTGTCGTCTCCCGCCGTGTGCTGGCGCGCCCCACCCTACGCGGGTCAACCCGGCGATATCACGCTCCGAGCGTCGCCTCGGTGTCGATTCCGTAGACGCGCGCGGGAGTCTCGACGTGCACGGTCCGGACGGCGTCCTCGTGGCCCGCCTCCAGCAGCCACCGGGTCCGCCGGGGGACCGTCTTCGGCCCGAGCACCGCACCGGGACGGTCCGGGTCGTCGATGAAGTCCGTCTCCAGCATGAACGGCCGGCCCTGCTCCATGGCGCCCTCGATCTTGGGTTTCTTGGCGATGACGCTCGGCACCGGGCCGACCGTCCGGCTCCCGGCGTAGTGCTTGACCACCTGCTCGCGCGGGAGGCCGCGCTCCTCGGCCCAGTCCGTGACCTCGGAGAAGTCCTCGCCGCCCTCCGTGTGGAGCTGGACGGCACAGCCCACCTCGGCCGCGCGCTCGAACGCGTGGCGCATGACCTCGTTCGAGGCGTCCCAGACGGCCTCGTCGACATCGTAGTGTGGACGCCCGGATTTGATGGCCAGCGCGGGGCCGTCGCTCACATACTCTGCAGCCACGTCGATGCCTGCACACATCAGGTCGCGCGCTGCCTCGGCGGTGTAGCCACGGTCGACGAGCTGGCTGATGAGCGCGGGGTGGACCCCGAGAACGGGCCATGCACGGCCGTCGAGTACCTCCGTCGCGCGTTCGACCGCCGCCACGGTGAGGTCGAACCCCTCGCGGAAGTCCTCGCGCTCGTCCACCTCGACGCCGAGACTCCACGACGGCTTGTTCAACACGAGCAGGTGCGTGCCGCCGACATCGGCGAACTCCTCGACCGCCTCCGTATCCCGGCCGTTCACCGGGTCGAGGTGGAGGTGGTCGTCGAGAACGGGTCCGTCGTATTCCATACCCGTGGCTGGGACGGCCGTGGCGAAAAGCGTCCGGGATGCGCCCGACGGTCGCGGTCGCGTGGCTGGACACCGGCACGTCCCCGAAAGCGGCACGCGGTGGCCCCCGGCCGCGACGCTCGCGGGGCTGGCGAACCCGTCGGCGCGACTCGGTGCGTCAGGTCACGGTTGGGCTGGTCCCGTCCCCCTACTTGAATCTCAGGCCAGCAGCGTCGACCGGCCGACGCTCTCGGCGGCCATCCACGCGAGGAAGCCACCGTAGACGAGCAACAACCCGACCGCTTCGGCCGTCGACACCTTCAGGTCCGTCCGGACGACGGTCAGCAGGAGGAGGGCTGCGCCGACGAGGAAGACGAACAGCGGCACGACCGCGCCGAAGTTCACCGTGACGGCGCCGACCACCAGCACCGCGACCGGGATGGCGACCAGCAGGTCGAACGTGCTCGACCCCAGCACCGTCGAGATGGAGACGCCCGGTTCGTCGTTGCGCGCAGCCAGCACCCCGACGAACACCTCCGGGACCGAGACCCCCGCGCCGACGACGGTCAGACCCCAGAGGAACTCGGAGGTGCCGAACACGTCGCTGAATTCGATAGCCGCGCGCACCAGCCCCTCGACGCCGACGCCCACGAACACCAGCGATACGACCAGGCCGGTCAGGTACTGGGCGGCCGAGTGGTCGCCGCTCGCGCGTCCCGCCCCGTGCTCGGCGGCATCGGCGTACTGCAGGAACAGGAAGAAGAGGTAGAGCCCGAGCGGTGCGAGCACCAGTTGCCGCGTCAGCTCCCCGGTCCGGCTGCCGGTGGCGACCGGGTTGTAGATGACCGAGAGCGCGAGCACCAGCAGGACGGTGGCGACCGACAGCACGTAGAAGCCGGTCTCCTGATACACCAGTTCGCGGTCGGTCTGGAGGCTGCTGCCGGGGGATAGCAGCGTCGAGACGCCCGGCACCACGAGCACCTTGAACACGGCCGAACCGACGACGATGCCGA
This sequence comes from Haloglomus salinum, assembly GCF_024298825.1. Taxonomy (NCBI): domain Archaea; kingdom Methanobacteriati; phylum Methanobacteriota; class Halobacteria; order Halobacteriales; family Natronomonadaceae; genus Haloglomus; species Haloglomus salinum. Next base: position 2,682,775 of record NZ_CP101153.1, read on the forward strand.
CAGCCAGCTCGACGCGGTCGTGGAGCGTGATGGCGACGACCGTCGCGATGAACTCCGGGAACGAGGAGCCCAGCGCCGTCACGACCGCGCCCCGGACATCGCTCGGGAGGTCGAAGTGGTCGGCCAGCTGTCGGGTCGACCGTTCCAGCACCGTCGCTCCCGCCCACACCGCCGCCAGCGACCCCGCTGCCAGGGCCGCGACAACCTGGAGACTCGTCATGGCCGCCCGGACTCGGGGTCGACCCGTAATTCCAATGGCCGCGTCGTGGTGCGTGAGGTGTTGACGCAGCGGTTCATGGGGTCCTGTCGTATCCGTGGCGGTGTCGACCCACGAGCGACAACCCTGAAGCGTCCGCCCCTCGACAGCCGGCCCATGTCCATCCCGCTCTGGCAGTTCGCGGACCGACTGAACGAGTTCCTCGACGTAGACGCGTACGCGGCTGACGCCGCCGTCCAGGGGCTGCAGGTCGGCCCCGAAGACGCGACCGTCGAGACGGCCGCCTTCGCCGTCGACGGCGTCGTCGCCACCTTCGAGGAGGCCGCTTCGCGTGGTGCCGACGTCGTCGTCGTCCATCACGGCATCTCCTGGGGCGGCATCGACGCCGTCACCGGGAAGGAGCACGACCGCGTCGCCGCCCTCGTCGAGAACGACCTCGCGCTGTACGCCGTCCACACGCCGCTGGACGGGCACGACGAGGTGGGGAACGCTGCGCTGCTCGCCGACCACCTCGACCTCGATGTCGTCGAACCGTTCGGCGAGTTCGGTGGCGTCCACGTCGGCCAGCGCGCCCGCGCGGACGACCCGCTGACGGTCGCGGACCTGCGGGCGTCGCTGTCGGAACTGGCGACCGGTGACCAGCCCGTGCAGGTGCTCGACTTCGGCCCCGACGAGGTGGAGAACATCGCGATTCTCACGGGGAGCGGCACCGACTGGCTGGACGAGGCCCGCGACGCAGGCGTGGACGCCCTCATCACCGGCGAGGGGAAACAGCCCGCCTATCACGAGGCTCGCGAGGCCGGCATCCATGTCTTCCTCGCCGGCCACTACGCCACGGAGACGTTCGGCGTGCGCGCGCTGGCCGACCGCGTGGCCGGCTGGGACGAGGGCATCGAGACGACGTACATCGAGCACCCGACCGGGCTCTGAACACCCGATTCACGACGCGACCACGCCGCGAGGCCGCCTGCCCACATCCGAACCCATATCCTCCAGCCGGCCCTCTACAGCGGTAGTGAGCACGGACACCATCTCCCTGCCGGGCCGTGGGCGGGTGGAGGCGGGGCTGGACGACCTGGTCAGGGAGAACCGGTTCACCATCGCCGTCGTGTTCCCGCTGATGGGGGCGGTCCTGCTGGTCGCCTCCCGGGAGACGCTCCTGCCGGCCGGCCTGAACTTCAATCCGTACCTCATCATCTTCGGGACGCTCGTGATGCGCCTGCCGCTCGTGGCCGGGCTCGCGCCGCTGGTCGACCGCCGGGCCGCCGCTGGCCTCCTCGCACTCACCGCGTACTCCTACGCCATCGAGTACGTCGGCGTCCTGACGGGATTCCCGTACGGGAACTTCGAGTACGGCGTGGAGCTGGGGCCGATGTTGCTGGACACGGTGCCACTCGGACTCCCGGTGTTCTTCTTCCCGCTCGTCGTGAACGCCTACCTGCTCTGTCTGCTCCTGCTGGGGCCCCGCACGGAATCGGCGCTCGTCCGCCTGCCCGCGGTCATCGCGGTCGTCCTGCTGATGGACCTCGTGCTGGACCCGGGTGCGGTGGCGCTGACGTTCTGGACGTACGACCCCGCCGGCGCGTACTACGGCGTCCCGTGGTCGAACTACGCGGGCTGGGTGCTGTCGGCGACGGTCGCGGTCGTGACGCTCGATGCGGCGTTCGAGCGGTCGGGGCTCCGTCAGCGACTCAGCGACTGCGAGTTCATGCTCGACGACCTCGTCTCCTTTGTCGTGCTCTGGGGGCTCGTCAACGCCTACTTCGGCAACTGGATTCCGGTGGTGCTGGCGGGGCTGCTGGGCGCCGGCCTGCTGGCGACGGACCGCTTCGACTTCGACGTTCGCCCCTCGTGGCCGTCGGTTCGGGGGTGAGATGGGTACGACTGAACCGGTTGCATCTCGGCTCGGCCGACGACGGACCCATCAGACAGCGACGATGGCCCCGGGTAGAAAGCCCCCCCGCGCTCGGCCGTAGGGTGGTTGGTTAGCCGGGCGGTTCCGAGACCAGGAAGCGCGCGAGCGCCATCCACGGCGAACCGCGAGCGTCAGCGAGCGTGTTCGCCGGTACTCGGCGCTCGCGCGGGGAGGTTTGGGGACGCTAGCACTCCGCCGGAACCACCACGCCCGAACGCTTGGTCCAACAGACAACAGGGTGGGACTGAAAGGGGCCGCCCGGCTGGCGGCGAAGCCGCCAGCTACTAGATTGTCGGCGGATCCGACAATCCGCCTCGACCCAGCCCCGGTGACGTAAGCACCGTAGCACGAGCGAAGCGAGCGCGAGGAGCGCAACGAGCTGCGGCTGGTCGAGCGGGCGGGGGCTTTCACCAGGAGTCCGTCGTGGTTGTCCTCGCTATCGTCGTAGAGAGAGCGGGCGGGGGCTCCCAACAGGAACTATCACTCTACGACCGAGATAATCCAGATAAGGGCACACCTATTCATTAATGGGCAGAATAGGTGCGGAGATTAACATTTTCCTATCGAGCAGGCATCGGCTCGCCGGGGTGGTCGTGGCTCGTCTGCGTGCCCGACGGGACCGCGCTCACCTTCGCGAACACCGTCTCGGGGTCCTTGTTCCAGAACCAGTGCCACTGGGTCTCCGCGACGAGCCGGAGCTTCCGAAGCGAGGACAGCGACGGGGTTGCCGAGAGCACGTCGCAGTCGCGCTCGCGGATGAGCCGGTGATGGTCGGCGTACAGCACGGCGGCGATGAGAACCGGAAGCTGGCAGTCGCGCGGGAGGAGACCGATGCCGGCAACCCCTTCCTGGTACAGCGTCTCCGTCCGGCGCAGTTCCTCGCGCATCGCGGCGGCGAACGCCTCGTCGTACTCCAGCCGCTCGACCTGCGCCTCGGGGACGCCGTGGCGCTCGAGCGTCTCCAGCGGGAGATAGATGCGGTCGCGCTCGATGATGTCCTCGCGGACGTCCCGGAGGAAGTTGCTCATCTGGAACGCCTCACCCAGCTTGCGAGCGGCGGGGATGGCCTCCTCGGGGGCGTCCTGGCGCATCACGTAGGTCATCATCACGCCGACCGCGGCGGCCGACCCACGCATGTACGCCTCGACCTCCTCGTAGGTCTCGTAGCGGGACTTCTCGATGTCGGTGAGCATCGCGTCGATGAACACCTCGACCTCCCCGTCGGGGATGTCGTAGCGCTCCCGGAGTTCGGAGAAAGCCGCCAGCACCGGGTCGTCGGTCTCGCCGGTCAGTGCGGCCTCCCGGATCTCCTCGAGCTGCCGCCGCTGCTCGGCCGGTGGGACCCCCTCGGCGTCGTCCACCACCTCGTCGGCCACCCGGAAGAACGCGTACAGTACGTACGTGGCGTGCCGGACACGTTCGGGGAGCAGCCGCGTCGCGTAGTAGAACGTCCGTCCGGTCCGCCGATGGATGGCCTTGCTCCGAGAGAGCTGCGCGTCGTCGACCATTCGGTACCTCACAGTACGGTCGTCAGCATCTTATAGATAGTGCAAGGACGAGCCGGTAAGCTTGAACATGGGGGTTGTTCAAACCGCCTATCTAGGAAAAAATTGCCTAATGTCGGCCACCATGCTGAGACTGGCCCGCCGTCTGCCTCGGTCCGGATATCGAGTTGAATACCGGTTCCGGCCTCGGACAGGTCGTCGCCTCGTCGACGGGGTCGTCGTGCTCGCCGCCATGGCCCCCGCACTCGCCGACACGGCAACCAGTCGTCGAGGGGCATCGGCGCCCGGGGCTCGCCGGTGTCTAGGGCCCGAGATAGCCCCATGCCTGCAGCCGGTCACCGTCGCCGTCGACCCAGCGCTCCCCGATGTCGTCCCGGTAGTAGCAGTTGGGGAGCAACACCTGGTCGACGCGGTCGTACGCCTGCTCGCGGGCGTCGGCCATCGTCTCGCCCGTCCCGGTCACGACCAGTGGCATCCCGCTCTCCCCCGCCGCGCGCCACTGCCCGTCGACGAGTTTCGCGTCCTCGATGTGGACGCCCTCCGGTGGGCTCCCGTCGGGCGTGTCGAACACGATGGCGGCGTTCCGTGAGCTCTCGTCGTACGTCTTCTCGTCGTCGAACGGGAACGGCGGGAGGACCACCCGAACCGCGACCTGGTAGCCACCGTGGACCTCGGGCGAGGGATTCCGCCCGTGCGCGAGGTCGTGGAGGAACTCGCCAGTGGGTGACTCCAGGGACTCCTCCTGCAGGACGATGGTCGGGTAGCCAAAGCGGGGCGTGAACTCCAGCGGGTAGATGCCGCTCTCGTTGACGATGCAGTTGATGTCGATGCTCCCGACGTACCCCTCGTCGGCGAGCCAGCCCTCCAGCTTCCCGAACGTCTCCTCGAACAGGCGGTTGCGACCGGCCCAGAACATCGAGGTCCCCATCTCACCCGTCGAGGGGCCGATATTGCCCGGGAACAGCTTCTTGTGCTCGAAGTTGAAGTTGATGGGCTCGACGAAGCCCTCGCCGTCGAAGAAGCCACAGACCGCGACCTCGACGCCCTCGACGCGGCGCTGAAGCTGGAACCCCTTCATCCGGTGGCCCCACGACTTCTCGTACGCGCGCAGGATGTCCACCACGTCGCTCCCGTCGTCCTCGCGGCCGACGTACAGCAGCCGTTTGACGTTCTGGACCTCGCCGAGCGGCTTCACGACGTACGGCGCGGGGTTCGCCCGGACGTGGTCGATGGCCGCGTCGAAATCGTGGAACACCTCCGAGGGAATGGGGTCGATGCCGTGGGCCTCGAACACCTCCGTCGCGTAGCCGCGGTCGTCCTCCAGCCGGTCGGTGTTCGGCGTCCCGCCGACGACGGCGTGGCCCTCGGCGCGCAGTTCCTGGGCCAGTTCGCCCGTCCCCACGTCGCTCCCGACCCAGATGTCGTCGAAGACGACGACGTCCGCCCAGTCCAGCTCCGCGCGCCAGTCGTCGGTCTTCGGGACGAACCCGTCGGCGATTGCCCGGTCGCTCTCGGCGGCGATGTAGTAGCGGACGTCGTGTCCCTCGCGTTTCACCTGCCACGCGAGGTCCCCGACGAGGGCCGCGTCCAGCGAGCAGAAGAGGAAGTTCCTGCTGTCCATGCCCGGGTGTCGGCGGGTGACGGGATAAGCGTGGGTCCGGGTGGCGGAATAGTGATACAGGGCGCCGCACAGCATCGGCGCATGACGAGGCTGCTCGGGGCGTCCGACAGGCACGAGCGCGGTGTCTCGGAGGTCCTCGGCAGCGTCCTGATGACCGGCCTCGTCGTCGTGGCGATGACGGTCGCTGCGTCGGCTGTCGTGCCACAGTTCACCTCCGATACGGACTCGGCCCGGCCACTGGTCGACTGCGAGATTGCCTACGAGGACGAACTGCTGCTGACGCACGCCAGCGGCCACAGCATCGACACCACCGGGCCGTCGGTGGTCCTGCAGGACGGGTCGGGGTCGCCGACTCGCCTCCCGTTCGCCGTGGACGAGGGCGACGACGACGGCCGGTTCGAGGTCGACGAGACCGCCCGGCTCGGGACGCTCCCGGGCCGCACGGAGGTACTGCTCGTCGCGGACGGCGCCATCGTCTGTGAGGCCATCGTCTACCCGACGACGCCGACCCCGACGCCAGGCACGACGCCGACGGCCACAGCAACGCCGATGCCGACAGCTACACCGACGCCGATGCCGACAGCTACACCGACACCCAGCGCGCCGGCGCCGGCCACACCGACACCGTCTCCAACGCCGGAGAATCAGCCTCCGGCAGCAGACTTCACGGCCGACCGGAAGGGACAGTCGTCCAACGTCGACCTCGATGGCTCCCCGTCGTCCGATTCCGACGGTACGATTCTGACCTACCGGTGGGACGTGGGTAACGACGGTTCCATCGACTACAGGACCGAGACGGTGAGCTGTGCCGAGGTTCCGCAGGGTGCGCTCGTGCGACTCATCGTCACCGACGACGACGGGGCGACCGACCGTACACTCAAATATGTTCCGTAGCTCGGCTCAGGGCGTGAAGAAAAATGGTATATGTCGGAAATTATCTGGAAATTGTCGGAATAACTCGGATATGGGCTACAGCGGCTCCTCGCCGTCGATGATGCGCTGGGCACGGGCCGCCAGCGCCGGGACGCCGTGGCGCATCTTCGGGTACATGTCGTCGTCCGAGTTCCCCTCGAGGTAGCGCCGGAAGAACATCTCCCCGAGTCCGGCGAGTTTGTACACCGCGAGCACGCGGTAGAACTTCTCGTTGGTGAACTCCAGCCCCGTCTTCTGCTCGTAGCGCTCGACGAGTTCCTGTCGGGTCATGTACCCGTCGCGGGTCATGAACGTGTTCGACAGCGAGTCCGTCGATTCGGGCGGATCGGGATCCTTCGCGTCCCACCAGTACGACAGCATCCACCCGAGGTCGGTGAACGGGTCCCCGAGCGTGGCCATCTCCCAGTCGAAGACGGCGTTGATGCGTGGCTCGTCGTCCGTGGCGAACATGACGTTGTCCAGCTTGTAGTCGCCGTGGACCAGCGTCGACGGCGGGTCCTCGGGGACGTTGTCCTGGAGCCAGCTCATCACGTCGTACAGTTCGTCGACCTCGCGCTCCTCGGTGGTCACCTCGAACGCCCACATCAGCTGCTCGGACCAGCGCCGGACCTGGCGCTCGGTGAAGCCGGGCGGGTAGCCGAAGTCGCCCTCCTCCAGCCCGACGGCCTCGTAGTCGACGGCGTGGATCTCGGCGAGCCCGTCGACCAGTTCCTCGCCGACCTGTCGCCGGCGCTCGGGCGTGGCGAAGCGCTCGGGCTCCTCGTCGCGGAGGACGACACCCTGCATCCGCTGCATCACGTAGAAATCCGCGCCGAGGACGTCGTGGTCGTCGCACGCGAGTACCGTCTCGGGCACGCGCACGTTCGTCTCCTGAAGCGCATCCATCACGCGGAACTCCCGGAGCACGTCGTGGGCGTTCTCGGCGGTCTCGCCCGGCGGCGGCCGCCGGATGACGAGATCGTCGTCGCCCCACGTGACGAACAGCGTCTCGTTGGAGTGACCCTCCTTGTGATGTTCGACCTCGTAGGTGCCGCCGTGCGGCCCGAGTTCGTCCTCCAGATACTCGGCGAGCGCCTCGCGGTCGACGATGCGCCGGAAGTAGTCCGATTCGCCCTCGCTCATGCTCTCTCCTGGCACGACACGCCCCGTGTTGCCTCGATTGCTAACATTGTAAGGGGTAGTTCCCGCCGGGGGTACGTATAGGTGGGGGACGAACGGGGGCGACCCCGTTGCCGGCGGGTGGATTGCTGCGATTCCTTTACAATGGTTGCCCAGCAACACCTCGAACATGGATATCGATTACCACGACTCCGAGCGGGCGACGGAGCTTGCTCGGCGCGCACGCGAGTTCATGGACGAGGTCGTCATCCCGACCGAGCGCGAGTATCTCGGCAACGGCCCCGTCGACATGTCCGTCATCGAGGACCTGCGTGCGGAGGCGCGCGAACGGGACATCTACTGCCCGCAGATCGCCGAGGAACACGGCGGCATGGGCGAGTCGTTCCGCGACGTGCTGCCCCTGTTCGAGCAGGCCGGGCGGTCGCTGCTGGGCGCGGTCGCGATGCGCGTCGACGCCCCGGACGAGGGGAACATGCACACCATCGAACTCGTCGGGACCGACGAGCAGAAGGAGGAGTACCTCGAGCCGCTCGTCGCCGGCGACATCCGCTCGGGCTTCTCGATGACCGAGCCCCGCGAGGGCGCCGGCTCTGACCCGAAGATGATCAAGACCACCGCCGAGAAAGAGGGCGACGAGTGGGTCATCGACGGCCACAAGTGGTGGACCACGCAGGGTGACGAGTCCGACGTGCTCATCGTGATGGCCCGGACGAACCAGGAGAAGCACCCGTACCAGGGCTGCTCGCTGTTCCTCGTCCCGACCGACGCCGACGGGGTGAACATCGTCGAGCCGACGCCGCACCTCGGCCAGACGCTCCTGCCCGAGAGCCACGCGGAGATCCGCTACGACAACGTCCGCGTCCCCGAGGAGAACCTCCTCGGCGGGCTGGACATGGGCTTCGTCCACGCCCAGGAACGGCTGGGCCCGGCGCGCCTGACCCACTGCATGCGGTTCTCCGGGATGGCCGAGCGCGCGCTCGACATCGCGAAGACGTACATGCAGAATCGCGAGGGCTTCGGGTCGAAGCTCTCCGAGAAGCAGAACCAGCGCTACGAGATTGCCGACATGGAGACGCGCCTCCACGCGACGCGCTCGATGGTCCGCCACGCCGCCGAGGAAATCACCCGCGGCAACCAGGCCCGCGTCGAGGTCGGCATGGCGAAGGTGTACGCCGCGAACACCGCACAGGACGCCATCGACCTCGCGGTCCAGTGCTGTGGCGGGGCGGGCATCTCCCGGAAGCTCCCGCTCGCGGACTTCTACGAGGCGGTGCGGGCGTTCCGCATCGTCGACGGCGCCGACGAGGTCCACCAGCGCGTCATCGCTCGCGAGGCGTTCGACATGGAGTACGACGAGGCCGAACTGGCGAACCTCCCGACGTTCGGCAACCCGAGCGTCTGAGCCCCCGTCGTTTCCGCCGAGTCGTTTTTGTCGTGCCATGCCCTCCCACAGTATATGACTGACCTCGATGTCGAGGACGAGATTCGCTTCGCTGCCGACGCCATCCGTGACGCCGACTCGGTGGTCGCCATGACCGGCGCCGGCGTCTCGACGGCCTCCGGCATCCCCGACTTCCGCAGCGAGGACGGCGTCTGGCAGGAGTACGACCCGATGGACTTCCACATCTCACGGTTCGAGGCCGACCCCGAGGGGTTCTGGACCGAGCGCGTCGAGATGGTCGAGGACCTGTTCGGCGACGACTTCCAGCCCAACCCGGCTCACGAGGCACTCGCCACGCTCCAGCGCGATGGCCACGTGGACGGCCTCATCACGCAGAACATCGACGGACTCCACCAGGAGGCCGGCAGCGAGGAGGTCATCGAGGTCCACGGCAACGGCCAGCGGGTCGCGTGCTACGACTGCGACCGGACGTTCGAGGCCGACGGTGTCTTCGACCGCGTCCGTACGGGCGCGGTCCCGCCGCGCTGTCCCAACTGCGACGGGCTCCTGAAACCGGACGTGGTGCTGTTCGGCGAGGAACTCCCGGAGTACCCGCTGTTCCGCGCGCAGTCGCTGGCCGAGCGTGCCGACCTGTTCCTCGTTGTCGGCTCCTCGCTCACCGTCCAGCCCGCCGCCTCCTTCCCCCGGACCGCCGCCCAGTCGGGCGCCACGCTCTGTATCGTCAACCTCGACCGGACGGGGCTCTCGGACCGCGCGGAGTACGACTTCCGCGCGGACGTGACGGACGTGCTGCCGGCCCTACAGGACGCCGTGCGGGAGCGGGCCTGAGCGCTGCCGTCCCGTGTGAGTCTAGTTCCCGCAGTAGGTGGCCTGGCCGGTCGCTGCACAGGTCAGCGTGAGGTCGTATCCCGTCACGGCTGCCGGGTCGCCATCGACCGGCTTCCAGACAGTCAGCCGGACGGACTCGCCGGGGTCGAGTTCGGGGCTCCCGTCGCCGGAGACGGCCACGCCGTTCCCGGGGTCCGCTCCCGCTCCGGTCGTCAGGTCGAACTCGTAGCCGTACCCGGAGGAGAGGACGGTGGCCTCGCGGTCGCCCGTGTTCGTCACGGTGACATCGACGCCGAAGTCGGGGTCGGCGACGAACGGCGTCGCGTCGTCGAGTGCGAGTTCCGCGACGGTCGACCGGGCCGTCCCGGTCGCGTCGGTCGGCTCCGGTGAGTCGCGCGGCTCCCGCGCCGACGGCGTCGGGGAGGGCGACCGTCCATCGCCTCCGTCCGAGCTACACCCGGCTAGCAACGGTGCCGTGGCGAGGCCAGCGGTCGCCCGGAGCAGCTGTCGCCTGTTCACTCGTGACCCGTCACGGACGGGTCGCATGAAGCTACTGCTCGGTGGCGCCTGTCGGACGCAGTGGTGTCGCCGCTACTCTTTTGTCCCGACCGGGCGTGCCAACGCTCGCCATGGAATACAGCGTCGTCGAGACGGATGAAGTCGCGGTGACCGACCTCTCGCAGATAGAGGAGATTCCGCCGGACCTGGACATGCAGGATGTCGACTCCGCGCTCGGGCTGGAGAACATGCTCTGCAAGATCTGGCACTTCGAGGAGGACGAGCAGATCGGGTACCACGCGCACGCCCAGCAGGAGGAGCTGTTCTACGTCCTGGAGGGGCGGTTCTCGCTGAAGCTCGGGCGCTCGGGCGAGGAGGAGTTCCGCGAGGTCGGCCCGGGAACGTTCTGGGCGGCCGGCCCGATGATCGGTCACGGTCACCGCTGCGTGAGCGAGTCGGGGAAGGTCCTCGCGCTCGGGGCGCCCGACACCGCTGACCCCGGACTCGACCCGCATCAGATATCCGACGAGGAGATAGAGGAGGCCCAGTCCGGCGACGACTGAGTCCGGCCGTCCCGAGTGGTCCGGTCGGCCTCAGTTCGCCTCCGTCTCCGGGTTCGCGTCCACCTCGATGTCCTCGCCCGCGTAGGTCGCGTCGAGGTACTCGAGGATGCGCGAGGACTGGCTCATCGTCACGCCGGTCGCGCTGTCGACGACGACCGGGACCTGCCGCTGGCCGGAGACGCGCTGGACCTCGTTGCGCCGGGAGTGGAGCCCCTCGACCCAGACGCTGTCGTATGCGAGGTCGAGTTCGTCCAGCCGGTCGACGACGAACTCGCAGAACGGGCAGCCCTCCAGTCGGTAGAGGGTGATGGTCGGGTCGGTGTCGGCGGCGTCGGTGGCGTCGCCCGCGTCGGCGTCGGTGCTCATACCCGTCGTTGTGGGGCGGGGCGCATAACTCTCCGGGGCGCTCGGTTACGTCGTATCGCTGGGACGTGTCTCCGGGATAGGTTCGACTCGAAACACGTAGTCCGGGTAGACGCCATCCAGATTCGCCGGACTCTCTTCGGCGGTGTGCGCTCGACAGAGGGCGGCTTCTGACTCCACGGCGCCGTGGCCGGTGTCCTCCTGATAGCGTTCACGGACGAGAAACGTCGCCGGCTCGGTACAGCCGCGACGGTGACACTCACCGGGCGAGCCCGACTGTTCGTCCTCCTCGTGTCGGGCCTCGTCGTGGCCGGTCCTATCGTCGGCGGACGGTTCCGGTTCGTCGGCACGGTCACGCGCCTCCCCAAGCTCTCGCTCCCGCTGACGGCGTTCCTCGTCGTCTGCCTGGTCCTCTCGTCCCTGCTTAGTGTCCACCATGCCGCTCTCTACGCGAATGGGCGGGATAACGCTGTGGACGGTCGTCGCTTCAGTGCTGCACAGTCGCGCCGTCTCCCGCGGACGCTCTAGATGTCGGAGCGACAGACGGACGGTGTTCACCTCGGGCCGGTCGTCAGGGGGTATGCAACGCTCCCTGCGAGCTCGGTGATGTCGCTACTTCGCGGGCTCCGGTGGCCGGCCGGGGAAGTTCACGTAGCGGTCCAGAACGCGTCGAGCGTCCTCGGTGACCGAGGACCCGTGGTAGACGAGCGCGGCGTCGAACTCCCAGTCGAGGAGGCGGTCGAGGTTCAGCTCCGCTGCCCCGTGGTCTGTGGCGTAGACGGCGGCGTGCGGGAGCAGGTACCCCTCGGGGAAGCCACGGAGGTCGGCCCCCACGAGTGCATCGCCGGCAAGCAACACCCCACGTCGCTCGGACACGAGTACGTGGTGGTCGGGGGAGTGCCCCGGCACGTGGATGGCCCGGAACGCCCCGATTCGGTCGCCATCGCCGTAGCGGTTGTCGGCGGCGTGGTCGGTGTCTAGCTCGGACTGCTCGGGCACGCACGTCTCGGTGCCGTAGCGGTCGACAACTGCGTCGAATCCGCCGACGTGGTCGTAGTCCCCGTGGGTGATGACGAGCCGTTCCGGGCGGAGCCCGGTCGCCTCGATGCCGTCGAACAACGCCTCCGTCGTGTCGTCGAACCCCGCATCGAACAGCGTCGGAACCTCGCCGTCGACCAGGAAGGCCCGGTACCGGCGACCCGTCGGGTCCGTCCGCACGGTGATGTCGAACACGTCCGGAACAATCTCACGAGGCATGTCCGTGCTAGCACCCGGTCGCCCTTATATCGCGCTCCGGCACGAGGGACCCTGTGCAGCACGGGTCCGCGAATCGCTCCGGTAGCTGCCTGGCCGACACGGGACAGTGGTACGCCGACTCTCCGGGTCGGTATGTACCCGACGCCCACGAGCCACGCACGTCCTGCGTCCGGGAGCGCAACGCCCAAACGACGGCCACCCCCACGGACGCACATGAACGCCGACCGGCGGTACGTCGCGGTGGCCGCCATCGTGGGCATTTTCGTCCTCGTCCAGCTGGGGGCGCTCGCGCTGGTGGAGCCGTTCAAGTCCGCGGGGTTCCAGGACGTCCAGAACCCCTCGGACCCGACCAACAGCCTGCTGTACGTGGGGGCCATCCTCGTCGCGACCGTCGTGATGCTCGGCGCGTTCAGGTACGGTGGCGACCGCGTCATCCGCGCGGTGCTGGTGTTCTCGTCGGGCTACCTCTCGTTCTACGTCTTCGCGGTGCTCGTCCCGGCGGCGCCGCTCCCAGGCCTCGCCGCCCTCGCGCCGGCCGTCGCGCTCGCCGCGCTCGTCACCGGCGCGCTCTGGTTCTACCCCGAGTGGTACGTCATCGACGCCGCCGGCGTCGTGATGGGTGCGGGCGCGGCCGGCCTGTTCGGTATCAACTTCGGCATCCTCCCGGCGCTCGTCCTGCTGGTCGTGCTGGCGGTGTACGACGCTATCAGCGTCTACGGCACCGAGCACATGCTCACACTCGCCGAGGGCGTGATGGACCTGAAGGTGCCGGTTGTCCTCGTCGTCCCGCTGACGCTCTCGTACTCGTTCCTCGACGAATCACCGGAGGCTGGCGGGAGCGACGACGGTGACGAGGACGACACGGCCGTCGCCGATGGGGGGCAGGCCAGCGGCAACGAGGCCGGCGGGGACGGGACCGACGAGGGCGGGAATGCGTCCGAAGAGGGCGACGAGGCGGACCCTGAGCGCGACGCCTTCTTCATCGGGCTCGGCGACGCCGTGATGCCGGCGGTGCTCATCGCGTCGGCCGGGTTCTTCGCGCCCGTCGGCGTCTCCTCGCTCGTGCCGGGCATCGCGCTCACGCTCCCGGCGCTCACCGCGATGGTCGGGACGAACCTCGGCCTGCTCGCGCTGATGTACTTCGTCATGCAGGGGCGCGCCCACGCGGGCCTGCCGCTGCTCAACGGTGGCGCCATCGGTGGGTACCTCGTCGGAGCGCTCGCCGCGGGCATCCCGCTGGTGCAGGCACTCGGACTGGCCCCGTACCTCTGACCGTCCCTCGCGTTGGTGAAGCAGATTTCAGTAACTTCCCATACAGAAATGTCCTTCAGATTATACTTTTCACCCTCCCTCCGTTAGGGGTGGATGCGGGGATGGTCCCCGCTGGTCCCCATGAAGCCTCCACGAACGCGCCGCCTCATCGTAGGCGGCTCCGTCCTGCTCGTCGCCGGCTGGCTGGGCCTGATGGCGCTCGTCGCGCCGGCCCTCCTCGGTGCGGTCGCCGCAGCGACGACGCTTCCGCTGGCGCTCGTCCTCCTCCCGTACGTCGCGGTACGGCTCGCGACACGGGTGATGGAACCCCCCCGGTGGCCGCTCCGGGCCACGCCCGACGGCGTCGAGGGGGCCGACCCCGGGACCGCAGAGGCCTGACTCCCGCACTGCCGGGGCCTCCGCGTGCCACGAAGGCCCCGGCCGTTCTCGGTCATGTCCTGGTCCCTTACGGGACCACCCTGCTGTCGCGGTCCGCGTGCTACCGCCCGGTGAGCGCGTCGCTCGCCGGCGCGAACTCGAGCAGTTCTCCCAGTCCCTCGTCGCGCGCCTTCCGGTACAGCATGTATGCCGCGGCGACGGTCTCGACACCCGTCCCGCCCGAATCGAACATGGTGATCTCCCGGCGGTCCGTCCGGCCCTCGGCCTCGCCGGCGACCACCTCGCCCAGTTCGGCGTGGATGTGGTTGTCCCCGACGACGCCCGCTTCTTTGGCCTGCAGGAACGCCCCGGCGTCCTGGTCGACTCGGGCACGGAGGTCCGGGACGTACTTCGCACGCTCGACGGCCGTCGTGTCCACCTCGCGCTTGTCCGGGTCGTACTGGCCCATCGCCGTGATGTGGGTTCCGTCCTCCAGCATGTCGCCATCGAAGACGGGTTCGGTGGCGTTCGTCGCCGTGACGACGATGTCGGCGCCCTCGACGGCGGCGTCCGGCGAGGCGACCGCCGCGACGGACGCGTCGAGCGCCTCGTTCATCTCGCCCGCGAAGCTCTCGCGGTGTGCCTTCGTCGGCGAGTAGACCTCGACGGTCTCGATGTCGCGGACCGCGGCGGCCGCGCGGAGCTGGCCCCGGGCCTGGGCGCCGGAGCCGAACAGCGCCAGGTCGGTCGCGTCCGGACGCGCCAGTTCGTCGATGGCGACACCACCCGCGGCGCCGGTCTTGAACGGATTGAGCGAGGCACCGTCCAGCATCGCCAGCGGGCGCCCGCTCTCGGCGTCGAACACCGGCAGGAAGAAGTGCGCATCCTTGTCGCCGAACCCGGCCGCGTAGGTGTACCCGCCCATCGCCCCGGTCTCGGGAAGGATGGCCATGTAGCCGGTCAGCATCCCCGGCGGCGACTGGTTCACGAGTTTGGTCCGTGGCTCGGCAGCCGCACCCTCGCCGACCTCGCGGTACCCCTCGCGGACGGCGTCGACGTACTCGGACAGGGTGGCGAGCCCGGACAGCTCGTCGCTCCGCAGGAACAGCACCTCCGTATCGGTCATACCGGGCGTTCACACGGCCACCGTTTGGCGTTTGCGGCCCGGACGCCCGGACGCCATCGGGTGGGTATCCGCCTCCATCGAGACAAGAAGCATCGGACATTATCCCGGAACATGTCCAATATATCTATAATATCTAGATTATATTCAGTAGATGGGATTCTGGTAACAAATGGTGGTGTAGGACCGTAGCGTAGAATACGGCACCGTCGGGAGTTCAGTCGGCGGGCTCGAAGGAAGCCTGCGACTCGGTGGCGGGGGCCCCCGTCGACCGACCGGGGGTGCGGACGAACATGGCGTGGCCGACGAGGCCAGCGGCGACGAGGCAACCCAGCGAGATGGCGGTGGTGACGACGATGCCACCGAGGAAGAGAGCGGTGGCGATGCTGGCTGCTGCGAGCGGAATCGCGCCGAGAACGAAGTCGTAGTAACCTGCCATATCTATCATGACTTTCGGATGTTACTGGTATAAGTGTTTCCCAGATTCAACTGGTAAGTCGTGTGGGGGCGATATATATCTGCTCCAATACTTCTGCAAATAATCTCCATAACTTATGAAATAGTTCGTTCTCCATAACCGCAATCGAGCAGCGGGAGAAGGGAACGGCTGGACGGGCACGAACGGCCGACTGGAGGATTACATACGATGCAGTATGTTTACCGACTCGTCCCAAGCGACTCCCCGCGGCGCCGGGAACCGGTCAGACGCTGGGGGAGTCCGGGCCCGTGAGGAGCGAAACGACGTGTTGAAACCTGCGGCGTCGGAGTTGAAGACGTGAACCGGAACGACCGGGCGATTACGGGGCTGGTGATGGTCGCACACGCGATGGTCCACACGTACGAGCTGTCGCTCCCGCTGTTGCTCCCGGTCTGGCAGGCCGAGTTCTCGACGGTCGCGCTCCCCACAGGGACGCTCGCAGTCACGGGGTTCGTGATGGGTGTCGTCCTCACGATGGGATACGCTCCCTTCGGGCTGGGCGCGCTCCCCGGCGGCGTCCTCGCGGACGCCTACGGCTCGCGCCGACTCATCCTCGCCTGTCTCGTCGGGATGGGGGCCTCGTTCCTCCTGCTGGCGGTTTCGCCCGGACTCATCGCCATCGCGTTCGCACTGTTCGTCTGGGGTGTGGCGGCGTCGGTCTACCACCCGTCGGGGCTGGCGCTCATCTCGAAGGGCGTCGAGGAGCGTGGCTCCGCGTTCGCCTACCACGGGGTGGCGGGCAACCTCGGCATCGCACTGGGCCCGCTCGCCACCGCCCTGCTCCTGTTCGGCCTCGGTGACTGGCGCGTCGCCGTCGGCCTGCTGGCACTCCCGGCGCTCGTCGCGGCTATCGCGGCCGCGCGCATCGACGTCGACGAGACGGCTGCTGTCGGGTCGGAGCCCGCGACCGACGGAGGGGCACCGGACGGCACGCCTGATGGCGAGGAGACCAGCGGCGACGCCCGGGCGTCGGGGTCGGTCGCCTCGCTCGGTGAGTTCCTCGCGGACTCGCGGCTCCTGTTCGGTGGCGCGTTCGTCCTCGTGTTCGCCGTCGTGATGCTCTCGGGACTCTACTACCGTGGCCTATTGACGTTCCTCCCCGAGATACTCGGTCGGTTCCCGTCGCTCGCTCCCATCGAGTTCGCCGGCCGCACGCTGGAACCGGAGCGGTACTTCTACGTCGGCCTACTGATGGTCGGCGTCGCCGGCCAGTACGCCGGCGGCCGCCTCACCGACCGGGTCCCGGTCGAGCTCGGACTCCTCGGCGGCTACGGCGCGCTCGCGGTGCTCGCCGTCCTCTTCCTCCCGGTCGCCACGATGGGGCTCGTTCCCCTCCTGGTGATGGGCGCGCTCGTCGGGTTCTTCCTGTTCGTCGTCCAGCCGTTCTACCAGGCGACGGTGGCCGAGTACACGCCCGCCGGCGCGCGCGGGCTCTCGTACGGCTACACCTACCTCGGCGTGTTCGGCGTGGGGGCGCTCGGCGGTGCGGTCGCAGGTGGTGTCCTCACCTACGCGAACGACGCCGCCCTGTTCGCCGTGCTCGCCGGGTTCGGCGCGCTGGCGTCGCTGTGTGGTGCGGTGCTGTATCTGCGACGGTGAGAGTCGTCGACCAGCGACGCACTGCCGTACCGCCGGCCTCCCGCCACGACCCGCTGTGAGTCACCGAGAATCGAATCGTCACTCCGGTTCCGCTGGCGAGGGGTACCGCGATCAGCTGGTCATCGAGTCCTGACTCGCCGCGCAGTTGTTCGGGCCGAGTTCGAGTTGCAGGGCGACACGCTCGGGTGGCGACTCCACGCCGAGGTTCGTCCCGATGATCTGCTGGTAGTTCGACGGACGAGGCGGCATATCCGAGAGGACGAACTCGACGAACTCGTCCTCCGTCATCTCGAGGGCGTCCATCGACGCCCGGAGGTCACCCAGCGTCGCCGTGTACGTGCCGTCCTCGGCGGGCTCTGCACTGTCGCTGAAGTGCGCCGGGGCGACGATGGTGCTGTCCGGCAGGGAGAGTACCGTGTTCTGAAGCGTGTCGTACAGGAGCCTGGCAGCGTCCGCTGCGCCGTCCTCCCCGTCCTCGAGGTCGGGGCGGGCGACGCTCTCGGTGAACAGCCCGTCTCCCGTGAACAGGACATCCCCGACCTGGTAGGAGGTCATCCCCGAGGTGTGCCCCGGGGTGTGGACGACCTCGACCTCGGCCCCTCCGACCTCGAGGACATCGCCGTCCGAGACGGTGTCGTAGTCGATGTCGTATTCCACGCCTCGCTCCTCGGCGGCCACAGGGACGACCGCCGTCGCGTCGGTCGTCGAGGCGAGTGTCCGAACGCCCGAGATGTGGTCGGCGTGGATGTGGGTGTCGATTGCGTACTCGAGCGTCGCGCCGCGCTCGCGGGCGTCCTGCTGGTACCGGTCGGTGAATGCACGGAGTGGGTCGACGACGACAGCCTCGTCGCCGGCCACGACGAGGTACCCGAGGCATCCACTGGATGGTCGCCTGTATTGTATAATATCTGCACTACTACTGCTCTCGAGCGGCACCCCCTGGTAGAGGTACGCCCAGCCGTTCATCCCGTACGAGAGGTTCTCGGCCTCGATTCCGTACCGGTCGAGGTGGGCGGCGGCGGCCCGACTCGAGTTCCCGCTGGCGCACACCGTGACGACACGATTGTCGGTTGGCACGTCCTCCAGCATCGACCTGACCCGGGAGGTCTGAAGGCTCGCTATCGGGATGTTGACCGTAGTCACGTTCTCGCCGCCGTCGATATGCCACTCCTCGTACTGTCCGGGACCTCGAACGTCGATGATGGTCACGTTCTCGCCGCGCTCGATTGCGCCGTACAGTTCGTCGGGACTCAGTGTCGGAACTTGCATCTACGACGTAGTATCGGATGGACCTACATAAGCATATCCATAGTATTGTAGAATTCTCACAATATTGATGCTCCCGGCGCCCTCACCGGGGCACGGGCCAGTCGACTCGACGGGCGCGTGACGCGACCCTTTTGCTCCCGCACTCGCTACCCCGTCCCGTGCCCCCCGACATCTCAGTCGCCGTCGTGGACGCCGAGACGCCCGGCAACGTCGGGACCGTCGCCCGCGCGATGAAGAACTTCGGGCTCTCGGAGCTGCTGCTGGTCGACCCGCCGGAACTCGACCCCGAGGGTGAAGCGTACGGGATGGCAGGCCACGCCCGCGAGGACGTCCTCCCGAACGCCCGTCAGGTGACGTTCGACCATCTCGTCGAGAACTTCCACACCGTCGGCTGCACCGCGGTCACGAACGAGGACGCCCGCAAGCACGTCCGGTACCCGTTCCGCACGCCCGCGGACCTCGCCGACTCACTTCGCGGCGTCGAGGCCGACACCTGCATCGTGTTCGGCCGCGAGCGCGTCGGCCTCACCAACGACGAACTCGGCCGCCTCGACGAGGTGTGTGCCATCCCCGCCAGCGCTGACTACCCCGTCCTCAACCTCGGCCAGGCCGCGACCGTCGTCATCTACGAACTCCGGGAACTGACCGTCACCGAGACGCAGGTACCCGACGAAATCGAGCGCGCCGACGAGGCCGAGATCGAGGGGCTGCACGAGGAGTTCGCCCGCTACCTCGGCAACGTCAACCACCCCGAGGGGAAGCGGGCGAAGGCCCGGCGACTCCTCCGGCGCGTGCTGGGGCGTGCGCATCTGACCGGCCGCGAGGCCCGCACACTGCGGGGAATCCTCCGGCGAGGGAACGGCCTGCTCGAGCACCCCGAACGGCTCCGCCCGGGCGGGTCGGCCCCCGACGAGAGCGACGACGAGGCCTCCTGACCGCTCCCCACGAACGGGTGCCGGCCCGCAGTCAACCGCTCTGGACCCGGAGCTTCCCCGGCGTCAGGTCGAAGAAGGCCGTCTCGTACCCCTCGTGGCGGGCGACCTGCGGCGGCACCGTCACGCGGAGCCGGACCCGGTCGTCGGCCCGTAGCGACGGGAGCCCCGCACCGTAGTGGTAGCCCAGCTCGGGTCCGAGCGTCCGGGTCAGCGCTCCCTCGAACACCGTCTCCCCCTCGCGTTCGACGGTTGCCGTCAGCCCCATCGACGGGACCACGAGGCGGTTGTGGACCGTCCGGGCCGCGACCGCGAGGTAGGAATCGCCCGGGAGGTCGGGACGCGAGACGCCGAGCGCGGCGAGGTCGATGGCGCCGGTCCGCACCGTGCCCAGATGGCGTCCCGGCAGGTCGGCCGGCTCCGGGGTCGTCGAGGATGGCAGCACGTCCGGAACGGCCCGCGCGAGCGCGCCGGGGTCGCCCGCCCGGGAGACGCGCCGGCGCTCGATACGCTCGCGGTCGCGACGGCTGTAGTCGAACGCGACCGTGGCCGTCGCCGGGTCCGAGAGCCGCCCCGCGAACGCCCCAACGCGGCGGTTCTGCAACCCCCCGACCCGGACGCGGACGGTGTAGCGACCGTCGCCCGTCAGCGCGAAGTTGCCGCCGTAGTGAAAGCCCATCCGCTGGGCCAGCATCGGGTAGACCACCTCCTCGCTCACGAGGGCACCGTCTCGCGTGAGCTCGGCGGTGACGCCGGCCTCTGGAAGGACCAGTCTCGATTCTCGCTCCCAGACGGTGACCATCAGGTGACAGTTGTCGTCCGCGTCCACCTCGGTCCGCTGGCTCCGGGTGCCGGTGACGTTCCAGAACCGGCTCGGATACGAGTACGTGACCGCGACCCCGAACGGGCCCGCCGTCGTGGCATCGACCAGTTCCATCCCGAGGGCGAGCGTCGGCCGGTAGACCGTCTCCGGCCGGTAGTCGACGACTGGCGGCATCCGACCGCTCGAGCGCCGCTGGAACGGCATCCCACCGTAGACACAGCCCGCGGTCGCGGCGCTCCCCGCGAGTGCACTCGCCCGGAGGAACGCGCGCCGTCGCATCTCACTCGACGACGCGGAAGCCGCCCTTCATGCCGACCGAGAGGTGCGGCTCGCAGAAGTACCTGTAGTAACCCGGTTTCTGGACCGTCTTCTCGTAGGTGTAGCCCTCCGTGTTGGAGTAGCTGCTCTCCCAGTTCCGGTCTTCGAACACGACGACGTGCTGGCCGCCCTTCCCCGTCCACTCCCAGGTGATGGTCGTCCCCGGAGAGACGTCCATCTTGATAGGGTCGAAGTCGAAGCCGTCGCTGGCGCCGACCTTCACAGTCACCGCATCCTGTCCGGTCATATCGACCGGCTCGCCGTCGTCGTCGATGTCGCTGAAGTGGTCGCCGTATCCCCCGCCTCCCGACCCGCCCCCGATGCCGAGACAGCCGGCCAGTCCGCCCAGCGTGCCGGCACCGGCCGCCCGCGCGAGGAAACCACGGCGTCCGGTCGGTCGTCGCATACCGCCATCTCTCCCCCATCGAGTGATAAGAGTGACTCCTGTCTGGGTCGGTCGGTTAAGTGTCGGACCGCCAGTACCGCTCTGCTCTGCCCACCACTCGACCCCGGGCACGGCGGTCACTGTGCGTGGCCGAGTGGCGGATACGACGGGTGCTCGGATGATTACTTATCAATATCCCGGCTCTACAGGGGGTATTTTTAACCTCGGCTGGGGGCCTCTCCTCG
Organism: Haloglomus salinum; assembly: GCF_024298825.1. Taxonomy (NCBI): domain Archaea; kingdom Methanobacteriati; phylum Methanobacteriota; class Halobacteria; order Halobacteriales; family Natronomonadaceae; genus Haloglomus; species Haloglomus salinum. Next base: position 2,703,797 of record NZ_CP101153.1, read on the forward strand.
GTATGACCGACGAACCGGAGCCAGCAACCGACGAGCGGGGACTCGCACGCCGGGACGTGTTGAAACTCGCAGGCTCGGCGAGCGCGGCCGGGACCGTCGCCGCCGTCGGTGGGGCCGCTGCCGCACCGACACAGAAGCGCGGCGACGTGCCCGCGAACCAGCCCGACCGCGGCGACCCCGCGGCATACGAGGACTACACCGTCCGGCGGGTGCCCGAGCAGTACGACACCATCCAGGCCGCCGTCAACGACGCCGAGGAGCGCGACCTCGTGCTGGTCGGGCCGGGCGTCTACAACGAGGCCGTCACCATCCAGGACACGAACGGGCTCACCATCCGCGGGACCGACCGGAACGAGGTCGTCCTCGACGGCGAGTTCCAGCGCCGCAACGGCATCACCGCTATCGGGACGAACGGGAGTCTCGAGGACATCGTGCTGGAGAACATGACCGCCCGGAACTACCAGTACAACGGCTTCTACTGGACGGGCGTCGACGGCTGGCGTGGCTCCTACCTCACGGCGCACAACAACCGGATGTACGGCATCTACGCGTTCGACTCGGTCAACGGCAAGTTCGAGCAGTCCTACGCGTCGGGCCACCGCGACAGCGGCTTCTACATCGGGCAGTGCTACCCCTGCCACGCCATCATCGACGACATCGTCTCGGAGGGGAACGCGGTCGGGTACAGCGGGACGAACGCCGGTGGCTACCTCACGCTGAAGAACTCCGTCTGGCGCGAGAACATGTCCGGCATCCTGCCGAACTCGCTGGACAGCGAGGAACTCGCCCCGCAGGGGACCGCCCGCATCGAGAACAACGTCGTCGAGCGGAACAACAACGTCGGTGCGCCCGCTCGCAAACTGGCGTACCCCGCGTTCGGTACGGGCATCAACATCGCCGGCGGCGTCGACAACGAGGTCGTCGGCAACGAGGTCCGCGACCACGTCAACTTCGGGCTCATCGCCTCCATCAACATCTCCGAGAACCTCTACAAGCCCGCGGACAACGTCTTCCGCGAGAACACCGTGGAGCGGTCCGGTCGCGCGGACCTCGCGGTCGGGGCGCCCTCCGGCGGCGGGAACCGCTTCGAGGCCAACGAGTACGATTCCTCGCGCCCGGCGGGACTGCAGGACGGCTTCGGCCTGCTGGGGAGCGATATCTGGCCGACGCTCGTGCTGGGCAAGCAGTTCCTGCAGGGCTTCGGCGAGCCGCCGCGCGGCGACTGGAAGGAGTACCCGCACCCCGACGACCAGCCCACCATGCCCGACCCCGAGTCGCCGCCGCGCGAGGCCGTCGCGGAGAAGGCCGAGGTCCAGTACGGACTCACGCCCGGCCGTGGTCCCGGTGCGGTCACGGGAGGTGAGCGGTGATGGCGGGGTCGACCGTCGAGCGGTTCGCGGCCGAGAACCGCCACGACACCGCCACGACCGCAGTCGTCGTCGCGTTCGCGGCCCTGTTCGGACTCTACGGTTCCTGGATGCTGGCCGACCTGCTTCCCCGTGCCCTCGGGTTCCTCCTGCCGGCACTGGTCGGGGGCTGGGTTTGTTACGGTCGCGCGGACCGCGGCTCGGTCGCGGCGGCCGGCTGCTACGGCCTCGCCGTGCTGGTCGTCCTGACGCCGGTCGCGCTGCAGGTGCCGTACGTGCTCAACAGCGGGATGGTGTCCAACGGCGGTGCGCTCTCGTTCTTCCAGCCGACGGACCTGGTCTTCCTGCTCATCTTCGTCGTCATCGCGGCGGTGCCGGCGCTCGTCGGGTTCTACCTGAACAACCGCGGCCACGTCCGCGAGCGCGTCAGTGGAGCCGTCGGAGGCGTCGCGGGGCGTATCCGGGGCTGACGCGGGCCACTGCTTCTCGCTTCGCCGCCGTCTCCAGCTTCGTTCACTCCGGGTGGCCGTAGCCCGCCAGGGCCGCGATGCCGTCGTCCGCGTTCGTGATGGCCTCGCGCAGCGCCGTCACGCCTGGCTTCTCGATACGCTCGGGGTTGGCCAGCACCCGGACCGTCTCCTCGCCGACGGGGACGAACGCCATCTCGAGCCGGTCGGCCGTCACGCGCAGGCCGAGGCCGGCGTCGGCCTTGCCCGCGAGCACTCGCCGAGCGGGGCTCTCGTGGGCCCGCGTGCCGGCGTCGAAGCCGTCGATTGCGTCGACGAGGTCGTGACGGTCGACGCCGCGCTCCTCGGCGAGGTCCCCCACGGCGTTCCCGAGCGTGGTCCGCAGTCCCGACGCCGAGGTTCGGTTGACGAAGCGCAGGTCGCGGTCGACGAGGTCCCCAAGGCCCTCGACGCCCTCGGGATTGTCGTCGGGGACGACGAGGCCCCACTCACGGGTCCACCGACCGAGTTCTTCGGCCTCGATGCTGACCTCGCCCGGGGCGCTCGTGACGGCCACGTCGGGAACGCCGTCCCGGAGCCGGCGGAGCCCCTCCCGCGAGCCGACACCCAGGTAGCGAGGTCGTTGTGTGGCCGATACCTCGTCCAGTAGCTCCGACAGCAGCGGGTCGTCCTCGCCCACGCCGAACAGTGTCGGCGGACGCACGTCCGGCGAGAACAGTTGCACTGCGACCGATTCGCCCTCGTCGAGGTACTCCACGTCCGGGTCGACGGCGACGACCCCGTCGGCCTCGACGAGCGAGGTGGTCGCGCCGCTCCCCTTGTCGACGGGGTAGACGAGCGTCTCGCCGTCGCCGTCGGTCACGAGGCCGGCCGGCATGTAGCGCAGTCGGCCCTCGCTGTAGCGTTCGGCGACGGCCATCCGCCCCTCGACAGTGGCTGTCTGTGCTTCGGGCAGGCCCGCCGCCTCGCGGATGGCGGGTGCGACGAAGGTCCGGAAGATGGTGAGCGCCGAGACGGGGTAGCCCGGCAGCCCGACGTACGCGCTGCCCTCCATCCGCCCGATGAGCATCGGCTTCCCGGGCTTGACGGCGACGCCGTGGAGCAGCAACTCGCCGCGCTCCTCGACGACGCGGTAGATGACGTCGACGGCCGAGGCCGACGTGGACCCGGAGGAGAGCACGAGGTCGCACTCCGCCGCGGCCTCGCGCAGGACGGACTCCATCGCGTCGTAGTCGTCACCGGCGTGGGGGTAGAGTCGGGCCTCGCCACCGGCGGCCTCGACCGCGGTGGCCGTGGTGTAGGAGTTCACGTCGTAGATCTGTCCGGCGTCGCTGTCGAGGTCGCCGCCCGGACGGACCAGTTCCTCGCCGGTCGAGACGATGCCGACCGTGGGGCGGCCACGGACGGGTACCTCGTCGACGCCGAGTGCGGCGAGCAGCCCGATTTCGCGGGGGCCGAGTTCCGTTCCGGGCCCCAGCGCCCGCTCGCCGGCGGCCACGTCCGCGCCCGCGAACATCACGCGGTCGCCCGGGGCGACCGAGGTGCGGACGAGCACGTCGTCGCCGTCTCTATCGGTTCGCTCCACCATCACCACCGCGTCGGTGTCCTCGGGGACGACCGCGCCCGTCGATATCTCGACGCAGGTGCCCTCCGGAACGTCGACGTCTGGTGCCTCGCCCGCGTGGACTTCACCGACGAGTTCCAGCCGGACGGGGTCGGCTTCGTCGGCGCCGAACGTGTCGCTCGCGTGGACGGCGTACCCGTCGACGCTCGCGCGGTCGAATCCGGGCACGTCGATGGCGGCGTCGATACGCTCGTGGAGGACCCGGCCGCGTGCTTCACGCAGCGGGACCGTCTCGCTGTCGGGCGTGAGGTCCAGGGACGCGATGGCCGCCCGTGCCTCCTCGGGTTGTGCCAGGTCCCTGAACTCCTTCCGCTCGCTCATGCGACGGGGTTGGGCCGGGGGCGTAATGAAGGGGTGGACCCGCGAGCAACGGGCAGTTCGTGCGACTGTTCGTCTGATATCGCTGTTGCTGCGTGGGAATTCGCGGAGTTGGTCGAAAAAGTCAGCTATTATCCCAAAATCAGGCCTCGACGGCCAGTCCGGACTCGCGCAGCGCCTCGTCGGGGTCGGCGTCCTCGTGGACGACCAGGCTGACCGCGCGGGTCATCGCCTCGGGGTCGTCGTGCTGGAAGATGGTCCGGCCCATCGAGACGCCGGCGGCGCCGCCGTCCATCGCGCCGCGGACATCGGCCAGCGTCTCGCGGTCGGTGTCGGGTTCGCCGCCCGCGATGACGACCGGCAGGCGCGTCGACTCGCAGACGTGCTCGTAGCTCTCGGCGTCGCCGGAGTAGGCCGTCTTCACCACGTCCGCGCCGAGTTCCTCGCCCAGCCGGACCGCGTGGCCCAGCGCCTCGGGGTCGTGCTCGTCGACGCCCGGTCCGCGAGCGTACGTCATCGCGAGCACGGGGAGGCCGTAGTCGTCGGCCACGGTCGTCAGCTCGGCGAGTTCCTCGATCTGGCCGGGCTCGTGGTCCGAGCCGACGTTGATGTGGAAGGAGACGGCGTCCGCGCCCGCACGGATGGCGTCCTTGACGCTGCCCGTGGTGCGCTTGTCGTTCGTGTCCGGGCCCACGACGGTCGAGCCGTTGAGGTGGACGATGTAGCCCGCACCGTTCTTGTGGGGGTGGACCCGCGGGGCGATACCCTTCTGCGTGAGGACCGAGTCCGCACCGCCACGCGTGATGGCGTCGATGGTCGATTCGATGTCCTTCAGGCCTGTCACCGCGCCGAGTGTGATGCCGTGGTCCATCGGAACCACGACGTATCGCCCGTCCGTCCCGATGCGGTCCAGACGGGCCGTCTTCCCTGCATCCATGTTACCTGACGGTGTGGCAGGTACGAACAAGGGCGTTCCGGTCGGGGCCGACGTTGCGGGGATATGTGGGTGGTGGTGTACGGTACTGTCCACCCTGTTCGAGGGATGTCACCGTAGACGACCCGCTGAAAGCCCCCGGTCGCTGGCGCGGTCGAGCGACGCGTGCCGAAAACCAGGTGTGTCCGTTCCGTCCGTCAGTCCGCCTGCGACGCTTCCGTCTCGGTGCCCGCCAGCGCACCCTCCTTCAGCTCGCGGCCGAGTTCCTCCAGTTCGGCGGCGGTCTCCGCGACCGGCCGGTCCGTCTCGTGGCCCTCGGCGACGATGTCGACCAGCGCGCTCCCGACGATGACGCCGTCGGCGCCCGCCGCGATGACATCGCGGGCCTGCTCGAACGAGGAGATGCCGAAGCCCACGGCGCGGGGAAGGTCGGTCCCGGTCTCGGCGACGCGCGCGAGCGACTCGCTCGTCCGGTCGGAGACGCTCGCGCGGGCGCCCGTCACGCCCAGTCGCGCCTGGATGTAGAGGTAGCCCGAGGAGAGGTCGACCAGCCGCTGGAGCCGCTCCTCGCCCGTCGTCGGCGCGACGATGGAGACGAGGTCGCGCCCGTGCTCGTCGCAGGCCTCGCGCAGCGGGCCGGCCTCCTCCGCCGGCAGGTCTGGCACGACGAAGCCGTCGATGCCCTCCGCGGCGGCCCGCTCGACGAACGGCTCGGGGCCCTCCTCGTCCCCGTAGCGGTAGATGAGGTTGTAGTAGGTCATACAGACCAGCGGGGTGTCCACGTCCAGCTCCGAGACGAACTCGAAGTAGCGCTCGACGGTCATGCCGCCCTCCAGCGCCCGGACGACGGCCTGCTGGATGGTCGGGCCCTCTGCGATGGGCTCGGAGAACGGCAGGCCGAGTTCGATGCAGTCCGCGCCCGCCCGCTCCAGGGCCTCGACGTACTCGAGCGAGGCCTCGTAGTTCGGGTCGCCGGCCGCGAGGTAGGGGACGAAGGCGGGCTCGCCGTCGAACGCCGCAGGGATGTGGCTCTGACCACTCATCGGAGGCCACCCTCCCCCTCGAACACGCCCATCTCCGGCGCGTTCGGCAGGTCGCGCGTCGCGGTCTCCTCGATGGCCGACTCGAGGTCCTTGTCGCCACGCCCGGAGACGTTGACGACGACGTACTCGCCGAGTTCCGAGGGGTCGTCGTGTTCCTCGAGATAGGCGAGCGCGTGGGCCGTCTCCAGTGCCGGGATGATGCCCTCGGCCTGTGAGAGCCGGTGGAACGCCTCCAGCGCTGCGTCGTCGTCGACGTTCACCGCGTCGACCCGGCCTTCGTCGACGAGGTTCGCCAGCTCGGGGCCGACACCGGCGTAATCGAGGCCGGAGGAGACCGAGTGGGACTCCATTATCTGTCCGTCAGCGTCCTGCAGGACCTTCGTCCGGGCGCCGTGGAGCACGCCCTCCGTGCCGGTCGAGAGCGACGCCGAGTTGGGCGCGACGCCGCGTTCCTCGTCGACAGCGAGCGAGGAGCCGCCCGCCTCGACGGCGTACAGGTCGACATCGTCCTCGGCGCCGGCTTCGTTGGTCGCCGGGTCCGTGCCGGGGAGCCCGCCGGCGTCGACGAACTCCGAGAAGATGCCCATCGTGTTCGAGCCACCGCCTGCGCACGCGACGACGGCGTCGGGGAGCCGGCCGAACGCGTCGATGGACTGGCGCTTCGTCTCCGCGCTGATGGGCCGGTGGAAGTCCCGGACCATCGACGGGAACGGGTGGGGACCGACGATGCTCCCGATGACGTAGTGGGTGGTCTCGACCGTCGTCGCCCAGTCGCGCATCGTTTCGTTGATGGCCTCCTTCAGCGTCCCGCGGCCGATGTCGACGGGGTTCACCTCGGCGCCGTTGATGCGCATCCGGAAGACGTTGGGGCGCTGGCGGTTGATGTCGCGCCGGCCCATGTATATCTCGCAGGGCATATCGAGGTGCGCGGCGGCCATCGCCGTCGCGGTGCCGTGCTGGCCGGCGCCGGTCTCGGCGACGATGCGCTCCTTGCCCATGTACTTCGCCAGCAGGCACTGGCCGAGCGCGTTGTTGAGCTTGTGTGCACCGCCGTGGAGCAGGTCCTCGCGCTTGAGGTACACCTCGACGCCGTAGCGCTCGCTCAACTGGTCGGCCCGGCCCAGCGGCGTGGGCCGGCCGCCGAAGTCTCGCAGGCGCTCGCGGAACTCGTCCATGAAGCCGTCCTCGTTGTCGAGGACGTAGCGTTCGTAGGCGTCGGTCAGCTCCTCGATGGCCGGCATCAGTGCCTCCGGGACGTACTGGCCGCCGTACTCCCCGAACTTGCCGTCACCGCCGCGTCGTTGTTGTTCGCTCATGATGAATCGCCACCCTCGGTGGGCATCGTCAGCCGCTTCGTGTTCGCGCGGACCGAGCCATCCATGATGGCCGACCCGACCAGCAGTCCGTCGGCGCCGGCCCGTCGCATCCGCGCGGCGTCCTCGACGGTACCGATGCCGCTCTCCGCAATCAGGGTGACGTTTGCGCGTTCCTCCGGGGACAGCGACGCCGCGACGCGCTCGAAGGTCGCGAGGTCGACCGCCAGGGCGGCGAGGTCGCGGTTGTTCACGCCCACGATATCCGCTCCTGCCGCGAGTGCCCGCTCCAGTTCGTCGGCGTCGTGGACCTCGACGAGCACCTGGAAGCCGCGCTCGCGGGCGGCCCGTAGCATCGGTTCGAGGTCGTCACCGAGGAAGCGGGCGATGAGCAGGACCACGTCGGACGCGACCGCATCGAGCTGCGCCTCGTGCAGGAGGAAGTCCTTCCGCAGGACTGGCACGTCCACCGCCTCGCGGACGCGTTCGAGCGCATCGGTCGAGCCACCGAAGTGCTCGGGTTCGGTCAGCACCGACAGCGCCGCCGCGCCGCCGGCGACCATCTCCTCGGCCAGCGCCACGGGGTCCTCGCGGCGTTCGCCCTCGGTCGTCGGCGAGGTCGGCTTCACCTCCGCGATGACCGGCACGCGCCCGTCCGCCTCCGCTACGGCGAACGCCTCGGGCAGCGACCGCGGCTCGACCGACACACGCTCGTCGCTCCCCCCGCGCTCGCGGGCCGCCGCCAGGATGGAACGCACGGCTGGTGCCAGCTCCTCGGTGGTATCCATTACTGTACACTGAGGGACGTATCTGTGCATAAGGCTTGCGGGACGCGGTTGCCGCCTGCCGGTCGACGGCCGTACTTCAATGCCCGGACATGACGGGAGGAATCTGTTTGACCGAACGGTCAGTCCATCGGGACGAATGCGACAACGGACTCTTGGTCGACGGTCACTCCTCCAGGGCATCGCGGGGGCGGGAGCGTTCACGGTCCTTCCGGGGACTGCCCGCGGTACCACGCCGCCGACCACGGACCCACACACGCGAGTGACGTTCGCGGCGGCGGTAGACGCGGTGGTGCCGCCGACACCTGACCTCCCGGAGAACGACGAGACGGACGCCGACGACGTGGACGACGGCAAGCAGTACGGCCACGTCGGCGAGGAGCACGTGCCCGGCGCTGTCGAGGTGGGCGTCGACGAGTACATGATCACCTACGTGAACTCGCTGCTGGGTATCGGGAGCGAGGAACTGGGGCTCACCGGTGAGCTTCGACTGGCCGAACTCGTGGGACTCGTCCTTGACGCCGCGGCGACCGAACTGGTCGCCCGCGGCGAGAACACGGTGCCGCTGGACCCGGGACGGGTCCTCGACCTGCTCGCCCTTCGGGACATCGCGGCGGACCCCCGGAGCCTGGCGGCCGGGCCGTTCGCGAAGCTCTCGCGGACGGACCGGCTCCGGGCGCTCGCCATGCTGGACGAGAAGGAACTCGACACCGCCGAACTCCCCGGTCCGCTCGTCGAGGCCGACGCCGGCCTGGTCCCGCAGCTCATCGTCGGCTTCTCCGAGGTCATCTACTACAGCGAGTGGCAGGGGTACGACGATATCGGCGGGCCCCCGAGCGAGCGGTCGCACCCGAACGACCCCGATTCGGTCCAGTCCTGGCGGCAGACCGGCTACCCCGGGTTCGAGGACGGCAACGCGGCGTTCCGGGGCTACTGGGGTGCCCCCGACTCGTCCCTCGGCGGTGGCCGGACCTGGAAGACCTACAAGGGACCACAGGGCCCCCGCCAGCTCACCTTCGAGTCGGGCGCGTTCCGCGAGAACGACTACGACACGAGCGACTACGAGGAGGTGTACCCGGAGACGGGCCGGACCGACGGCGACACGCCGGTCACAGACGTGACCGGCATCGTCCGCGGCGAGGACCCCGGCGACGCCCCCGGTGAGACCGGCAACCCGACGGGAACCGCCCCGGACCCCGACGCGTCCGGGACCGACGGCCCCGGCGACGGCGGAACCGACGATGCGGACGGCATGGACGACAGCGGGTTCATCGGCGGACGGACCGACGATGACGACGACGACGGCCTGCTCGGCGGTCTGCTCGGGGGTGACGACTGATGGTGGACCGTCGCTACGACGCGGTAATCGTCGGCGCGGGCGGTGACGGCCCGGTCGCGGCCTGGAAGCTCGCGGAGGCCGGTCTGGACGTTCTGCTGCTGGAGGCGGGGCCCTTCCACGGCAACGAGGAGTGGCCCCGCCCTCACGAGGAGGCCGGCGGGGAGTACTCCGACAGCGCGAGCGACCTCTCGGGCGAGCTGCTGGACGAGCAGTTCACGACACGCGAGTTCGAGATGACGGGGAAGCTCCTGTTCGGCCCGGCCGACCACGAGCGGGGACTCTGGTTCCGGAAGTTCCCCGGCGATGGCGCGCTGCTCCAGTGTGCCGGCGTCGGCGGCACGACGCTGCACTACACCGGCAACCACCCCCGGGCGTATCCGGCCGCCATCGACGAGCAGGGTCACTGGCCCGACGAGGTGTCGTACGCTGACCTCGTCCCGTACTACCAGGAGGTCGAGACGATGACTGAGGTCCAGCCGGCGCCCGTGACGAAGAAGGAGGAGCTGTTCTTCCAGGGCGCCGAGGAGGCCGGCTGGGACCTGCTGGACACGAAGAACGTCACGGAGCCGGGCTATCGCCCCCAGCCCAACGCCGTCCGGCAGCCCTCCGAGAAGCTCCACGTCTCGAACGACTACGACGGGAACTTCCGCCACCCCGCCGACCCCGATGCCGAGAACCCCGTCGAGGGCTCGACCGGCGCGCTGTCGATGATTGCGGGCAACCCGCATCCGAAGGGCGCGCCGTTCGAGGAGAAGGCCAAGCGCGCCTCGAACGTTAGCTTCGTCCCGGCCGCGCTCCGTGCCAGCGACGACCCCGAGAAGGGTGACGTGCACGTCCGGCCCAACGCGTTTGCCACCGACATCGAGGCCGACCGCGCGCTCGGGGACGCCCCCGTCGCGACCGGTGTCACCTTCCGTGACACCTGGACGGGACAGACGGAGTCCGTCGAGGCGGAGGTAGTCGTGCTGGCGGCGGGCGCCATCGAGACGCCGCGCCTCTACCTCAACAGCGGTCTGCCGCAGAACGGCTGGGTCGGCAAGGGGATGACCATCCACTTCGGCGACAACGTGATGGGGTTCTGGGAGTCCGCGGACGCCTACGCGGAACTGGAAGAGCGCGTCCACGACGAGGTGCCGCTGGAGGGCGACCCAACTGTGGACCAGCACAAGGGGCAGAACATCGCCGCCCGGTTCGATTACCCTGGACTGGGGATGCTCCAGACCACCGGAATCGGGCCCGGTGTCGGTGCGTTGCTCGGGTTCGGCGCCTCGGCGTCCGGGTTCAGCTTCCGCAACGACGTGGGTGACGCGCCCTGGGACTCGATGGGCCGCCTGACCGGCGAGGACCTGAAGTACCACCTCTCGCACTACGAGCGGAACCTGCCCGTCCTCGTGGTCACCGACGACCGGCCCCACCAGCGCAACGGCGTCTCCGTCGCGCCCGGTGCCGAGGACGAGCACGGCCCCATCCCGCTGGTGAACTACGTCCCCAGCGAGGGTGACGTCAAGCGCCGCGACCGGCTGGCGGAGATCTGCACGGAGATCCTCCGCGAGGCGGGTGCCGACCACATCCACCGCTCGGACTCGCCGCCTGCGGCACTGCACATCCACGGGACGATGCGGATGGGCACGCGCGGCGAGCGGGTCGTGGACACGGCGTGTGAATGCGTCGAGGTCGACCGGCTGTTCGTGGCCGACCACTCCGTCCTGCCGAACTCGCTGGGCGGGCCGAACCCGACGAACACCGGCCAGGCCATGGCGGCCCGGACGGCCGACCGCATCGTCGACCGCTACTTCTGACACCCGCGCGGCCCGGGGCGCCGCCCTCGCCGCACTGCCGCCGGAGCCGTCAGTACAAATACGTCCCCACATAGACGGCGACAGTCGTTAGCCGCTATTCTCCCATGCGAGGTGTACGGAGCGACCCGTCGGCCGGCAACGGCGAACACGTGGTGTGTCTCGGTGCGGGCGACGTACCGGTGGTGGGCAGGTCGACGGGCCACATGAACAATGCTAGGACGACCAGCGGACGACGGAGACGAGGAGCCGAACACGGACGAACAGCTCGACCGCCCGCCTCGGGTGGCCGGAGCCGACCGGACGGCTGACGACCGGCGGGCACACCCCTCGCGCCGGAGTCGGAGCCGGCGCGGGTTCCTCGGTGGCATGGCCGGGATGGGCGTCGGCGTCGGGACGGTGACGCCCGGGCGCGTGCTCCAGCAGGTAGAGGACCTGCTCACGCAGGTCGACGAGGAGGACCTGCCCGCCGACACGGACGCCGGGCCGCACGACCCACACACGGTGGCGACGTTCGAGGCCATCATCGACGCGGTCGTGCCGAACACGCGTGAGGCGGACGGTCACGACCCCGTCACGACGGACAAGGTCGGCGAGGAACTCGACGACATCCACCAGTACGGCGGCCTCGACACGGGGATGACCGGGATGTGCATCGACATCCTCAACGACTTCATGTCGCCCGAGGTCTCCCTGCCGAAGGTGACCAACACGGGCGAGACGGCGCCGCTCTCGGAGGCACTGGCGGCCATTCTGGACGTGGCGGCCAGCGAACTCGTCGCCCGGGGGGGAAATCAGGACACACCAGAGCCCGGTCGGTTCGGCCCCGCTGGCGGTCCGTTCGCCAGTCTCTCACGGGAGGACCGCTTCCGGGCCCTGTACGACGTGGAGAACCGGGCGAACCAGCTCGGCGAGGGCGAAGCGCAGGTGAGCGAGGCCGTCGGCATCGACAACGGTCGGTATAGCCGGACCGGGAGCTTCGTCGTCGCGCTGGCGGTCGTCTTCCCGCCCATCGTCTACTACAGCGACATGAACGCGTACGACGACTTCATCGACACCGCGCCCAGTGAACGCGATTTCGACCCCGAGGAATACAACAGCGCGCCCGAGGGATACGACACGCTGCTGGGGTGGGCCCAGACCGGCTATCCTGGCATCACCGAGGGACACGACGCGCTCCTGGGGTACGAACTCGAGATAGCCGAGGGCGGGGAGAACGAGGGCGAGTTCGTCGCAACCGGCGACGGGAAACAGCGGTCCGAGGGTGCGGGGCCGCGGAACGATACCGGCGAGGACACCTCCAGCACGGACAGCGACGGCGGGGACGGCCCGCTGGGCGGCCTGCTACCGAGCGACCCCGCGGGCCAGTTCACGGAGGGTGGATTCTGATGAGTACGAACACGAGCAACGACTTCGACGTCATCGTGGTGGGAGCCGGCGGCGACGGCCCCGCCTGTGCACAGCGACTCGGCGAGCGCGGCCTGAACGTTCTGGTGCTCGAGGCCGGGCCGTGGTACGGGAACGAGAAGTGGCCCCGACCCACGGAGAGCGGGGGGAAGGCGAAGGTGTCCTCCGACCCGGAGGACCTCTCGGGCGAACTGCTCGACGAGCAGTTCACGACCCGCGAGGCGGAGATGCTGGAGAAACTGGTCTGGGGCCCGGCCGACATCGAGCGGCCGCTCTGGTACCGCGAGCAGCCCGAGGATGGCCTCATCCTGCAGGTCGCCGGCGTCGGTGGGACGACGCTGCATTACACGGGCTGTCACCCGCGGGCGTATCCGAGTGCGTTCGAGACGGGCGGTGCTGCCGCCGGTGGCGAGGGGTGGGAGAAAGCGGGCGTCGGCTACGAGGACCTCGCCGTGATGGGCCCGGGGCCCGACGGCCCACAGGAGGAGGGCAAGTCCTACTACCGCACCGTCGAGGACCAGCTCGACATCTCGCCCGCGCCCACGACGCCGAAGGAGGAACTCTACTACCAGGGCGCCTCGAACATGGGCTTCGACCTGCTGGAGGGACGCGACGTGGAGGCCGAGGGATATCGACCCCAGCCCAATGCCATCACCCGACCCGACGGGAAGCTCAATGCCAATAAGGGAAAGAACCCGGACGACTACAGCGCCGACAGCGTCTCGGGCCACACGCTGGTCGGCACCGAGATTCCCGGCAACCCGCACCCGCGCGGCGCGGACTACGCGGACAAGGCCAAGAAGTCCAGCGCTATCGGCTTCGTCCCGGAGGCGCTGGAGACGGGCAACGTCACCATCCGGCCGAACGCCTTCGTGACCGAGGTCCTCCCCGAGGGCGGGCCCGGAAGTATCCAGGCGCGGGGCGTTCGGTTCCGCGACACGTGGACCGGCGATTCACGCATCGTCGAGGCCGACGCCGTCGTGCTGGCCGCGGGCGCCATCGAGACGCCGCGGCTGTGGCTCAACTCCCCGCTTCCGCGCAACGAGTGGGTCGGCCGGGGGCTGACCATCCACTTCGGCGAGGTCATCGTCGGCCAGTTCAGCAAGAAAGCACTGGAGGGTGTTATCGGCCAGGAGCAGATCGACCCCTGGGCCGGCGAACAGATCGCCGCCCGCTTCGACTGGCCGGGCTACGGCGGCGTCCAGACGTTCGGCGGCGCGCCGGGGACGACCGCACTCTCGTCGGTCTCGGGCTCGGCACAGACGTTCACGAGCGACATCCTCGAGGATGTCGGCGTCGAGGCCGACCCGTCGGAGCCGTGGGACACCCGCGGGCGCATCGCCGGCGAGGAGCTCAAGCGGTTCATGGGCGGCTACGACCGGATGCTCTCGCTGCAGATCATGACCGACGACGAGCCCCAGAAGCGCAACCGCGTCGAACTCGGCGGCTACGCCGACGAGCACGGGGCCGTCCCGAAGGTCACCTACACGCCGAGCGCCGACGACATCGAGAAGCGCAACGAGCTCTCGCGGCGCTGTGCGGACATCCTCCGCAGCGCCGTCCCGGACGGACTCGACCCCGACGAGCACGTCCACGTCCACCGGCTCGACGCCGGCCCCAGCGCCATCCACATCCACTCCACGATGCGGATGGGATTCGTGGCCGACGGGAACTGCGAGGCCTACGACGTCGACCGGCTGTTCATCGCCGACCACTCCGTCCTGCCGAACGGACTGGGCGGGCCGAACCCGACGAACACCGGCCAGGCACTCGCGATGCGTACGGGTGACCGTATCGCCGACCTCTACTTCGAGGACTGAGTGGCGGCCGCCGTCCGGCTCGCGCCCGCCGTTCCTGCTCCTTCACGCCTCACCTCGACCGCCAGCCTCGCCGTTCATCTGCCCACGTTGCGCGACTGTCGTGCCCAGTATTTCGACTATATGTCGATAATGTGTTATTTAATCGAGGTATGTCGCGATACTCGTGAGTAATCGGCGAGACAACAAGAGAGTGTGTGGAACGGGGACCCGAGGTGGGGGGACCAGTTGGGCGGGTCGTGTTGGCGGTGGGGCTCCTGTGTTGGGTAGGGAGACTACGAGGCGTCGGTCACGCGGGTTCCACGCGCCACGTGGTCGCGCTCGTGTACGACCACTTCTCGATCTCGAGGTCGGTCGCGGAGTCGCGGAGCTGGACCATCAGCGCGCCGATCTCCTTCGCGGAGAGGCCGACCTCGTCCGCGATGAACTTGCTCTTGAAGTAGAGCTCGCCGTCCTGTGCGCGCTCGCTCAGGTACGTCTGGAGTCGCTCGTACTTGCTCTCGGTCTCCGCGTCGTCGGAGGGGGACTGCGTGGTTGCGCTCATCTCTGACACCTCATCCCCGTCTTGCCACCACACCCCCATATAAACGCGAGTCGCTTGCCGTTACTTCGGCTCGTTTCGCCGGTCTCGGGGCGAAAAGAGTTCGTTTTACGACCTTTTCAGAATCCCTTAGAAGTTTTATCGAGTCTTCAGAATCTTTCGTTCGGTTGTGATAGCGTTCGTGAACGAGGGCCACTGCCGCGGTCTATTCCTGTTCGTAGGAATTGGAATAATCGGCCAGACGGGGGTCGCGCCCCGGAGCGCGCTCCTCTGTATGACAACGTTTGCCCTGGCATTCGGGGTGGTCACTCGCGCTCGTGGACCCAGAACGTCTCCGCCTCGGTGACCTCCTTCTTGAATATCGGAACCTCGTCTTTCAGCCGGTCGATGCCGTCCTCGACCGTCCGGAAGGCCTCCTCGCGGTGGCCGGCGAGGACGACAACGAAGACGATGTCCTCTCCGTCCGGGATGACACCAGTCCGGTGGTGGAGCCGGACCTCGAAGACGCCGTCGCGGGTCGCCAGTTCGTCCTCGATGGCACGCATCCGCGTCGCCGCGACCGCCTCGTACTTCTCGAACTCCAGGTACTGGGTGCGGTCATCGTCCGGGTCGTCACGCGCGCGAACGCGGCCAGTGAACGTGGCGATGGCGCCCGACCGGTCGGCGTCGGGTGCGCGTTTCACCTCGGCGACCAGCGATTCCAGGGTCTCGAACGGCTCCGTCTCCTCGATGGCGGCGACGAGGTCGGCCGTCGGCCCGTCCGGGTCCGCGACACGGGCGATGACCTCGCCCGGCGGCTCCGCGTCCCCGATGACGACCTTGGGCAGGTCGGCCTCCGGGAACCCGACGGCGAGCGCGTAGTCGTGGTCCGGTGCGAGGCGCTCGATGGCGTCCCGAAGCGACGGCCCCGGGCCGCTGGCCGCCCACGACTCGGCGCCCAGCCGGTAGGTGGTGTCGGCGGCGTCGATGCTAGCTGTTCCGGTAGCGGCCCCGCCGTCGGATGTCTCCGCCGAGGGTTGTCCCGCTCCGCTCGGCTCCCCGCCGTCCTCGGCGACCTGGTGGACGAGTCCGACCCGGCCAGCCAGCGCGTCGGCCAGCCGACCGGCCAGCCGGTCCGCGCCGGGGCCACAGACGACAACTGCGTGCATGAGCGATACCAGGTCGGCTCGGGGCTTGTATCCCCCGGGTAATCGGACGTTAAGCGGAAGCTTAACCGACCGGCCGGGGGTACGCTCGGACATGAAAGTAGTCGTCTCCGTCGGGGGGAGCGTCCTCGCGCCGGACCTGGCTGCCGACCGGGTCGCCGCGTACGGCGACGTGCTCGTGGACCTCGCCGCGGACCACGAGGTGGCCGCGGTCGTCGGTGGTGGGCGGGTCGCGCGCGAGTACATCGATGCGGCCCGCCAGCTGGGGGGCAACGAGATCGAACTCGACCAGCTCGGCATCGGCGTGACGCGCCTGAACGCCCGTCTGCTCGGTGCCGCGATGGAGGGTCCTGTCAAGCCACCCGAGGAGTACGACGCCGCTGCCGAGGCGCTGCGCCGTGACGGTCTCGTCGTGATGGGTGGGGTCGTGCCCGGGCAGACCACCGACGCCGTCGCCGCGGCGCTGGCCGAGTACGTCGAGGCGGACCTGCTGGTGTACGCCACGTCGGTGCCCGGCGTGTTCGACGCGGACCCCAACGAGGACCCCGACGCCGAGCGGTACGACCGCCTTCCCGCGGCGGAACTGGTCGAACTCGTCGCCTCGGGCGGCTCGCTCGGCTCTGCCGGCTCGAACGCCCCCATCGACCTCCTCGCGGCGAAGCTGGTCCAGCGCTCGGGCACGCGGACGCTCGTCCTCGACGGCGAGGACCCCGACCGCGTCCGCGGTGCGGTCCGTGACGGCGACTACGACGGCACCGAAATCGTCCCCGACGCGGAGGTGGAGTCGTGAGCGACGACTCCGGCCCGCCCGTCGATGCGGCCCCCTCGAACACCGTGGACGTGCCGCTCGACGCCGAGTCGTTCGACGCCCGCTCGCCACACACGCTCGCCGAGAGCGACCGCCAGCACGCCTTCTGGGCCGACGCCGTCGCCGACGCCGTCGAGAACCGCGTCGAGGCGGCAATCGAGGCCGGCGAGCGCGACTCGGACGCGCCCATCGTCGTGAAGGGTGGCATCTCGCCGTCGGGCGTCCCGCACCTCGGGAACATGAACGAGGTGATGCGGGGGTACTTCGTCGCCGAGGCCCTCCGCGAGCGTGGCTACGAGGTCCGACAGGTGTTCACCACTGACGACCGTGACCCGCTCCGGAAGGTCCCCCGGAAGCTCGCGGACCTCGACGGCAACGTCGTCGGCCTTGGCGAGGTCGAGGATGCGGGCGCGCTGGGTCGCAACCTCGGCAAGCCGTACACGGCTATCCCGGACCCGTTCGGCTGCTGTGACTCCTACGGCGACCACTTCTCGGAGCTCATCCGGCGCTCGGCCGAGCAGCTGGGCGTCGACATCGACATCGTCTCGAATACGGCGCTGTACGAGTCCGGCGAGTTCGAGGACGCCACGCGGGAGGTCCTCGCCAACGCCGACCGCGCCCGGAAGGTCCTCGCGAACTACCAGAACAAGGTCGACGCCGACTACGTCCCGTTCAACCCCATCTGCGCGGAGTGCGGGACGGTGACCGAGACGGTCACGAGCATCGACCTCGACGCCGGCACCGTCGAGTATCGCTGTACGGATATGGAGGCCGGCGACAACGTCATCGAGGGCTGTGGCCACCAGGGGACCGCGACGTTCCGCGAGGGGAAGCTCCCGTGGCGCTTCGAGTGGCCCGCCCAGTGGCGCGTTCTCGGCGTCGACTTCGAGCCGTTCGGGAAGGACCACGCCGAGGGCTCGTGGCCCTCCGGCGACCACATCGCTCGCGCCGTCTTCGGCGACAAGCCGCCCGTTCCGATGGTGTACGAGTGGTTCACCCTCAACGGGGAGCCGTTCTCCTCGTCGGCGGGCAACGTCGTCCTCGCGGGCGAGGTGCTGGACCTGCTGGAACGGGCGGTCGTCCACTTCTTCTTCGCGAAGGACCCCAAGCGCGCCCGGGACTTCGACATCCACGCGCTCGACCAGCTGGTCGACGAGTTCGACCGCTTCGAGCGCGTCCACTTCGGCGAGGTCGAGGGTCCGGAGACCGAGCGGGAGCGCGCAGAGCGGGTCTATCCGTTCGTCGTCGACGAGGTGCGCCCGGAGCGGGTCCGCATCGCCTACACCTTCGCCGCCGTCCTCGGGATGACCGACGACCTCGACCTGCGCGAGACGATGGCCCGCCGGTCGGGCCACATCCCCGACGACGCCCCCGAGTGGGCCACCGAGGACGCGCTCGACCGCGTCCCACTGGCACGGAACTGGGCGGTCCGCACGGACAACGAGTACAACTACCGGCTCGCCGAGGACCTGCCCGAGGTCGATTTCGACGCGAACACCGAGGCCGCGCTCACGGAACTGGCCGAGTTCATCGAGTCCGAGGGGCCGGACGGCGAGGCGCTCCAGGAGGCCGTCTACGAGACCGCGCGCGGGAACGATGTCGAGGTGGGCGACTTCTTCACGGCTGGCTACCGGCTGTTCCTCGACGAGGACCAGGGCCCGCGGCTGGGTCCGTTCCTGGCGGCGCTGGACCGGCAGTTCGTGGTCCGGCGGTTGCGGCTGGAGGGGTAGCTGGTACTCCTGCCGGGGCCAGTCCCGTCAGCGCGTCTCGTCGCCCATCCCGGTGTAGAGTTCACCCTCCATGACTGTCCAGCCCTCGTGACTCCCGGTCACGGTCACGGTCGTCTTCTGGACGAACTGATTGAAGCCGTTGCTGAGGCCGAATCCCCACTCGTTCGTGCCGGACAGTTCGAGGGCCAGGTGAGCGACGTTGTCGGCGCTCGTGTCGTACGCGACGTAGCCGGGCGTCTCGAACGTCGTGCAGGCGGCGTTCTCGTCGTCGGGCCAGTACGGCTCGCAGGCGTCGGCGGTTGGGTTCTCGACCGGGAGGACGGCGGCGCTGGCGACGGGGTCGGTCACGTCGATGCGGTCCTCGACGGGCACGTACACCGAGAACCGGTAGTGGGTCGGCTCGGCGTACGCTTTCTTGTTGGTCATGTCCGCGGGGAGTTCGTCCTCGGGGACCTTCTCCCAGCCGAGGTGCGTGCCGTTGTCGTCGAACTCGTGGACGAGGTAGTAGAGTTCACCTTCGACGCGGTCGGCGGTCAGCGCGAGCATCGGGCCGTCCGGAGTCTCGACGAGTTCGACCTGCCAGTCGGCGGCGCCGTCCTCGGTCTCGACCGTGACGTTGGCCGCGTCGATCAGGGCCGTCCCGTTCTCGACGGGAACCGGGAGGTAGAGCGTGACGTTGGTCAGGGTCTCGTTCGTGGCGAGCGTGCCCTCGTACTGGTAGTGGCTGGTGTAGCTGCCGGCCACCCCGAAGCCACCGAGGGCGCTGAGGAGGAACAGGAAGCCACCGGCGACGACCGCTATGGCGACCACGATAGTCGCCACGGCGATGCCGATGGAGCGGAGGTTCATCTATATCACCGTGTGGTTAGACGTGCCCTCGGGGCATATACCGCAGATCCGATTCTCGGTTTCGGAGAATCTCGAGCCGGTTCCGCGTCCCACTGGACCGCGAGAGCGGGCCGGGCCGGGCGCGGAGCGGTCGTGCCGAACGCCACTCTCAGTGTGCAGATATGATGAAAATGCGCCGATTACGGGGAAAGCTAGGGAATCACGCGTAATACTCCCAGTCTTCGACGGAAATCTCGCTGCCTTCCGCGTACCCCTCCGTCTCCTCGGGCACCACGACCCAGCCGTCGGCCAGCGCCACGGACGACAGCACGCCCGAGCCCGAGGCCCGCGTCGGCGTCGCCTCTAGCCCATCCCCGCCCGACTCCTCCACCGTCACCCGCGCGAACGTCTGCACGCCCGGTTCGCTGGGGAGCTTGCGCGTCAGCGTCGCCTCCCGCGTCGGATGCTCGCGCAGCGGCATGTGGCCGGCCCACTTGATGGCGGGCCGGAGGAACTGGACGGCGTTGACGATACACGCCACCGGATAGCCGGGGAGCATCAGCACCGGCGTGTCCCGGACGACGCCGAAGCCGAACGGGTGCCCGGGTTTCAGCGCGACGCCGTGAACGAGCACCTCGCCGAGCCGGTCCACGACCTCCGGAATCAGGTCCCGCTCGCCGACCGACGAGCCGCCCGTCGTGACGATGAGGTCCTTCGTCAGGTCGCGCTCGACGGCCGCACGCAGGGCCTCGGGGTCGTCGGTGACGGTGTTGCGGTAGGTCGCGGCGCCACCCCAGCGCTCGACGTAGCGCGAGACGGTGAGGCCGTTCGTCTCGACCACCTCGCCGGGCCCGGGGTCGCGCTCGACCACCTCCTCGCCGGTCGGAATCACACCGACCGTGGGACGGTCGTGGACCTGCACGCGTCGGACGCCGCACGATTTGAGCAGTCCCATGTCGGAGGGCCGAACCTGATGGCCGGGCTCGTAGAGGCGCTGGCCGGCCTCGACATCCTCGCCGGGTGGCGCGACGTTCTCGCCCTCCGCGACGGCGTCGAACACCTCCACCTCGCCGGCGAAGCGGTCGACGTGCTCGACCATCACCACGGCGTCGGCGCCTTCCGGAAGTGCGCTCCCGGTGTGGACGCGGGTGGCCTCGCCCGGCCTGACGCTCGCCTCCGCGGGGTCCGTGTCCTCGTCCTCACCGACCTCGCGGAGGACCTCCGGCGCGCGGTCGCTGGCGCCGAACGTGTCCGCGGCACGGACCGCGAACCCGTCCATCGCGGCGCGGTGGTAGTCCGGCACCGCGTGCCGGGCGTCGACCGGCTCGGCCAGCGCCCGGCCTTCGGCGGCCGAGAGCGGCACCGTGTCCGTCCGGTCGACGGGTGTCACGGCCTCGCGGAGCCGTTCCCGGGCGGCCGCGACGCGGGTAACCTCCTTGAACCCGTGTTCGTGCAGGTCGCTCATGGTGGAGTCGAGGGGCGGGTGGCGCAAAAACGGGCGGGTCGTGGCGGGGGTCGGCCCCGCTGGACCGGGGCGGCCGCTCGTGCCCGCTGGGAGATAGAAGATACTTGTCCGCGCGGGCGAGAGCGGGGGACGTGACAGGCGGCGGGCCCGAGGGCCGACTCGCACGCATCCGGGCTACCGGTGCGTCCGCCCTCGCTCGCCGCGTCGCTGTCGACCGCCGGGCGCTGGCGGCGCTCCGTATTTCGCTCGGCCTCCTGCTTCTCGCGGACCTGCTGCTCCGTTCGCGGGCGCTCGTCGCCCACTACACCGACAGCGGGGTCATGCCCCGCACGGCGCTCCGGGAGGTCTACGGCCCGCTCGCCGATATCTCGCTCCACGCGCTCTCGGGCGGTGTCGTACTCCAGGTCGCGTTGTTCGCCCTCGCCGGACTCGCGGCGCTCGCGCTCGCGGCCGGCTACCGGACCCGCCTCGCGGCCGTCGTCTCGTGGCTCCTGCTCGTCTCCCTGCACGCGCGTAACCCGATGCTCCTGAACGCGGGCGACTCGCTCCTCCGGCGGCTGCTGTTCTGGGGGCTGTTCCTCCCGCTGGGGAGCGTCCGGTCGCTCGACGCGCTCGCGCGGGACGAGGAGCGCGAATCCTCTGTCGGTAGTACGGTCGTGAGCGTCGCCACCGCCGCGCTGCTGGTACAGGTCGTCCTCGTCTACGCGGTCAACGCCGCCATCAAGGTCCGCGGGGAGGCGTGGGTCTCGGGCACCGCTGCCCGGTACGTCTTCGGTATCGACCATCTGACGGTGCTGCTGGGGGATGTCCTCGCCGGCCACCCGGCGGTGCTGACGCCGCTCGCGCACCTGTGGCTCGCGTTGCTCGTCGCATCGCCGCTGTTACTCCTCCTCACGGGCTGGCCCCGCGCGCTCCTCGCCGGTGCGTTCGCTGCCGGCCACCTCGGGATGGCGCTCACCCTCCGGCTGGGGCCGTTCCCGTTCGTCTCAATGGCAGCGCTCCTCCCGTTCCTCCCGCCGCGCGTGTGGGACGTGGCCGAGCGCCGGCTGGCGGGTCTCGTCGCCCCCGACGCTCGCACGCGTGCCCGACGGGTGGCACGGCGACTCGCCCCGTGGCTCCCCCGCGGCCCGACGCTCCCGAACGAGGTCCGGGCTCCGGGCCGCCGGGTCGTCACGGTCGTCGTGGCGGTCCTCCTCGTGACGGTGCTGGTCTGGAACGCCGTCTCGGTCGACCTCGCGCCCGCGCCACCCGAGGTGGAGGCCGCCAGCGAGGAGTACCGCTGGGACATGTTCGCGCCGGAGCCCCGACGGGTCGGTGGGTGGTACGTCGCCCCGGCGACGACGGTGGCGGGCGACCGCGTCGACGCGTGGAACGGCGGCTCCGTCTCCTGGGCCCCCCCGGCGGACGCCACGACGACGTTCCCGACCCATCGGTGGCTGGTCTACCTGCTCGACCTCCAGCGCCCCGGTGGCGTGCCCCTGCGGGACGAGTTCGGGGCGTACCTCTGTGACCGCTGGGCGACCCGCCACGACTCCCGGTTGCAGAACGTCTCCGTGGTGTACGTCGAGCGACCCGTCCGGTTCGAGGGCCCGTCGGAGACCCGCCGGGCCGACCTCGGGACGTACGGATGTTCGGGCGGCTGACCGACGGTCAACGTGCCGCCGGCTGGCGGTCGTGAGCGTAGCGCGGCGCCAGCCACAAGCCGTATATCCCGGCACGACGACGGGCCACGTGTGTCGCAGGCACTGACCGACGCGCTGGCCTGGATATCCATCGCCGCGTTCGTCGTGGCGGCCCTTGCGGAGTTGCGTGACCGCCGAACGGCGAGTCTCGCCGCCGCGGGCGCGTGGACGCTGTTCGCCGTCTTCTGGCTGGCGCTCATCCCGCAGTTCCTGCTCGTCGAGAAGAGTGCCATCGAGGGCGTCCTCAGTGCGCTCGCCGTGCCGGCCTCGCTGTCGGCCGCGTACCTCCTCTACCGGGGTCGCGCGTCGCTGCTCGTCCTCACGCGTGGTGTCGCGGTGATGGGCCTCATCTACCTGCCCGCCACGACGATTCCGTGGCTCTACGGCCTCCTCATCGAGACGACCACGGCCCAGACGGACGCGCTCATCCGGTTCGCGGGCTACGACCCGACCGTCGCCACCAACGAGGCAGGCCTCCGGAACACCTTCGTCTTCACCACGGGCGGCCACCAGTACGAGACGTTCATCATCCTCGCCTGCACGGGGCTGGGGAGCATGGCCATCTTCGCCGGCCTCATCGCCGCCGTCCGTGCGCCGCTGCGCCGGAAACTGGCCGCGTTCGCCGTGAGCGTCCCGGTCATCTGGGTCCTCAACCTCGTCCGGAACGCGTTCATCGCGGTCGCGTTCGGGAAGCAGTGGTTCCAGGTCGCGGTCCCGCAGGTGTCGATGCTGTTCGGCATCCCGCCCGAGGAGTCGGGGCTGGTCTCGTTCTACCTCGCGGACAAGGTCATCTCGCAGTCCGCGTCGGTCGTCGCGCTCGTCCTCATCACCTACCCGGTCGTGCGGGCGCTGCCCGAACTCGCCGGCGTGCTGGACGACGCGCTGTACGTCGTCACGTATCGGGAGTTCCACATCGCCGAGGCACTCGGGCTGGAAGCATCGGATGCCGGGGCAGCCGAGACGACCGCGACCGACGCGAGTCACGCGGCCGGTTCGGATTCCGTCGGCCACTCGGACGACGACTGATGGCCGCATGGCGCCGGCCCGCTTCCGTTGTGGCGTCTTGTACCCCCCGAGTACACCCGGGCAAGAGCTATAGGCCGAATCTCCCAACGGTGGAGCGATGAGTGGACCGGCCGAGGCGCTCCTGTCGGGGCTCGCCGCGCTGGGGGCGCTGTCCGACCCGCTGGCGTGGTTCGTCGTGGCGGCGTTCGTCGGCGGGAGCCTCCTCGAGCTACGGGCCCGCGAGCCCGCGCGCTACGTTCTCACCGGTGCGTGGCTCCTGTTCGGTCTGTTCTGGCTCACGCTTGTCCATCACTTCGCCTTCGAGCAGAAGTCGCTCATCGAGGGGGTCGGGAGTCTCGCCGCCGTCCCACTCTCGGCTTACGTCGGCTATCTGCTCTTCCGGGGTCGTGACTCCCTGTTCGTCCTCTCCCGGGCCGTCGCGGGGATGGGCGCCGTCTTCATGCCGTTCGAGGCGCTCGCCGTCCTGCGGCGCCCCCTTATCGAGACGGTCACGTCCCAGACGGAGTTCCTGATGGCCCTGCTCGGGCAGGACCCGACGGTCCTGACGTGGTCCGGGGCGACCGAGCGCATCGCCGCCCAGTACGACTGGTCGGCCGCCCGTGCCCGGGCCTTCAGCGACGCCCGGGGCTACTACGACTATCGGAACACGTTCTTCTGGCTCCACGAGGGCCAGTACCCCATCACCTACACCATCCGTCTCGCCTGCACGGGGCTGGGAAGCATGGCTATCTTCGCGGGGCTCATCACCGCTGTGCGCGCGCCGCTCCGCCGGAAGGCCCGGGCGTTCGCCGTGAGCGTCCCCGTCATCTGGGTGCTCAACCTCGCCCGGAACGTCTTCATCGGCCTCGCGTTCGGCCAGCAGCGGATGCAGTGGTTCGTCCCGCAGGTGATGGACCTGTTCGGCACCACGGACCCCCGGATGGTGTCGTACTTCCTCGCGGACCGCGTGCTCGCACAGTCGCTGTCGGTGGTGGCGCTCGTGGTCGTCACCTACCTCGTCGTCCGCGAACTGCCGGAGGTGTTGACCGTCGTGGAGGACGTGCTGTTCGTGCTGACCGGCAGCGAGTACGACCTCGGCGCGGCGCTGGACGTGCCCGGCGCCGAGGAGGCCGACCCCGACCCGGCCGCGGTGCGGGCCGACGGCGGCGAGTGAGGCCGACCGCCCTACGCCAGTCGTTCGTCGGCCAGGTCGGCGGGTGCGTCGGCCAGTTCGACCAGCGCGTCGCGCTCGATGTAGTGCAGCTCGCCAGGGAGCACGAGCAGGTGGAGCGGGTCGCCGAAGTCGCGTTCGGCCAGCGCCGCGAGTCGGTCCGCAGTGACGACGGGGTCGGGACTCCCGGCACGCGCGACCACGACGCCCAGTTCGTCGCCGCGGCCGGCGTCGGTCAGCAACCCGGCGGCGGTGCTCGCGGCCATGTACTCGTCGGTCTCTGCGAGTTCGTGGTCGACCTTGATATCGAGGAAGCAGAGCGTGTGGAGCCCGCGCTCCCGGTTGGCGCCGACGGTATCGAGGACGGAGTCGGGGACGCTCGCGGACTCCGTCCGCTCGCCGGAGGCGTCTTTCGACGCCCGGCCACCGTGCGCGTACGGGAACGGGAGCGTCGTCGCCTTGCCGAAGCGGTAGTTCTGGAGGCCCGTCAGCGAGGCGGCCGCGGCCGCGGCCGTGGTCCCGTGGACGACGCGCGTCTCGATGCCGCGCTCGTGGGCGCGCAGGCGCAGGTCGACGTGCGTGGTCGCGATCATCGTGTCGCCCGCGGTGCAGAAGACGACATCACCCGACGCGGCGGCGTCGAGAATCGGGTCGGGCTCCTGCTCGACGC
This sequence comes from Haloglomus salinum, assembly GCF_024298825.1. Classification (NCBI taxonomy): domain Archaea; kingdom Methanobacteriati; phylum Methanobacteriota; class Halobacteria; order Halobacteriales; family Natronomonadaceae; genus Haloglomus; species Haloglomus salinum. Next base: position 2,729,052 of record NZ_CP101153.1, read on the forward strand.
CCTCACGGGACCGGACCTCGACCGTGATGTCGTGGTGGGATTCGATGTCGTCGAGGGTCGCCCCTGCCAGCTTGCTGGTGTAGAACTCGGCGAAGACCTGGTCCGCCGTGCGGAGGGCGTCACGCCCCTCGACGGTGACCGAGCGCTCGTCCCAGAGGCCGAGGCCGACGAAGGTGAGCATACACGCCCTCTCGGCGGTGTCCGAGCGTAAGCCTGGCGGAGCATGGGTGGCCGGGAGCAGACGGCGGCCGGAAGGTGGGTGAAGCCGCTGTTTGTGTCTGCCGGAGACGTATGCGTCGGGGGGACCAGGGAGTCGTATGAACCGCAGAACGTACCTCGGCGCGCTTGCCGCCAGTGGGGCCGGGATGCTCGCCGGCTGTTCGGCACTCGGAGGAGCACAACCGGACCGGACCAGCGGGGAGCGTCGGCTCCAGTACGACGAGAACTCCGTCGGCTCGAACGCCCGCAACCCCGCGACCGTCGAGGCGTACCTCGACTCGATGGCCAGCACGTACGGTTCGATGGGCGTCTACGGCGAGGCAGGGGCCGACCCGGAGGGCGACCTTCCTATCGGTGGCCTCTGGACGCAGCCGCTGGAACACGGGAGCGGGGTCGTCTCGAACCACGCGCTCGTTCTCCATCGGCTCCCGACGGCTCCGGACGGGACCCCGGCGGCCGCGCTCTGGCTCTGGAGCGCCATCGACCCGAGCGCCGCCGAGGATGCGACGGTCGAACGCATCGAGACCCACGTCGACCTCCCCGGGGACGGGGCCGAGATGGGCATCTACGACCCCGGCGGCGACCGGCGGAGCGGCCAGGTCGACGCCTACACCGTCGGGACCGCTCGGAAGGACGTCGAGGGACTCTCCGCCTCGATGCCGCTGCCGGCCGGTCGGGTCGAACACGACCCGGACCGGACACAGGTGGGGGACGCCGGCGGCTACGCGCCGCTCTGGCGTGGGAGCCACGACGGCGCCGTCGGGCTTCTGGCGACCTGCGAGGTCAGGTGGCCCCCCTCGACGGACCAGCACCTGACGTGGTCGATGGCGGCCGAGACGACGGGGACCTGACGACGGCCCGGTTGGTCACGTTCCGGGTCCGGAGACGAGTGCGGGCGGGGCTGCACCCTCGCGGTCGTCGAGGAACGCACGTTCGGCGTCGCTCAGCCCGTCTCGCCCCCGGAACCGGTCCAGCCCCTCGCGGTAACGCTCCCCGTCGGCGTCGGCGGGCCGGTCGGCGGGTCGCGCGAGGACCAGCTCCGCGAGGCCGCTCGCCTCGCCGGTCCACGCGAACCCGGCCTTGTACAGCGCCTCGTAGGAGAACGCGTTGTTGACGCCGATAGCGACCCGGTCGAATCCCTCCTCGGCCGCGCGCGCCGCGACGAACGCCGAGAGCCGGGCGCCCAGGCCGCCGCCGCGGGCGTCCTGCCGGACCGTCAGGTAGCGGAGCTTCAGCGTGTCCGGGTCGGTGCGGTCCGCGTCGAACGCCGCGGCGGCGCGGACCGCCTCGGAGTCGCCCGGGTCGCCACGTTCGGGCGCGTAGGCGACGGCCTTTCCCGTCGAGGACATCACGAACTTCCCGGCGTAGGCGAACCGCCGGTAGTCGAGCCGCAGCGTGGGGCCCTCGTCGGGCCACCCCAGGACCGTCAGCTCGACTGCCGGTTCGTCCATGGTATGGCTCGCCCCCGGAAGGTGAAAACGGCAGCGCCCGGCCCCGGCTGTGGGGCGTCGATTATCGTGGTGAGCGCCGTATATTTCGAGTATTTTTGTCCTATCTCTGTAATCCATCCGAAAAGGGGGTAACGGGCTCCCGGGACGCTCGCCGGGAGCGAGGCGCACAAGTCGTCGGGTGCCAAAGCAGGTGGTATGAGCACCGCCACCGCTCTCTCGTCCCGGTTCGACCGCTCGGCCACGACCGTCGGCCTCGCGCTGGTCGACCTGGTCCTCATCATGGCGTTCTTCGTCCTCGGGGAGATCCAGCACGGGGGCGTCGCAGCCATCCCGAGTGCGCCGGTCGCCGCCGCGCCGTTCCTGCTCGGCTGGGTCGTCTCGACGGTCGTGCTGGGGCTGTACGGGCCGCCGTGGCGCGCGTCGCTGCAGGACGCCGCTGTCCGCACCGCCGGCGCGTGGACCGGCGCCGTCGCTATCGGCCAGCTCCTGCGGGACACCTCGTTCCTCCCGGGCAACGCCGACCCCGCGTTCATCCTCGTCTCGCTGGTCGTCGGGATGGTCCTGCTGGTGCCGTGGCGGCTTGTCGCCTTCCAGCTCGACCTGGCCGGAGTGGAACGGCAGGCTTAGGCCGTCCCATCGACGAGCAGTGGCCGTGACCGACGACCGCGACCGCCGGACGGAGCCCACGCCCTGCGTCCGCGTCCCCCGCGAGGAGGGCGAGGCGACCCGTGCGGCCCTCGCCGAGCGCGATATCATCGACGGCGACCACGAGATTACGGTCGCCGACGGAGCCCTCTTCATCCCCGTCACTGACCCGATGGCCGTCCCCGACGAGTTCGACGTGGTCTCCCACGAATCGCCCGTCCGCGAGGGGCAGACCCTCCCCGAGGACATCCTCGGTTGGGCGCCCACCTACGAGCGCCTCGGGGAGGTCGTCATCCTCGACGAGGACGACCCCGAGCGCGCGCAGGCCGCGGCCGACGCCGTGATGGAGTCCTCGCTCCCCGCTGAGACGGTCGTCAACCGCGCCTCGAAGGTGAAAGGCGAGACGCGCGTCCGAGACTGGGACGTCCTCGCCGGCGACGGCACCGAGGCCGTCCACCGCGAGTACGGCTGCGAGTTCCTCGTCGACATCGCGGAGGTGTACTTCTCGCCGCGGCTCGCGACCGAGCGCCACCGCGTCGTCCAGCAGGTCGATGCCGCCGACCACGTGTTCGACATGTTCGCCGGCGTCGGCCCGTTCGTGATTCCGGCGGCGAAACGCGGGGCACGTTGCGTCGGCGTCGACCTCAATCCGGACGCGATTCGCTACCTCCGCGAGAACGCCCGCCGTAACGGCGTCGAAGAGCGCGTCACCGCCCACGAGGGTGACGTTCGAGACGTAGTCGGCTGCGAGGGCTACGACGGCTGGGCCTCGCGCGTCGTGATGAACCTGCCTCACTCTGCCGACGCGTTCCTCGACACTGCAGTCCGGCTCGCCAGCGACGAGTGTGTCCTCCACTACTACGACATCCAGCACGAGGACGACCCGTTCGGTCCGGGGGAGAGCGCGATTCGCGATGCGGCCAGCGACGAGTACGACGTGACCGTCGAGACGCGCCACGAGGTCCGGTCGTACGCCCCCCACGAACTGAACGTCTGTCTGGATGTGCGGCTCTCGCGCTGACCCCGATACCGTCGCACGGCTTCGGAATCCTTATACTCCGCACCCGGTTTCCATCGTGTAGCGCCGGTGTAGCTCAGACTGGCAGAGCGATTCCTTCGTAAGGAATAGGCCGGGGGTTCAAATCCCTCCACCGGCTTTCTGCTGCGAACGAACGTGAGCAGCGAAAGCCGTCGAGGGATTCGAACCAGAGAGTGAAGCGTCGCGGAACGACCGAGGTTCACAGTCCCCTCCACCGGCTCTCGCGTACCTGCGGCGCGCGAGGAATACGAACAGACCGTCGAGGGCGTTTGCATTGTTCTTCCGGTCGGCGGAATTCGCCGGTGGTGACCTCTCAGGCCTCCATTGTCGATGCGGTGGCGTCCTCGTCGAGGAAGCCGTGGTCGGCCAGCACGTCGTCGATGACGGTGAAGAAGTCGTGTTCGGGGTCGAGCGTGTTCGCGACGCCGTCGGTGATCGCCATCACGCGCAGTACGAGTACGAGGTCGGGTGGGAGCGTGAACGGCAGCTCGTAGAACGCCTCCTCGAGCTCGTCGACGAGGGACTCGAACTCCCGGGCGTCGAACTCGCCGGCGTGCAGGCGCTGGACGAACCGTTCGACGACCTCGCCGAGGGCGTCGTCGCCGGTCTCGGCGGCAGCCGGGTCGAGCGTCCCCAGTTCGATGAGTGACTCGAGGATGGCGTCGACAGCTCCTCGGTTGATGGCCACGAAGAAGTCGACGATGCCGGACCGCAGTTCGGGGTCGAGGACGCCGGCCATCCCGAAATCGTAGAGGACGATGGTGCCGTCGGGCTGGACCGCGACGTTCCCGGGGTGCGGGTCGGCGTGGAAGATGCCGTCGACGAGCGTCATCTGCAGGTAGAGCTCCCGTAGCGTGTTCGCGAGGTCGGCGCGGTCGATGGCCATCGAATCGAGCGCCTCGTGTTCCGAGACCTTCGTCCCGTCGACGTACTCCATCGTCAGCACGCGCTCGGTGGTGTGTGAGTCGACGGCCGCGGGAATCTTGACCCGGTCGTCGTTCCCGAAGCGCTCCCGGATGCGCTCCATGATATCGGCCTCGCGTTCGTAGTCCAGTTCCTCACGGAGCGTATCGGCGAACTGGTCGACGATGGTCTCGAGGGTGAACGCCCGGCCGTCGTCGAGGAACGCGGTGGCGACCGGTACGGCGGACTCGACCAGGCGCAGGTCCCGCTGGACACGCTTCTCGATGTCCGGGCGCCGAACCTTCACCGCGACCGTCTCGCCGTCGAGTTCGGCGCGGTACACCTGTCCGAGACTCGCGCCCGCCAGCGGCTCCCGCTCGAAGTCGTCGAACACCTCGTCGACGGGGCCGAGTTCCGCCTCGATGACGCCCTCGACGCGGTCCCAGGGTGCCGGCGGCACCTGGTCCTGCAGCTCCTCGAGGGCGCCGACATACTCCTCCGGGACGAGGTCGGGCCGCACCGACAGCGTCTGCCCCAGCTTCACGAACGCCGGGCCGAGGTCGGTGAACGCGTCCCGGAGCTGTTCACCGCGGCGCGCCCGCTGTTCGCTCGATGTCTCCCGCCGCTGGTCCCGGGCGAGCCCCGTCACGACCGGGGCGGTCGTCAGTGCGATGTCGGTCGCACGCGGCCACTCGGTGAGGAGCAACGGGTCCTCGACGAACATGTCGATGCTCCGCTTCGAGGCCTCGTACCCCTGTAGCGTCGTCTCCATCCCCGTCACACCGAGAGCGAGTCCCCGCGAGGTGACCGCCAGCCCCGACTCGAAGGCGGAGAGCCCCCCTTTGACCGCGTACTGCAGTGGCATCGCTGGTTCTGGAGAGGTGTAGGGTCGCCACACGGCTCAATCTTCGGCAGGTCATCTAAGGGAGTATAAAGACCTGTCCGCCGTCGGGGGCGCTCGGGTCGACCGGTCCAGAGTCGTCCTCGTTGATACCACATGCCGCACCGAGACGGAGCGCTCCCAGGGCGGGACATCGACCACTCGTGCCCCACCTGCCGTCGCCAGCCGTACCGAGGTCCCCCTGAACAGCAGAACCAAATGGGTCGCCTCGGAATATCGGGTAGACTGCTCAGATGGAGATTCCGGACCAACTACGATGTCTGTTCTCGGCGCAGGTGACTGAAGCGGACGGGACGTATCGGCTCGAGATTCCCGACCAGGAGGTACAGCTCGGCGAGCTCTCGGAGGGTGAAACGTATCGCGTGGCCCTTCTCGACGCCGCCTCCGACACGGGGGATGGGCGAGCGACGACCGAGCCAGCCCGTGAGGGCGACCACCCCGAACCGCCAGTCGAGGAGGGCGAAACGCTGACTGTCGATATCGAAGACATCGGTGACCAGGGGGACGGCATCACCAGGGTCGAACGCGGGTTCGTTGTCATCGTTCCCGACACCGAACAGGGCGAGCGTGTCAGAATCGAGATCACGGATGTCCAGCAGACCGTGGCGTTTGCCGATGTCGTCGAGCGACTGAGCTACTACGAATAGGGCGCGAGCGCCGCTGTTCCTGCCATCGCGTGGCGGTCATCGAGTGCCGACCGATTCGTCCTCACCAGTCAGCACGCTCGGTGACCGTGGCCCGATGCGAGAAGCCCTAAGTAGTCGGGGAGTCACCCCACAGACGGAATCCTGATCCAGTGCGCTACCAGGGTGTTACAGCCCGGGCCGCTCTGGCAGGTAGGATGGCGTAACCCAGTCATCCGCCCACCATTCATCCGGCTTTCATATCTCGACCGTCTCGACCTCCCGGTTCAGCCCTCGAACCACTCCGTACAGCGTCTCCGGTGTCTCCACCAGTACGCCCTCACCCCGGGAGCGGGATTCGTTCCGACGGATGATGTTTCCACAGACGACGTTCCCGTCGCGGACCGGTTCGGTCTGCATCGAGTGGCCGACGACCTGTGGCGGGGCCGACGAGTCGAGGTGCCTGAAGTCCAGCCAGCAACAGCCGGCACCGGGACTACGGGCGCCCGATTCGCCGAGGCCGAACAGCCGGTCGTACTCCGCCTCGACGCGGTCCTGCACCGCCGGCTCGTCGTCGGTCCCCAGGGCCGACCGGAGCTCGCTCGCTGCGGCTCGAAGCTCGTCGTTGAGCGTCGCGGCGTCGAACGGCTCGTTGCTACCCGCGTGGGAGTAGGTGTACGCGTAGCCCTCGAACGCGGCGGTTACGTCGCCGTCGCCGATGCGGTCGAGGAACGCCCGGCGGGCGTCCCGGTCCAGGTCCGTCGAGAACGCGCTCGGCCACCGGACCTGCTCGGGAAGGAGGATGGCCTGCTCGTGGTTGCCGAGGTGGTAGCGCACCCGCCCGGGTGGTGCCTCCTCGACGAGCCGCCACACGAGGTCCAGACACGCCTCGTTCTCGGGGCCGCGGTCGACGAGGTCGCCGTTGACGACGAGCACGTGGTCGTTGCCGGCCCAGTGGAGTCGTCCCTCGTCGTCCGCGGTGACGACGGGGTCGAACCGGTCGCTCTCGCCGACGGCGAGCAGGGCACTGCGTGCCTCGTCGAGGTAGCCGTGAACGTCGCTGATGTGGACGATACGTGGCGTTCCGTCGAACGCGTCGACGCTGTGGATACGCGCTTGTCTCACGTTCTGCCTCCGGTCGGGAATGGTGCCGCCGGCCTGAACAGTCCTCCGCTGCCCCGGCGACGCCGACCGGGCTATCGCCAGCGGTTAGCCGGTCGGCCGCGTGGGCCCGGACATGGCAGCCAACTCGCTCGCGCCCGATGCCCCGGATGTCACGTCGTTCGACGCATCGGTCACAGCGTACGACGAGTCCGAGCGGCCCACGGTCGTCCTCTCGGAGACGTACTTCTACCCGGAGGGTGGCGGTCAGCCGGCCGACCGTGGCACCATCGCGGACGTGGCCGTGACCGACGTGCAGTCCGTCGACGGGCGGGTGGTCCACCGGCTGGCCGAACCACTCCCCGCCGGCGAGGGCGACTCCGTCGCCTGTACCGTCGATTCCGCGTTCCGCACCTACTGCCGGCGGGCGCACACGGCGAGTCACGTACTGTACGGGGCGGGCAGACGGCTGTTCGAGGACCTCGGCTACGGCGGCTTCGGTATCACCGCCCCCGACGTGGACGGGGAGACGGCCAGTGGCGGCAAGGTCCGCGTCGACTTCCGAACGCCGACCGATATCGACGACGACGCCCTCGTCGAGCTGGAGCGACTGACGAACCGCGCCGTCTGGGACTCACGAGAGGTCTCCTGGGAGCGCGTCCCCGCCGACGAGGCGCTCGACCGCGAGGACGTGGCGTTCAACACGAAGACCGAGGAGGGCATCACGGGCGACACCGTGCGCCTCGTCACGGTCGACGGCTGGGACATCGCCGCGTGTGGCGGTACGCACGTCGCGAACACCCGCGATATCGGGCCGGTGACGGTGCTGGAACGCTCGAACCCGGGCGAGGGGCTCACCCGGGTCGAGTTCGCCGTCGGGCCGCGGGCAATCGACCGCCGGGCCGACGACCACCGGGCGGCGCTCCGCGCGGCACGAGCGCTCGGCAGTGCCGTCTCGGACCTCCCCGAGGCCGTGGCCCGGCTGCAGGACGGGCGGGCCGACCTCGAATCCGAGCTGTCGGCCCTGCGCGAACGGTACGTCGACGCGCGGGTGGCCGCGCTCCGGGAGGACGTGGTCGAGCGCGACGGCCGGCGCTGGCTCGTCGGCACCGTCGAGGGTGTCGACGCGAACGCGCTGGCCGACCGGGCGGGCACACTGGCCGGCGACGCCGCGGCCGTCGTCGCGCTCGTCGCCGACGACGCCTCGCTGGCGGTCGCCACGGACGGTGCCGTCGACGCCGGGGATGTCGTCGACGACGTGACCGACCGGTTCGGCGGCGGTGGCGGCGGCTCGCCGACGGTCGCGCAGGCCGGCGGGCTGGACGCGGACCCAGAGGCGGTCGTTGGATTCCTCCGCGGGGAGTGAGCCGTTGGACGGAGGCATGGGCTCGCCAGTCGGACGCGGTGTATTCTGGCCCAAAGGCTGAAATTTGCGGCAATCTGCGTCTGTTCGCGAGGTATTCTTATGCTTATCGGGGTTGTATGTGAACGTGTAGACGGTTCGGCCCCACTGACGGTCGGCCGTCACAGAGCGACCGATGTCACCACTCTCCCCATCGACCGGTGCCGCCCTCGTCCCCCTGCAGGCGAGCCAGGCGGCCGTGTTCGACCGTATCGCCGGCGACCCAGTCCTGAGCGCGTCGCTCTGGGTGAACGTCGCCCTCGCGGGGCTGTCCATCCTGCTGTTCGTGGCGATGGGCCGCGAGCTGGAGACCGACCGCGCCCGCGCCATCTTCGTCGCGACCCTGCTGGTCCCGCTGGTCTCCATCGCCAGCTACCTCGGCATGGTCTCCGGGCTCACCGTCGGCCTCCTCGAGATGCCGGCGGGCCACCCGCTCGCCGGAGCGGAGGTGCTCTCGTTCTGGGGGCGCTACCTGACGTGGACCCTGTCGACGCCGATGATACTCGTCGCTCTGGGCCTGCTCGCGAACACCGACCGCACGAAGCTGTTCACCGTCGTGACGATGGATATCGGGATGTGCGTAACGGGGCTGGCGGCCGCCCTCATCACGTCGTCGTACCTCCTGCGCTGGGCGTTCTTCCTGCTGAGCTGTGCGTTCTTCGTCGTGGTGCTGTACGTGCTACTGGCGGAGTGGCCCGCCGACGCGCGGGCCGCCGGCACGAGCGAGATCTTCGGAACCCTCCGGAACCTGACGGTCGTCCTCTGGCTGGGCTACCCGGTGCTCTGGGCCCTCGGCGTCGAGGGTATCGCCCTGCTGGACGTGGCCGTCACCTCGTGGGGCTACTCCCTGCTGGACGTGCTCGCGAAGTACGTCTTCGCGTTCCTGCTGCTCCGGTGGGTCGCCGCCAACGAGGGGGTCGTGGCGGACGCGGGCGAACCGTTCGGCAGTGGTGCCGCACCCGCGGACGACTGACTCCCCGGAACCGTCCACCCACGCTTATCTTCCGGCCCGGTGTCGATGCAGCCAGTGGCCGTCTCGCTCTCCCTGCTCGGCACGCTCGTTCTCGGGGCCGTGGCGCTGGGCGTCCTCGTCCGGGCGGCGGGCGTGGTCGTCGACCGGGCGACCCGGCTCGCGACCTCCTTCGACGTGGACGAGGAACTGGTCGCGATGACGGTCGTTGCACTCGGGACGAGTCTCCCGGAGATCGCGACCGGCGTCATCGCCAGCGCCGGCATCCTCGCGGGGACGCTGGACCCCGTGGTCGCCTCGGCGACGGTGCTGGGCAGCAACACCGGGAGTTCGACCGTCCAGCAACTGCTCCTGTTCGGCATCTTCCTCGTCGGCTACGGCCGGCTCGACCTGACCACATCGTTCGTCCGCGCCCGATACCTCCCGATGCTCGGTTCGCTGGCGCTGTTGCTCGTGCTGTCAGCCGATGGCCACCTCTCCCGACTCGAGGGACTCGTGCTCGTCGGCGCGTACGGGGCCTACTTCGCCTACAGCTACACCCGACGACAGCGGACACGGGGGCTTCCCGAGGCCAGGAGTGCCACACCGGGCCGCGATGCCGCGGTCGGGGCCGCCGCCCTCGTCGCCGTGCTAGTGGCCTCGTTCGTCGTCCTCGACACGGTCGACGTGGTCGTCCAGCGCCTCGCACTCGGCGGGTCGATGCTCGGGGTCGTCACAATCGGCGTCGCGGCGGCACTCCCCGAGTTGAGTGTGGTCCGGGAGGCCATCCGTCGGCGTACCCCGACGCTGGCACTCGGGACGCTCGTCGGGAGCAACGTCGTCAACTCGCTCGTCGGCCTCGGCCTCGGCGCGACCATCTCGACCTACCAGGTTCCGCAGTCCGTGATACTCTGGGACCTGCCGTTCAAACTCCTCGTCGGCGTCGGGCTGCTGGTGCAGGTCCGCCAGCGGTCGGGCGGGCTCGGGCGCGGCGAGGGGACCACGCTACTGGTGCTGTATCTGGTCTTCATCGCCGGTCGGCTGCTGCTGTTCGCCGGGCAGTGACCGTGCCCGAGCAGTGACCTGCCCCGGGATTCTTGATGGCCCGTCGCCCACGGCAGTACCATGACCGACGACCCGACGGCCAACGACGCTGCGGCGTTCTCGGACCTCATCGGGCTGGAGTTCACCGATATCGAGGAGGGGTACAGCCGCGGGGAACTGGACGTGACCGACCGCCTCCGAAACCCCCACGGTGTCCTCCACGGGGCGGTCGCGTACGCCATGGCCGATACGGGGATGGGTGCTGCACTCTACCCGGGACTCGGTGCCGACGAACTCTGCGCGACCATCGAGGTCAAGATCAGCTATCTGGAGCCGGTCTCCGAGGGAACGCTCGTCTGCGAGACGACGGTCACGAAGCGTGGCCGGACGGTTGCGTACCTCGAATCCGACGTGACGGTGGACGGGGAGTCAATCGCCAGAGCGACCGGCTCGTACTCCATCTTCGAGTCCTGACCCGCGGCCGGCAGCGAGGTCCCGGCCGAGGCAGGTATGCGCCGTGTGTCCCGGACACACCTCGAGAATCCGGAGTAGACACCTTCTTGAATCAGGACGAGAACCCTCAGATATGAGCGCCACGGTAGCCTACGCACTCATCGGCATCACCGTCCTGGCCATCTTCGCGGTCGGGGCGGCAGGCTGGTGGATGACCGAGAAGACGCTCGGGGAGGACGAGGAGGACGACCACGAGCCGCCGACGGGCGGCAGCGCGGTCTGACTCGCTGACCGGGCCCGCGCTGCCGGCGCCCGTCGCCGCGGCGGACCGGGCCGCACAAGTGGCCCCTGTTCCTCGCTCCGATAGTGACCGCTGTCGACGAGCGGCCCGGCTACGGCAGGCGGATGCTGGCCATCCTCCTGCTCGGGTGGGCCGTCCTGCAGGGTGGCCGGTTCATCCTGAGCCCGCTGTTGCCGGCCATCATCGACGACCTCTCGCTGACCTCCGCCACTGCCGGTCTCGCCCTGACGGTGTTCCAGGCGGTGTACGCCGTCACCCAGTACCCGAGCGGTCGGCTCTCCGACGAGTGGTCGCGCGCGACGCTCATCCTCCCCGGCCTTGGCGTCCTTGCGGTGGCCTTCCTCGCCATCGGCGCGGCGCCGAACTACCTCGCGTTCGTCGCGGGAGCGGTGCTACTCGGGGTCGGGAAGGGTATCTACGTCACCCCGTCGCGCGCGTTGCTGTCGGACCTGTTCGTCGAGCGGCGAGGCCGCGCACTCGGCATCTACACCGCCGGGACCGACCTCGGCGGCCTGGTCGCGGCGGGCGTCGCGGCGCTCGTCCTCGCGACGACGCTCCCGGCCGTGGGGCTCCCGGCCGACCTTCACGCCGCGCTGGAGGCGGCCGGCTGGCGGACCCCCTTCCTCCCCATCGCGGGCCTGCTGGCGCTCGCCACGCTGCTGTACGTGTGGTGGAATCGTGAGCCGTACCGGACGGGGCCGGCGTCGCTGGAACTCCGCGCGACGGTCCGGCGACTGGCGACCACACGCGAGCAGCGCGAGGTCCTGGCCGCGTACGCACTGTTCTACTTCATGGTCGGCGGCTGGATCAACTTCCTGCCGACCTACCTCAACGTCGCGAAGGGGATCCCCGAAGCGGTCGCGTCGGCCGGATTCGCGCTCGTGTTCCTCACCGGAATCGGGACGAAGCCGGCAGCCGGGTGGCTCTCGGACCGGTTCCCGCGCCGTGCCGTCTCCGTCGCGGGGCTACTGCTGGCGACCGCGGCGCTGGCAGGCGTGGTCCTTGCCTCGTCGGTAGCGGCGCTCGCGGCCTGCGTGGTCGTGCTGGCGCTGGGTTACAAGACCCAGTTCCCCATCGTCGACGCTATCCTGCTGGAGGCGGCGCCCGACGAGAACATGGGTGGGGACCTCGGGGCGGCCCGGGCGCTGTTCCTCGGCGTCGGCAGTCTCGGGCCCGCGTACGTCGGCATCGCCGCCTCCCTGGCGGGCTACGAGGTCGCGTTCGCGGGACTCGCGGTCTGCCTCCTCGTCGCCGCCGGCATCATCGGTCGCCAGCACCGGCGCCGCCGGGCCGCGACGGCCGCCCCTGCCGGCGACTGAATAACCGTCGGATGGTACGAGATGGTTCTGTATGGTCGGGTTAATCAAATCGCCGTCTATGTTCTGCAATGGTCTCATGGTGCTGTGGGCAGAGTGTAGAGTGAACGCCTGGGAATCACTCGGTGGGGACACGGGTGGACTCCGGGTGGATGATACGACAGCCAACATGAAACTGACACGCACATCTGCCGTCCTCGTGACGGCACTGGTGGTGGCCCTCGCAGCAGTGGCCCTCCCTGCGGCCGGTAGTCTCGTAACGCCGGGCGACGCGCCCGAACCGGATACGAAGAACCGCGAGCCCACTTCCGGGGCGGACTTCCAGGTCCGGCCCGACGACCCCACTCCCGATACCACGACGGCCTACACGATGCTCTCTCGCGGGAAGGGCCCCTGGGACGGGAGCGAGGGGCTCCAGCAGATCGACTACTACAAGATCACGACCCAGGAGACGCGGTTCAAGGACTGCGCCCCGAGCGACGCGCAGGCGTTCGGTATCGACCGTGACAACGACGCCGAGGGGACGAAGACCGACACCGGGCTCCTCCGGCATATGGAGCAGTACTCCGTCAGCGGCCGCATCATCGCGGTGGACATCTACGACGATGGTGACCTGGGTGGGTCCCCGACCTACCTCAACGACACCGACGAGACGGTGGCGAAGCTCGCCAACTGCGTCGTCACGCCCTCCGACCCCGGCTGGTACCAGTTCAAGGGCTACGTGAACGGCACCAACTACCAGGGCAACTTCCAGGAGGTCCTGCTGTACTCGAAGTACTTCTACATCTGTGACTGCTCCTCCGAGGCTGAAGCAGAGGAGCAGCTCGGGCCGAAGCCGTACAGCGAGAGCGACTCGACCGGCGGCGGTTCGTCGGGTGGGACCTCCGAGACGACTGCGACACCCACCGCGACGGCGACCCCGGAGCGTGGCGGCTCGTCGGGTGGTTCGTCGGAGACGACCGCGACGGCCACGGCGACCGCGACACCGACCACGACGGCTACGGCGACCGCGACACCGACCACGACGGCTACGGCGACCACGACGCCCGCTCGGAGTGGCGGGGGGTCGTCGGGCGGCTCGTCTGCTTCGACCGCGACGGCCACCGCAGCCAGTGGTGGCGCGAACACCGCGACGGCTACGGCCGCACAGAGCGGCGGGGGCGGTGGTGCCTCCGGGCAGCAGGCCGGCGGTGGCGCCCGGAGCGGAAGCCAGGAGCGCGTGACACCGACAGCCGGGAGCGGTCCCGGGTTCGGCGCGGTCGCGGCGCTGGGCGGGCTGCTCGCACTCGGTCTGTTCGCGCGCCGGCGGGACTGAGTCACTCCCCGCCGCGCTGGTGGTACTCCTCGAGGATCGACGACAACATCGTCGACTCGGCCTTCCGAAGGTGTTCGTCGACGGTGGAGGGTGCGAGCCCGAGTTCGTCGGCCAGCTCCGTCTGCGTGATGCCTCGCGGGATGCGGTAGTAGCCACGGTCGACGGCGGTCTCGAAGATCTCGCGCTGGCGGTCGGTCAGGAGCGAGCGGGCGTCCTTGCGGCCGGGCGTGTACCGCCCGACCTCCTCGACGGTCACACGCACGTCGTCGGGAACGGCGGCGAGCGCGTTCCGGAGGGTGGCGTGCTGGCCGACGATGCGGACCCTGAGACTTCCGTCGCCGCGGAACCGGATGGGAGTCTCGACGATGAGCGCGTGGTCGTACGGCAGCCCCAGCAGCGTCCCGTCGGGGTCGTTCGAGGCGAGGTGGGCGTAGCAGTAGAACCGGCCCTCGTCGTCGGGGTCGGTCACGTCGTAGTCCAGCAGCCCCTCGCCCTGGATGGCTGCGACTGCAGCCTCGGGGTCGCCTTTCAGCCGGTAGAGGAGCGCGCCCGTGCCGTCGCTGTACGCGTCGACGTGATGGAGGAGTTCCCGCGTGACCTCCGGTTCCGAGGCCAGCCGACCGTCTACCGGATGGATACCCTGCTCGCCCGGAGTCAGTACGAGGTCGAAGTAGCGCATCTCACCACCAGTGGCCGACGGGTTCTCGGGGTCGGTACACCGTGTGGACTCGCGCGGGGTGGTTAACGGTTCCGACGCCGAGACCTCCCGCGCCGGTCGGGTACCGGCGTTCGTCCCCCGCCGACCCCGACTGTTTATGCGGTCTCCACTCCCTTTCCGGGTATGGAGAAGGTCGCCATCGACGATGTCGAGACCCAGAACAGCCCGCTCGGCGTTCACAGCCTCCGGAAGCCGGTCTCCTCGGCGCTCGGGACCGAGCATTTCGCGATGAACTACTTCGAACTCCAGCCCGAGGAGTCGTTTTCCGGCGGGCTCCACACCCACCACGACCAGGAGGAGGTCTTCTACGTGATGGAGGGGAGCGTCGAGTTCGAGGTCCTGGCGTCGCAACGCGACGCCGAACGGTCGAGCGGGGAGCGGAGCGACCCGCGAGACATCTCGGAGCGCGAGACGGTGCTGGTCGAGGCGGGTGAACTCATCCGGTTCGCGCCCGGTGAGTACCAGACCGGCTGGAACCACGGTGACGAGACGGTCTCGGGCTGGGCGCTCGGCGCGCCCGGCGCACAGCACGACTGGGACGAACTGGAGTCGGTCGTCGACTGCCGTGAGTGCGGTGAGGAGACGCCCCACGCGACGACTATCAACGAGGAGGGCCGCTTTGCCTTCACCTGCAACGAGTGCGGGACCTCGTTCTCGATGTAGGGCGGGTGGGGTTGTTGCTGTGAGTGGACTTGCTTCGAGGCTCTCGCGTTCCCTCACGGTGACGGCAACCACGGCGACGACCGACACCTAGACGAAGCCCTCGCGTTCTCGACCTTCCGTCAGAGCAAGCTCTGACGGCTTCTCGCTCGCTTCGCTCGCGAGAACTCCGGGACTCGCTGCGCTCCTCGGTCGCTCACTGCGTTCGCTCCCTGCGGTGCTTGCTTCGTCCGGGATGGGTCGAGAGCGCTCGCCCTTCGAGTCCGCCAGGGACATGGATTGTGTCACGGGGGCGGCGGCCCTGCCCTTCCCCGGGTCGCGCGGCACTCGCGGGCAAGCCGCTCGGCACGTGCTCCCGGCCGGAGAGCGGTGGATCGGCTGGCCGGTTCCGGAATCAGGAAGCGCGCTCGCGCCACTGCCGTGGAGGCCGCGAGCGCGAGTGAGCGTGCCGGAACACGCGCGGTGCGAGCGCGGGGAGGTGTGGGGACACTAGCGCTCCGGTGGAACCACCACGCGCAGACGCTCGGCCCAACCAGCAACAGGGCGGGACTGAAAGGGGCCGCCCGCTCGACCCAGCCCGGAGGAAGCAAGCACCGCAGCGCGAACGGAGCGAGCGCGAGGAGCGCAGCGACTCCCGGCCGGTCGAGCGGGCGGGGGCTTTCAACAGGTTATGGTGGCGGTCTCCATCGCAGCGAGAGCGGGCGGGGGCTTTCAACTCCGTCGTCGCCGTGGCTCTGTGAGAAGAGCATCCGGAGAGTCCGGCAACGTCTCAATCAGAGATAAAAAGCCGAATAATTCAGAAATATTCTGTATAGATATAAAATATCTGCAAAAAGGTCATGATTCAGAGTTGTTCTCCAAAGTGGGTTCGGAAGTTCCCTACGCCCGCTTCTGAATCTCCTCGCGCAGCACGTCGCTCACGACCTCGCCGTCGGCCTTCCCGCGCAGCGCGCCCATCGCCTCGCCCATCAGGGCGGAGAAGGCGCCCATTCCCTGCTCCTCGATCTGTCCGGTGTTGCGCTCGACGACCTCGACGACGGCCTCCCGAACCTCCTCCTCGTCCACGCCCGACAGCCCGGCCTCCTCGACCGCTGCCTCGGCCGAGAGGTCGGGCTGTTCGGCCAGCACCGTCAGCACCTCGCCGATGCCCTCCTTGGCGAGGTCACCGGCCTCGACCAGCGCGAGCACGCCCAGCAGGTGGTCGTCGGTGAGGTTCTCGACGGGGGCGTCGCGCCGGCGGATCTCCGTGACTGTCGACTCCAGCGTGGTCGCCGCGGTCGTCGGGTCGATGCCGCGGTCGACGGCCTCCTCGAAGGCCGGCATCCGGCGGCCGTAGGCCACCTGCTCGGCCAGTCCCGCACCGAGGCCGTACTCCTCCTGGTAGCGCTCGACCTTCTCGGTGAGGAGTTCGGGCGGCTCCACCTCGCTCGGGTCGGGTTCGACGGGCGGCACGTCCGTCTCGGGGTACATCCGCGCGGCGCCCGGCAGGGGCCGGAGGTAGCGCGAGGTGCCGTCCTCGTTGGCGTCGCGGGTCTCCTCCGGGACGTCCTCCAGTGCGGTCTCGGCGCGGTCGGCGACGGCCTCGATGGACTGCTCGGCCACGTCGCGGTCGGCCGCGACGATGGCGACCGCGTCCTCGTCGCCGGCGCCCACGGCATCGCGCAGGTCGGCGACCTCGGCCTCGGTGACGCCGTACGCCGGCAACTCGTCGGTGTGGAAGATGCCACCGGCACCGTGGCGCTTCGCGTGGTCGGAGAGCTCGGTCCCGAGGCGGCGGTCGGGCTGTATCTCCGCGCCGACGATGCCGTCGAAGCCGTACAGCGGCACCGCCATCACGGCCGATGCGCCGGCGATGACGCCCGAATCGGTGTCGGCGAAGGTGTCGGTCACGTCCTGGGTCTCGCCGACGCTGGCGTCGCGCTCGCGGAGGTCGTCGCGGAGCTCCAGCAGCCGGACCTGCCGGTGAGCTTCGAGGCGAACGATGTCGTCGATGTCGTCGAGCGACTGGACGCCCTTCAGCTCGATACGTGCGCCGTCGGCGATGGAGACGTTCACGTCCTGGCGGATGGTGCCGAGGCCGCGCTTGACCTTCCCCGTCGAGCGCAGGAGCATCCCGATGCGCTCGGCGGCCTCGCGAGCCTGCTCCGGCGAGCGGATGTCGGGCCCGGTGCCGATTTCGACGAGCGGGATGCCCAGCCGGTCGAGGCCGAAGCGGACGCCCGTGTCCGTCTCCTCGACGCGCTGGGCGGATTCCTCCTCCAGCAACATGTCGGTGATACCGACGGGACCCTCGCTCGTCGATATCTCGCCGTCGGTCGCGACCAGCGAGGAGCGCTGGAAGCCCGTCGTGTTCGAGCCGTCGACGACGATTTTCCGCATCACCTGCACCGCGTCGACGACGTCCATGTCGAGCAGTGCGGCGATCTCGAGGGTGACCTCCAGTGCCTCCTCGTCCAGCCGGGCGGGGGGCTCGTCGTCCTCCTCGACGAGGCAGGTCGAATCGAACGCGAGGTACTCGAACTCGCGGTCGACCTTCGACTCCTCGAGCGCGGCGTCGTCGATCTCTCCCAGCTCCGAGCGCGTCGGGTGGAGATAGCGGGTGAACCGGCGTGTCGACTCCTCCGGCTCGCGCCGCGCCGTCGGGCACGAGCAGAACAGCTTCGTCGCGGTGTCGAGTTGCTGGTGGATCTCCAGCCCCGCGACGAGCCCGAGGTCGGCGTAGTCGTAGTCGCGGTCGTGGTCCATGGCGCGGAGTGTGTCGGGCGGGACCAAAAACGGCCCGATGGCGGGGGGCCGGCCGGCGGCCCCGCGGCCGGACCGAGAGACACCCATCGGTCCTCTCGACGACCCTTCGTTCCGAGACACGTTAGCCGGTCAGAGCCGGTGAATGACCGTTCAATCGTCGCTTCAGCGGTTGTAGTACCCGGAAGGTTGATACGGTTGTGTCAGACTCATTTGCACAATGAGAACCCGGTCCACGCTGCGCGGGGGGAGGCGGACCCGGGTCGCCCTCCTCGTGCTGGCACTGAGCGGCTGTCTGCTGGTCGCGGCGTTCGCACCGGCGGCTGCACTGACTGGAACCGTCACGAGCGTCGCCAACGATGGTGGGAACACCGGCGCTGGAACCGACGCCGGGAACACCGACACCGACAACGGTGGCCCGACCACCGTCTCGGCGTGTCGCACCATCGAGGCCGCGGGTGACTACCGGCTCGACGCCGACCTCGCGGCCGACAGCGGGGCCTGCATCGAGATCACCGCCAGTGACGTGGGTCTCGACGGCGCCGGCTACGAGGTGACGAGCGGCGCGGACGGCACAGGAGTCGAGATCCGCGCGGGCTCGGATGGGACCAGCAACGTCACGGTCCGTGACCTGGCCGCGAACGGAACCCGGGACGGTGTCCTCGTGACCGGCTCGCAGGACACGTCCGACGTGGTCGGCATCGAACTCGTCGATATCACCGGCCACAACAACTCGCGGGCGGGCATCCGGACGGTGTTCGCGAACGTCACCGTCCGGGAGAGCACGCTGACCGAGAACGAGGTCGGGCTGGCGGTGCTCGGCGGGGCCGCTGTCGTCGAGGCGACCGACGCCGAACGGAACGACGTGACGGGGCTGAAGGCCTCGTTCGACCCGATGGCCCTCACGGTGTCCGGCGGCGCGTTCACGGAGAACGGCGCGCGTGGCATCCTCGTCCGCGAGCTTCCGGGGGCGAACCTCACGGACGTGAACGCCTCGAACAACGGCTTCGACGGCATCCTCATCGCGTCGACCGCGCCGAACGCCACCCTCCGCGATGTCGACGCCTCTGCGAACGTTCGACACGGACTCGTCGTGCGTGCGCCCGGCGTTCGCGTGCTGGGCGCGACCGCCAGCGGTAACGGTGGCGACGGCTTCCGGCTCCCGGCGGTCGATGGCTCGCGCGACGCCCGCCGGCTGCTGGCCGGCGAGACGACGCTCGAAGCACGGAACAACGTCGATGCCGGTGCGCGACTCTCGGGGTCGAACACCTCCGTCTCCGGGCTCGTCGCCACCGGGAACGCGGCCGGGGTCAACCTGACCGACGCGACCGGCGTGACGGTCAACGAGACGGACGCGTCCCGGAACGACCGGGGCGTCGTCCTCGCGAACACGTCCGGGAGCGTGTTCGACGAGGGGACCGTCGCGAACAACTCCGGGGTGGGGCTCCTCGTCATCGGCTCGGACGACAACACCATGGAGGACCTCACCGCGCTCGACAACGCGGTGACCTACCGCGCGCTGGGCAACGGCCGCACCAGCGTCGACCGTCTGACGCTCGCCCGCGGGACGATATCGTTCACCGCCAGCGATGTCGAGTTCGAGACGGTCTCGCGCCCCGCCCCCGCTCGCCCCGGGAACCGGACCTTCGGGCCGTATCTCAACGCCACGACGACCGAGAGCACGTCGCTCTCCACCGGCCTGACCGGGAACCTGGGCGGGGGGAGCGGCTTCCTCGACCTGACCGTCGGCTACGCGTCAACCGACCTCCAGCAGCCACCGCTGGAGGAGCCGACGGTTCGCCTCCACGTCCACGACGGTAGCTGGTCGGCCAGCGGTGGCTCGCTGGACCGGGACGCCAACGAGGTCTCGCTCAACATCTCCGCGCCGAACGGCGTGTACGCGCCGGCGGCGGACCTGGAGAACGCCATCACGGCCTGCCGTGGCGGGTCACCACTCACCGAGGACGGGGCGACCTACCGGGTCGATACGGACCTCCAGGGCACCGGGTCGCGATGTCTCGCGGTCAGCGCGAACAACGTCACCGTCGTCGGCTTCGGCCACGGCGGCGAGCAGCCCCGTACCATCACCGGACAGGACAGTGCCGACATCTCCGGTATCGACGTCCGGCCCGCCGACGACCGGACCGGCGTCACCGTCCGGAACCTCACCGTCCGGGACTTCGGCGTCGGTGTCAAACTCCGCGGCGCCAACGCCACGCTCCGGCGCGTCACGGCGTTCAGCAACGCCGACGAGGGAATCCTCGTCGACGGCGCCACGAACGCGACGCTGTTCAACACCTCCGCCGTCGAGAACGGGGGGACGACGGGCGACGGCATCCTGCTGCGGGACGCCACCGACACGAACCTGACGAAGGTCCTCGTCCAGGACAACGGCGCGTGGGGCCTCCGGGAGACCGGCGGCACGACGGGCACGACCGCGGCGGACCTGAACGTCTTCGCCGACCCGGACGACGACGGCGCGGGCCGGAACGTCGTTCTCGGCTTCGAGGCGGCCCAGGATATCGCGCTCGGCTCGGTCGCCGACCCGGCACGACCGGGCGAGAACCTCACCGACCTGGGCAACTTCGTCGATGTCGAGGGGCAGCAGGACGGTGCGTACGTCGAACTCGACCTGCGCTACAACGACACCGGCGTCGACGAGGGGAACCTCTCGCTGTACGACTACGACGAGCGGGTCGGCGAGTACGCCCCGGTCGAGGGGGCTTCCGTCCACCCGGACGCCGACGTGGTCTCCGCCAACCTCACCTCGTTCAGCACGTTCGCCCCGCTGGTGAACACGTCGACGAGCAGTGGTGGGGGTGACGGTGACACTGGCGACGGTGACACTGGCGATGGCGAAACGGGTGACGGCGACACCGGCGATGGAGACACCGGTGACGGTGACACGGGGGATGGTGACACTGGCGGCGGTGACGAGGAGTCACCGCCTGACATCGGTTCCGGCACGGGCGACGGCAGCGGTGACGGTTCGGACGGGGGTAGCAGTGGCGGTGGTGGTGGTGGCGGTTCCGCGTCGACCCAGGACAACCCGTCGTTCGCGACGGTCGCCGCGAGCGTCAACCGGACGGGCGTGCAGGTCGACGGGACGGTCCGCATCAACGCGACCGTCCGGAACAGCGGCGACGGCGGCGGGCGCTACGAGGCCGACCTCTACCGGAACGACCGCTTCGTCCAGAGCCGTTTCGTCGAACTGTCTCCGGGCGAGGCGGCCGAGATCTCCTTCGAGCGCCAGCCGAGCGAGGTCGGGACCTACACCTTCCGCGTCGAGAACGTCACGGCGGGGACGGTCAACGTGACCGAGACGGCGCCCGACAACGCGTCGACGACGTCCACGGCTACCCCGACACCGGCGCCCGATGACTCGAGCGCCGACGGCGGGACCGATAACGGTGGCGGGGACGGGACCGCCACCGGAGACGGGAGCACCGACGGTTCCGATAGCGACGACTCCGGCTCCGACGACTCCGCCGACCCGGGGACCGGCGAGAACGCCCGCGAACCAGGGTCCCCCGGCGATTCCGACGGGGGCTTCGGCGGTCTGGGGCCACTCGGGATGGTGGTCGGCGGTATCGGCGCACTGGCTGTCGGCGCGGGTACCATCTACCTCGTCGTACTGAAACCCTGACGCCGGACCGGCACCGCTGGTCGGTCGCCCGGTTCGGGCCCGTCCGCCGCGCGATTCTTGCCGCCCCGGTTCGTAGCACGAGCGTGACCCGAGCGGTCGCGGTGGCGCTCGCCGCGTTGCTGGTCTTCGCCGGCTGCAGTGCCGTCGGGGAACCCGCCGAGCGTGGGGCCACGCCAACCCTGACGCCGGCGCCGGTTCCGGAGGATGCGGCCGGCGGCGACCCCCCTGCCCGCCCCGGATTCCTCCAGCGCCCCATCGAGCCGTGGACCGTCGGCGACGCGCACGCGGCCACGCTCTCGGGACGCAACTACACCTGGGTCCTCTCGTACAACCGGACCACCCACCGGTTCGACTTCCCCGACTCCGGGCGCGAGACGGTCCGGGTCGTCCGGGTCGCGAACGCGACTACCTACCGCGTCGACCGGCGGGTCCGGGTGACGACCGTCACGGGGCCCGGCCCTTGGCGGGCTGCGACGACGGAGTACGCCGCCGGCGGACTGGTAGCGGAGCGGCGGCCGCCGACGGACCCGGTCCGGGTCCGGCCGGTCGAGCGCCCGCGTAACGGCGAGGGTGTCGTCGACGACCGTGCCGAATCGCTGGTCGCGCGGTATCTCGACGCCGGCGAGACCACGGTCGTCCGGTTCCGTGACGATGGGCGGCGACGGTATCTGGTCCGGGGGCGCGGTGCCCCGCCGTCGGTGACGGCACTCACGAACGACACGGTGTCGGACTACCGCGTCGCGGCACTCGTCCGTCCCGACGGCCGCGTGGTGACCCTGCAAGCGCGCTGGCTCGCGGGTCCCCGGACGGTCGTGACCGTGCGGTCCGAGTATCGTGCGGCCGGGAAGACGTCGGTGCCGGCGCCGGCGTGGTTCGGTGACGCGCCGGTCCAGCAGCCCGGGGACCGGAGTGCGGCGGACTCCCCGGACGACTGGTTCGCCGGTTCGGACCTCCGCGAGGCCGCGGCCTCCCGGAGAGGGGACGAGCCGTCGAGTGACGGCGTCGACGGCTGGGTCGGGTGGCCCGACTGGGCGAGCGACGACTGAGGCGGCGTGGTGGCCTGGCGCTCAGTCGTCGCCGAGGATACCGCGTTCGGTCATCCGCATGGGGTCGAGCACCTCGTCGGCTTCGTCCTCGGAGAGATAGCCCTCCTCCAGGACGACCTCGCGAACGGTCTTGTCCTCGGCGAGCGCACGCTTCGCGACCTTGCTGGCCTTGTCGTAGCCGATGGCCGGATTCAGGGCCGTCGCGAGTGCCATCGACTGCTCGACGCGCTCTTCGCAGTACTCCTCGTCGGCCTCCAGTTTGTGGACGAACTTCTCGCCGAACACCTCGGCGGTGTTCGACAGGAGCTTCGCGGACTGGAGGAAGTTGTGCGCACAGACCGGCTTGTAGAGGTTGAGGTCGATCTGTCCCTCCGCCGCGCCCGCGGCGACGGCGGCGTCGTTGCCGACGACCTGCTTGTGGACCTGATTGACCGATTCGGCGACGACCGGGTTGATTTTTCCGGGCATGATGGAGCTGCCGGGCTGGTTCTCCGGCTGGTCGACCTCGTTGAGCCCGTTGCGCGGCCCCGACGCCAGGAGGCGGAGGTCGTTGGCGATCTTGTTGAGGCTCCCTGCAATCGTGCGGAGCTGGCCGTGTGCCTCGCCCATCGCGTCGTGGGCGGCCTGGGCCTCGAAGTGGTTGTCTGCCTCGCGGAACTCGAGGCCGGTCTCCTCGCTGATGTACTCGGCGGCGCGGGTGGGGAACTCGGGATGTGTGTTCAGGCCCGTGCCAGTCGCGGTCCCGCCGAGTGCGAGTTCGCCGAGGTGGTCGCGGGTGCTGTCGGCGCGGCTGATACCCTTCTCGACCTGCGCGCGGTAGCCGCCGAACTCCTGGCCCAGCGTCACCGGCGTCGCGTCCTGCAGGTGCGTGCGGCCCGTCTTCACGACGTCCGCGAACTCCTCCTCCTTCGCGGCGAGCTCCTCGCGCAGCGTCTCCAGCGCCGGGATGAGGTCGCGCTCGACCGCCTCCAGCGAGGCCACGTGCATCGCCGTCGGGATGACGTCGTTGCTGGACTGGCCGTAGTTGACGTGGTCGTTGGGGTGGACCTCGCGGGACCCGATTTCCCCGCCGATGAGCTCGGTCGCGCGGTTGGCGATGACCTCGTTGGCGTTCATGTTCGAGGAGGTGCCGCTCCCGGTCTGGAACACGTCGACCGGGAAGTGCTCGTCGTGCTCGCCGGCGATGACCTCGTCGGCGGCCCGCACGATGGCCTCGCCCTTCTCCTCGGGGATGAGGTCGAGGTCGAGGTTCGCGCGGGCGGCGGACTTCTTGACGATGCCGAGCGCGCGGACGAACCGCCGCCCGAACGTCACGTCCGAGATGGGGAAGTTCTGGAGCGCGCGCTGGGTCTGTGCGCCCCAGTAGGCCTCCGCGGGCACCTGCATCTCGCCGAGACTGTCGCGTTCGGTCCGGTAGTCACCGTTGTCCTCGCTCATACCTCGGCGGTCACACGGTGGGGGCTAAATCCCGTCGAAGCCGGCCACGCTGGCCGTCGTCTCCCCCTCGTTCCAGTCCGCCACAGCAAAGCCCACGGCCAACCAACGCCGTTCCGTGTACGTCTCCAACGCGGTCACGCCGATGGTCGAGGACCCGCCCGACGAGCCCGTGGCGCTCGTTCTTCGGACCGACGACGACACCGACACCGACACCGTCGTCGCCGCCGTCGAGGACATCGGGGGCGAGCACGAGCGTGACCTCGGGTTCGGCGACGTGCTGGTGACCGTCCCCGGCGACGCGGTCGGCGACGTGCTCGATATCGCCGGGCTGTCGGCCGTCGAGACGGGCGCACTCGCCGAGATGACCGACGCCGACGGGGCCGGCGAGGACGTGGAGATGGGGGACGGCGACGGTTCTGACTGAAGATCGCGACTATATCACGAGAACTGCAACTCCCACGATAATGTGGGGTACACGCTACCTGTATATCGATTAATCGAACGTCTCCGGGGCGTCCTCGAACTCCTCGGGTGTGTACGTCTTGAGCTCCAGAGCGTGGATATCGGTCGTCATGTGCCCCTCGAGCGCGTCGTATATGATCTGGTGCTGGTTCACGAGCATCTCGTCCTCGAACGCCGGTGAGACGACCAGCGCGGCGAGGTGGTCGTCGTCGTGTTCGCCGCGGGCCCGGCGCACCCGTACGCGGGCGTCGGGGAGTGCCTCCCGGATGAGGTCCTCCACGTCGGCAGGGTTCATGTCCGGTCGTGGGACCGGTGCGGGGATAAATCCCGTCGAGACACGCACGACCCGTGGCCCCGGCGGCGCAGTCCCGCGCGGGCCGTCACTATATAACTCTCCCTACATCAACGGCATCGTACCCATTGTGCGGTAGTCGAACGGTTCCGTATGGAACGACGCACGTTTCTCAGAACGGTGGGTGCGGGTGCGCTCGCCGGCGCTGGTGGCGCCGGCAGTGCGGCGGCGAACGGTGATAGCGAGGCCGAACGGAACCCGACGCCGGTGGACGGCTCCGAAGTGTACGTCCCGAAGGTGAACGAGATACGGTCGCCGCTGTCGGGTGTGCCCGAGGTGGTCGAAGCCGGCGATAGCCTGCGCGTGGAACTCGACGCGAACGCGGACATCCCGTTGCGGACCGTCGAGGCCCGTCTGGAGCCGAGTTTCGGTGGCCCGGCTCGGATTCCGCTGTCGCGGGCCGGCACCGACGGGGACGACCCGACGAGTCGCATCTGGAACGCCGGCGCCGAGGTGGACGGCTCCGAGAGCGAGGGCGACGAGGCCTCGTACGGGCAGGTCGTCGTCGCCGAGTTCGACGTGCCGGCGCTGGACGACCGCCCGACGTTCACGCCCGACCTGTACGACCTCGTCGTGACGTGGGACACCGCCCCGACCGCGCTGACGGGCGGGGAGGACCGGCAGCCACGCGCGGTGAGCGTCCGTGAGACCATCCCCGACGAGTTGGACATCGCCGTCCTCGCGGACCCGCAGATCGGCGACCCGCGAGCACTCCAGTCCGGGTTCAACGAGGCCCGGGACGAGGGGAATCCGGACCCGTTCGTCCAGCGGTCGCGCCGTGTCCTCGGCGACCGGCCGGACGAGCGCTGGGCGGCTACCCGCCGCGCTATCGCCGAGGTGAACGCGCTCGACCCCGACATCGTGCTGGTGGCGGGGGACCTCTGTCTCGGCCAGGACGTGCCCGGGAAGTTCTACGCGGAGTTCGAGGACGCCTGGACGGTGATGAATCAGGTGCAGGCGCCGACGTTCATGACGCTGGGGAACCACGACGGCTACGTCCAGTCCGGCACCGACGGGAAGGCGCTCTATCGCGAGACCTTTGGACCGCCGTCCTACAGCGTCGAAATCGGTGACGCCGCACAGGTCGTCGCCGTCGACACGTTCGACTGGTCGTACCTCGACCGGACTGGGGCCAGCGTCGCTGTCTCGACCTACGGCGGGCAGGTCCGGGACGCGCAGTTCGACTGGCTCCGCGGGGAACTCTCCCGCCTGGCCGATACGGACCGCTCGATTCTCGCCGTCGGCCACCACAACCCCTCGTGGGTGCCCGACGCGAAGAACGAGGCGTACGCACAGACCGACGGCCAGCCGGTCGCCGAGCAGGTCGCGCGTGGGAGCCGTATCGCCCAGAGCGGCCAGCGCTGGACCGGCGAGAACGCCTTCTCGCTCCGGCGGCTGTTCGACGAGGCCGGCGTGGACGCGTTCTTCTGTGGGCACTCGCACCAGGACCGCGTGGCGCGCTCGATGGCGAACCGGACGGGCGATTCGACCGTCGATGTCGATGGCGACGGTGACACCGATGTCTACACCGCGGGCGACCCTGCCGACGTGGTGGCGGCCCTCGGGAACCGGTACGCGAGACAGTCGTACGAAGCGACGGACGGCGTCACGACGGGCCGAGTCGAGAACTATCCCGACCCCACCGTCGAACGCGCCGCCCCCGGAACGGCCGACGCCGAAGGACTCGTGGCCGACCTCCGGAACACCGAGGCGGGTACCCTGTACGTCAACGTCGCCTCCACGATGTCCTCGACGGGCGAGTACTGGGGCTGGCGGCAGTTCGACTACGATACCACGTCCGACGGCCTCGACCCCCGCGCGTTCCGGTATCCCGTGAGCCAGGCGTTCCTCGACGAGCGTACGGTCAGTCCCGGGCCTTCCGACGACCCACGGTGGGTCGCCCAACAGGACGAGGTCGGCTTCTTCTCCACGCCCTCGTACCTGTTCGACGTGACCGACGAGGGGAGCGCGAACGCGCCGGACGGGCGCACGGTGACGGTCACCAACGACCAGACGCTCGACCGTTCGGGCGCCGTGACCGTCTCGACTACGGCCGCGAACCCGACTGTCGAGGGCGGCGAGGTCGTCTGGCGACGCGAGGCCGACCCACGGACGGACCTGAAGGTGGCCTTCGACGTGCCCGCGGGTGGCGAGACGAGCTTCACTGTTACCGGCGACACGCCGGGCCGGAACTGATGCGCCGGCGGCTCACGCTCAGGCGGCGTCGACGAAGACGTCGAACGTCCCGTCCGCCCCGACCACGATGTCGGCACCGACGACGTTCCCAGCCTCGCTGGTCCGGTAGGAGACCTCGCGGACGGCTCCGCCCCGTCGGCCGAAGCTCAGCCGTGGCGCGCGGGCGTACACCCGGTCGAACGTAACCGAGAGGAGACCGCCCTCCGCCCGGAGCCCGCGGTGGACATCGAGCGGCGGCGCGTTGTCCCTGGCCCGGGAGGTGGGACTCGTGATGCGCCACGGGGCCTCGCCGTCGGCCCGGTTGGCCTCGTACCGGTTGTCGCCGCCGTCAGCGCACTCGATGATGCCGGGGCCGCGGTTGCGGTGGATGCTGTTCCCCCGGACCCGGACGCCGTGGTCACAGACGCGGATTGCCGGCGCCCCCCTCGATACGCGGCCACCATCGCCGCCTCTGTCGCCGCCTCCGGTATCGCGCAGGTGGTTGCCGACGATGTCGGTGCCCGCGGTATCGGGGCCACCTCGCACGTCGATTCCCGGGCCGGCGGGAGCACGAATCTGGTTCTCCCCGACCCGGAGGCCGCCGGCGTCCACGAGTCGGATGCCCACCGTCCCGGGTTCGACGACCACGTTCCCGGTCACGGTGCCACCGTCGACCTGGCGGACCCGGACTCCCGCCCGGGCCGGTTCGACGAGCGCGTTCCCCGCGACGACGGCTTCCCGGACCGCACCGTCGATGTTGACACCGGGGCCGCTGTACCCGCGGAAGGTGTTGTTCCGGACCACGAGGGTGTCTCCCCCCACTGCGTCGGCCGCGACGCCCGCGAACCGCGTCGTCCGGTCGGTCGTCAGCCCCGCCGTCTCCTGGGTGGCGAGGTTGTTGCGGACGGCAACGCTCGCGAACGGCTCCGGGCCGCGGACGTGGCAGAACGACTTGTGGGCTCCGTAGCCGACGTTGCCGACGAACGCGATGTGTCCTCGCCCGGGCCCGACGGGTTCGTTGTGGGCCACGCCCGTCAGGCTCCCCTCGGCGCTGTCGCCGAGTACGTTGCCCGTGACGAGTGCGTGCCGGGCCGTGTGGTTCTCCCCGTCGGGGTACCAGAGGTCGGCGGATATCGCCCGGTCCAGACTGCCCCGGATGTCGTTCCCTGCGACGAGCAGGCCCGAGCCCGCGACCTGTATCCCCCGGTCGCCCGCGTCGCGGATCCGGTTCCCGACGACCCGGACCGCGTCGCACCCGGGGGTCACGCTGATACCGCTCCCGCCGTCGCCGTGCCTTCGGGGGTGGGTCCCACGGATATCGTTTCCGGCGAGCGTCACGCCGTCGGCGTCCCGGACGGCGATGCCGTGACAGCGGGGCGCCCGTGGGCGCTGCGCCGCCCGGTTCCCCTCGAAGCCGAACCCCCGGACGAGGACATTCTCGCAATGGCTGTGGTGGCCGATGCGGATGCCACCGGCGTCGGCGCCGCGAGCCGGCCGGACGAGACCCGGTATCCCGGGGCCGACCACGGCCACGTCGTCGACGTCCACGTCGAGCCAATCGCTCGTCCGGTAGGGGCCCCCGGCGGCGGAGATGTGGATGGTGTCGCCGGGGGAGAGGCGCTCGAAGGCGGTCCGGAGCGCCGGCGTGGAGTCGACCACCCGGTCGGTGATGCGCCCGTCGGTCATCGAGCACCCCGCGAGTGCGGCCGCGAGCCCGGCCGCACCCTGGAGGAGTGGCCGCCGGGAGAGTCGTTCGCCCAGGCCGTCGGAATCGGGTCGTCGCGACACACGTACACCCCGGCGCACCCGCCAGGGGGATACTTACTCGGGGGATAACGGCGCCCCGCGGCAGGAGCCCCGTGGGACCGATGGACTCAGGTCCAGCGGTCCAGGCCGGTCTGCGTGAGCGCCTCCTCGATGCGCTCGAAGCCGCGCTCGACCTCGTCGGCGGGGACCTCCCACTCGTCGGTGACGTAGGCTTTCGCGGCGGCGATGTCGGGGTCGATGTCCGTGTCGAACCCGACGTCGTCGGTCACGTCCGGGTCGAGGAACAGCTGCCGGATGGCGTCAGTGTTGTCGACGTAGCAGTCCTCGGCCTCGAAGACCGCCCAGATGTCGCCGTGCTCGTTCAGGAGCTTGACGGCGGTCTTCGGGCCGATGCCCGAGACGCCCTCGTTGAAGTCGGTCCCCATCAGGATGGCCGCGTCGACCAGTTGCTCCCAGGAGAGGTCGTGCTTCGCGAGCGTGGCTTCGAAGTCCATCAGCTCGGGGTCGCCCTTGCTGGTGAGCTGCCGCAGCGTGAGCGGCGCCCCGAGCAGCAGCGAGTCGTAGTCCTCGGTGCCGGCGTAGTCGACAGTTCCCGTGCGCGCCATGTGTGCGGCCTGTGCCTCGCCCTCGGCGGGTGCCTCGATGACGGGCACGTCCAGCAGTTCGAGCAACTCGCGGGTGGTCCGGCGGATGGTCTCGGTCAGGCGCTGGGTCCGGGATTCCAGCGTGGCGATGGTCTCGGCGGCGGCACCCTCCTCGCGTGCCGTCTCGAGGTCGTCCTCGTACCGTTCGCGCTGCTCGCGGCGTTCGGCCACCTCATCGGCCTTCAGTTCGGTCGTCCCGCCGTCGAAGACGAAGACCGGCGTCAGGTCGTGTTCGAGGAACTTCGGCAGGCCCTGCACGGTGCCGATGAGGTTGGCCACCTCCTCGCCGTCGCTCGTGGTGTACGCGCTCGTGCTCGTGAACTTGACCGTCGTCGTCAGGTACCGGTAGAGCCAGTTGTGCGCGTCGACGGCGACGACACTCCCCTCGAGGTCGTCGAACGACACGTCCTCGATGACCGCCAGTTGCCGGAGGTCCGCGTTGCCCATTGGCGTCCCCTTGGATGGTGCGTGATTTGGTGTTTGTGTCGCGCGCCTCGTGTTCTTTCGCCACGTCGGAACTGACCTCTGCCGAAGCCCTCGCGTTCTCGCCCTTCGGAAGTCCGCTAGACCCCCGCGTCCGTCAGTCGGGTCTGTGGGCCTCACGCCGCCCCAGCCGACTGCGGTACTCGCTCCCTGTGGTCGCTGTGCTCCTCGCCCCTCGCGCGCTGGGCGGCGGCTGGCCGCCGGCACAGCCGCCAGCGCGCGCCCCGTCGACTGACGGCACGCGATTTCCCGCAATCCACGGGCCGGTCGAGCGCGCGAGGCCTTCGTGGCCATCTCCGCCTATCCTACAATAGAGATGCTGAATTTAGAATTATGCAGTTTATACGATATCTCGATATTTTTGGGTGGATTTGTACTGCTATGCGTGCCGTTCGAGCAATCCATCCAGCCGCTCCAGTCCCTCCTCCAGGTGCGCCGTCTCGTCTCCGAAGCCCAGGCGGAAGTAGTCGGGCTGGTCGAACGCCTCGCCGGGTGCCAGCACCACGCTGCATTCCTCCACGACGCGCTCGCAGAACGATTGCCCGCCGAAGAACCCGTCCGGGACCTCGATGAACGCGTTCACGCCGGTCTCGGGGTCCGGCCACCCGAGGTCGTGCCGGTCGACGAACGCCCCGACCAGGTCGCGGTTCCGGGCCGCCAGGTCGCGATTCTCGGCCAGTATCTCGGCCTCCGTCTCGGGGTCGAGCACCTGCTCGGCGACGCGCTGGGAGACGGCGGGCGGGGAGATGGTGGTGTAGTCCTTCCACTGGGCGGCGGCCTCGACGACCTCGCGGGGGCCGGCGAGCCAGCCGAAGCGCAGGCCCGCGAGCCCGTACCCCTTCGAGAGCCCGCAGGTCGAGACGCCGTAGGGACCCAGACTCGCCGCGGGGGGCGGCAGCTCGACCGCCCCGTCGTCGGCCCCGGCGAACGGCCGGTACACCTCGTCACAGAGGAGGTACGCGCCGGCGTCGGCGGCGTGCTCGTACACCGCCCGGACGGTGTCGGCATCGTGGATTCTCCCGGTCGGGTTGTTCGGGTTGTTGAGCACCACCAGCGCCGTGTCGGGGCGGATGGCCTCGGCGACGGCGTCCGGGTCGAGCCGCCAGCCGTCGGCCGCATCGAGTTCGACGCGGGTCACCTCGCCGAGCGCCTCGGGAATGGCGTGAAGCGACTGGTAGGTGGGCGTGACGACGACGGCGTGGTCGCCCATGAGCGCCGCGAAGGTGACGAAGTTGGCCTCCTGGGTGCCGCAGGTCAGGAGCACCTCGTCGGCGGCGCGGTCGTAGCGGTCACCGATACGTCCCCGGAGGTCGGGGTCGCCGCCGGTCGGGATGACGTAGCCGAAATCGTCCGGGACGAGGTCGAAGCGGGTCGGGTCCAGCGGCCGGATGCCGGACTCGGCGAGCATCAGGTTGTCCGCCTCGTGGGTGGCGAACCAGCGTTCGAGGGCGAACGGCTCGATCTGCATACCGGCGTGTCGGCGTGCCAGGAGAAAGTGTCACCGGACCGGTCGCCGATGCGCCCGGCCCTCGTCCGTCAGCTGCGGTCCTCAGTTCGCCTCGACGGTTACTCGACCATGCGCCTGCTCGACAAATACGTTCTCGGCCTTGTCCAGGTTCAGGTCGTCGAACGAGTCGTACGGGTCGCTCTTGCCCCACGGGTCACTGAACAGGACGCCGTCGTCACCATCCCACTTCGCGGTCTTGTAGTTGTTCGAATCGAGGATGTCCGTCCCGCCGGACCGGAGGATGTCCTTCGCGGCCCCGCGCTTCAGTTCGCCCCGGAACACCTTGTCGCCCTCCTCGTCGTCGATTCGGATAGTCGCCCCGTCGTGGCCATTGATATTGTCGTCCCCGTTCTCGTCGAAGAGGTAGTACCGGAGCTGCAGCTCCTTGTTGTTCTGCTTTTCGAGCAGGAGACTCCCCTGGATGGTGCGGAAGGAGTCCTTGTCGCACTGGAGGCTGCCGAGCAGTCCGCCGAGCAGTCCGCCACCGGTATCTCCCAGGAGCAGGCAGTCCGTGTCACTGGTGGGAACGGTCCGGCCGCTTGACAGCCGCAACTCCGAGAACCCGGAGAGGTCCTCGAGCATCTGTCCGGAGGTGTAGATGCTCTTCTGCCCCTTCGTGGTCGTCGGCCGCGTGATGTCCACCTCGACGGTCCGGTAACTCCCCGGGCCGCCGCCGATGTCGGCTTCGACAGCGCCGGGAGCCGATCCGCCGCCGGAGAATACGGCCGTCGCTTGGCCGTCCGGCCCAGTCTGGACCGGATTGGAGAGCGCGTTACCGTCGGTGTCCTCCAGGTTCCCATTGCCCGACACCTGCATGGTCACGTCGGCACCCGGGACCGGATTGCCGTACTCGTCACGGACGGTGACCGTGACGGGTTTCGACCCGCTTTCCGGGATCTGGACGGTTCCCGACGGCGCCGTCAGGTACGTCGGCGCCACGCTCGCTGGCTGCCCGAGCGTCACTCGCGACACCCGGAAGTCGTACTGCTGGCCGTCCTTCAGAGTCAGTTTCACGTAGTCACCGTTCCCGGCCGGGGCAGGGCTGTCCCCACTGTCCTTCACCTCGGCGCTCACCAGTTCGTCCTGTGCGTCGGCGATGTCGGTCCACTCGTCCTGGTTCAGCTGCGTCGGGAGCCAGATGTGCGGGTCCTCCTTCGAGGAATCGCCGGAGATGTCCGTCCGCTGAGCGGTGACGGTAAGGCTGCGGCTCGTGGTGCTCACCGGGCTGAACTCGACGCTCTCTCGATGGGCGGTCCGGTCGTAGTCCCCGCCCAGCAGGGTCAGGGAGATGCGATTCCCGTTGACCGGCGCCGCAGTCAGGTTCCGGGTCTTCCCGTTGGCGTACTTCTTGACGAGCATCCCCTGTTCGAGGGCGTACTCGTCGCCCGTGATGCGGTTGTACGAGATGGAGTAGTTGAGGTGGCGGGTCGCGTACTGTACCGACCGGCCGTCCCAGAACCGTTCGTCGGTACTGTAGAGCCCCCGGACATAGACGGGGTGTTCGTCACTCGTGGCGAGACGGCCTGCGGGCTCGGGCGGGTTGACCGCCACCGCCCGGCCGGGGTAGGAGGGACTGAGCTGCAGAGTCGCGGATGCAGCGCTCTCTGACGTGCTCGCATCCTGCATCGCCGCTCGGAGTTCACCCATCTCACCCGCCATCGCGCTGTTGTGGTCGAACTCCACCTCCTCGTTCTGGTCGGGGACCACGTCTGCCTGGTACAGCGCGAACGTGGTCATCGTGACCGCGAACATCAGGGCGAAGCCCAGAACCTGCGTCGAGCCCCGGTTCTCGAACAACGTCCACGTCGCTCGGCGCTCGTGGTTCCTGCGGCCGGATGGAGGGTCCCGCATGCGTGTAACTCTCTTCGTCAGTCGATGGTGCGGAGATAAATACCAACCGCTCGTTCAACAGCTCGGAATCTCGTCCGAAGATTTATATTCGATTACTCGTCCTGCCGCTTTCGCATCTCCTGGCGGGTGAACTGTGGCGTCGCGCTGATGCCGCTCTGCTCGCGGAACGAGCGGTACAGGAGCACGAGGACGAGCGCTGCACCGACACCCGGCGCGATGGCGTCGACGGGCGTCGCGAAGGCGTAGAGGATGGCCGTCGAGAGGACGGTTCCCGTTAACAGGAGCCCCAGCACCAGCCGCCGGGCCAGCGTGTCGAAGACGGCCTCCTCGTCGTCGATGGTGGCCTCGACCTCGAGGTCGCCACGGTTGATGCGGTCGAGCGCGTCCTCCAGTTTCGGTGGGGTGCGGACGGCCGACCGGGCCGCGTCGTTGAGCTCCTCGGTGCGCTCCTCGACGAACTCGCGGATGCTTGCCTCGACGTACCCCTCCTGTCGGAGGTAGTCGGTGGCGACGTCGATGAAGTCGAAGTCCGGGTCCAGCGTCACGCAGACCCCCTCGACGACCGTCGCCACACGCAACACGAGCGCGAGGTTGGGTGGGAGGCGTAGCGGGAACTCGTAGATGGTGTCCTCGACCTGCTCGACGATCTGCTGGACGCGGTACTGCTCGATGTCCTCGCCGCGCGCGTCAGCGATGGCCAGTTCCATGACGTCCGCCATCACCTCGCGGTCGGCCTCGGGCGAGAGCGTCCCGAGTTCGATGAGCGTATCGAGGATGGCGTCGATGTCCTGGTCCGCGACGGCGATGTAGAAGTCGACGATCTTGTCCTGAACGAAGGCGTCGACGCGGCCGGACATCCCGAAGTCGTAGAAGACGAGCCGGCCGTCGTCCTGCACGGCGAGGTTCCCCGGGTGCGGGTCGGCGTGGAAGGTACCGTCGGTGACGAGCATCTTCAGGTAGGCGCGCTGGAGCGTCTCGGCCAGTTCCGTCCGGTCGAAGCCCCGCTCGTCGAGCCCCTCCACGTCGGAGATCTTCGTCCCGGGGACGTACTCCATCGTCAGCACGCGGCCCGTCGAGCGCTCGCCATCCACCGCGGGGATACGGACCGCCGATTCCTCCCGAAAGTTCTCCCGGATCTCCTCCAGCATCCCGCGCTCGCGCTCGTAGTCCATCTCCTCGCGGATGGTCTTCGAGAACTCGTCGGCGAGCGTCTGCATCGAGAACGACCGGGCCTGGTCGATGAACCGCATCAGGATGGGCAGCGAGAACTGGATGATGCGGAGGTCGGCCTCGACCAGCGACTCGATGCCCGGTCGCCGGACCTTCACCGCGACCTCGCGGCGGGCGTCCGGGCTCCCCTCGACCGGTTCCGGGATGGTCGCCGTGTACACCTGCCCGAGCGACGCGCCGCTGATGGGGTCCGTGTCGAACGACTCGAACGCGTCCTCGACCGGACCCAGGTCCTCCTCGATGACGGGCCGCACGTCCGCCCAGTCCGCCGGTGGGACGCGGTCCTGCAGTTGCTCGAACTCGTCGATGTACTCCGGGGGGAGGATGTCCGGACGGGTCGAGAGTATCTGCCCGAGTTTGATGAACGTCGGCCCGAGCGTCAGCAGCGAGTCCAGCAGCTTGCGGGCCCGGCGGCGACGCGTCTCCGCGTCGACACGCCGGGCTCGGCCGAACAGGAGGAACCGCCGCCGGTCCCGTGCGTAGGCCAGCAGTAGCGGCAGGAACTGGTAGACGACGACGGGGAACCGGCGGTACGCGCGGAGGTTCACCACGCGCTCAGGCGTCCTCGACAGGCACCCGTGTCTCGCCCGCCGCACCCCGCTTGGGGAGCGTCACCGTCAGGACGCCCCGGCTCACGCTCGCGGTGGCGCCCTCGCCCGTCGTGTTCGGCGGGAGCGGGAGTTCGGCGTCGAGGAACAGCGACCGGTCCTCCGTGACGTACGAGAACTCCGACGGCACGTCCTTCGCGCGCCGGGCCTCGATGCGGAGGCGCCCGCCGTCGATGGACACGTCGACCGTGTCCGCCGTCGCGCCCGGCAGGTCCATCACGACGCGGTGGGCGTCGTCGCTCTCCAGCAGGTCCGCGAACACCGTCTCCGGGAGTTCGCGCAGGGCCTCGCGAAACGCGTTCATACCACGCTGTACGGCTCCGGGGGCGAAAAAGGCCCCGGAGCCGGAACCCCGGAGGCGTCCGTGCGACCGGGGGCCCGCCCGCCACGGCCGCGGCTCGGAGACGGCTCCCGACCGTCCCCAGTCAGGTGCCGATTTCTAGGGTTAGAGTGTGTCTAATGTCCGCAGATGGCCAGAAGGTACTTACAAAACCAGCAGTAAATGCCGGTTGAACACAGATGAGTACCTACACCGCGGCGGGCGACCGGATGGCGGCCGACGGCCGGGCGGTGGTGCTGGTGCGCAACGGGACGACCGAACCCCGGACGGCGACCGTCGTCATCGACGGCACCGAGTCGGCCCCGCGCCGCGCCGACCTCTCCCCCGGGGAGGTCGGTGTCGTCGCCGCTCCCGCCGCCGGACAGGTCACCGCCGCGGTCCACACGAACGAGGCCTCCGCCTCCCTCTCGTTCGACCCGGAGACGGCGTCGGCGCCGCCGCTGTTCGCCCTCCGCCCGGGTCGGGTCCTCGTCTCGCCGGAGTGACACGACGCCGGCCTCTGCCGTCAGTCGAGGAACGCGCGGATATCGGCGACCGTCTCCTCGTTCTCGTCGGTGGTCGGCACCGGCACTTCGTCGTGCCACCCCACCGTCCACTCCGCCACGACCTCGGCGGGCGGGGCCGGTGTCTGCTCCCCGACCGGGGTAGCGTCGACGAAGACCTGGTACCCCTCGGTCGCCGTCTCGTCGTCCGGACGCCGGTATCGTCGCCGCTTCACGCGCCGCACCCCATCGACACGGACGACGACGCCGGCGGTCTCGGCCACCGCGTCGCGGGCCCGCTGGGTCCAGTTCTCCCCCGGCGCGACCGTCGCGTGCGGGAGGGCCGCGAACAGCTCCTCACGACTGACCTGTAACAGGAGCCGGCCGGCCTCGTCCCTCGCCCCGACGACCACCATCCCCTCGATGCCGTCGTACAGCTGAGCGTGGTGTTCGTGCGGTATCACTGCCGACTCGTCGTCGACGAGTACGTCTTCGCGGTGCAACAGGTCTGCGGGGTCGGTGATTCCGAGCGCGTCAGGAGGGCCGTTTCGCATCACTATCTGGTGCCACCGCTGGCGTGAAAGTGCTATGGGTCATCTCAAATGGCGCAGATTACTCGAAAAATATCTGTATTTGTATCTAATCTGGAGAAATACGGGGAAATTGGCGGCTTTGGTGGCTTATCTGGAGGTTACTCCCCGAGCGTCACGGCCTCGTGCGCGGCGTTCCGGAGTGCGTCCGACCGGCCGTGGGTGCCCGGTGCGATGGCCAGCGTCCGGCAGCCACGCCGGGCCGCCAGCTCGAGGACGGGTTTGAAATCGGTGTCCCTGGAGGCCACGGCGAGGACGTCGCAGTCGCCGTCGGTGACAGCCGTGGCGGCGTCCACGGCCAGTTTCACGTCCACGTCACCGCTCGTGATGACGACCTCGTAGCCCCGGGCCTCGGCGGCCTGGATGAGCCCCGAGGAGGCCTGCTCGTCGAGGTAGACGCGGGTGATGACGGGGCGACCCATCGCGGCCGCGGCCGCCCGGACCTCGTCGAGGTCCGTGTCGAACTCGCTCCGCAGGACGTTCGGTCCGTCGACGAACAGCGCGACGCGGTCCGGGCCGCCGCCGAACAGTCCGTCGAGGAGTCCCATACGCCCGCCGTCCGGGACGGGCCGTGATAGCGCTGGCGGTCCCTCGGCCCCGACTGCTCGCCAGTGGACTCGGAACGTCGGTCACCCTTATCACGGCGCCCCGAGCTAGGCCGGTCATGGCTGCCGGATTCGCGGTACCGCCGCTCGTCGGAGGCCTCGACGCCGTCGTCCTCGCCGCCGAGAGCGGCGGCGGGGCTCTCATCGAGGAGACGCTCATCCAGCTCCTGCCGGTGTTCATCATCGCTGCCGGGGTCGGCATCTTCGTCGCCAAGGTCGGCCGGTTCCCATACACCATCGCGCTGTTGCTCGCCGGCTTCGGCCTCTCCGTGCTCGCGACCACGACCGGGCAG
This sequence comes from Haloglomus salinum, assembly GCF_024298825.1. Classification (NCBI taxonomy): domain Archaea; kingdom Methanobacteriati; phylum Methanobacteriota; class Halobacteria; order Halobacteriales; family Natronomonadaceae; genus Haloglomus; species Haloglomus salinum. The sequence continues at coordinate 2,766,352 of NZ_CP101153.1, forward strand.
TTCGGCCGACTCATCGACATCCGGCTCTCCGACGAACTCATCTTCCTGGTCCTGTTGCCACCGCTCCTGTTCGAGGGCGCGGCGACGACGGACCTCGAACGGCTCAGGCGCAACATCGTCCCCGTCATCGTGCTGGCCGTCGTCGGCCTCGCCATCGCCGTCGTCCTGCTGGGCGTGGCGGGGACGTACGTCTTCGGCGCGTTCGCCCCCGGGTTCACCCTGCTGCTCGCGCTGCTGTTCGCGTCGATGGCGCTCCCGACCGACCCGGTGAGCGTGCTGGCGCTGTTCGAGGAACTGGGCGCTCCCGAGCGCCTCTCGGTCCTCGTCGAGGGGGAGAGCCTCATCAACGACGGCGTCGGCGTCGTCCTGTTCTCGACGTTCCTCGTCCTCGTCGAGGAGGGTGCGGCCACGAGCCGACTGTTCGACCCCGTCGAACTGGCACGCATCGGACTGGACGTGGCCGTCGTCTCGCTGGGCGGCCTGGTGGTCGGCTTCGCCGCGGGGTACGCCGTCTACAGCGTGATGCGCGAACTCGACGAGCACATGACCGAAATCGTCCTGACGTTCGTCCTCGCGTACGGGTCGTTCGTGCTGGCCGAGCACTACCTCCACGTCTCCGGCGTCATCGCCACGGTCGTCGCGGGCCTGTTCATCGGGAACCGCGGCGCCGACTACGCGATGAGCCCGCAGACGAAGGTCAGCATCTTCAACTCGCTGGAGACGGCGGCGTTCCTCGTCAACACGTTCATCTTCATCATGATCGGCGTGACGACCCCCGTCCATACGCTCGCGACCCACGGCCGACTCATCCTGCTGGCCATCCCGCTCGTCCTCCTCGTCCGCGCGGCCATCGTCTACCCCCTCACGACGCTCACCAACCAGTTCGTCGAGCCGAAGGTCTCGACGGCCTACAAGCACGTCCTCGTCTGGGGTGGGCTCCACGGCTCCATCCCCATCGCGCTGGTGCTGGGCCTCCCGCGTGAACTCGCCTCCGGCGCGCCGTTCCCGTTGCGCGAGGAGCTGCGCGCGATGGTGTTCGGCGTCGCCGCGTTCTCGCTGGTCGTCCAGGGGCTGACGATGTCGAACCTGCTCGACCGGCTCGGCGTCGTCACCCGCTCCGAGGCCACCGAACTGTACGAACTCCTCATCGGGCGCGCCCGCGCGGTGGACGAGGCGCTGGAAGCCGCCGAGCGGCTCCACGCCGCCGGCGAGATTCCCGGTGGCGTGTACGAGGACTTCTCCGCCGAGTACGAGCGCGAGAAGGCGGCCCTGAACCGGGCCATCTCGGAGTTGCTGAGCGAGCAACCGGAACTCGCGCGCGAACAGTTGCTCGCAAGCGAGCGGCAGGTGCTCCAGCGCGAGAAGTCCGCCATCATGGACGCCATGCGCAAGGGTGTCGTCAGCGACGACGTAGGCGAGCGGCTGCTGGAGGAACTCGACCTGAAACTCGACCGCGTCCGCGACGGCGAGAGCACCGTCGCCGGCTCCGAGGAGGGGTACACGGAGTTCTGGCGCCGGCGCGCCGAGGAGTACGGCCTCGAGGCCGAACTGGAGACCGCGGAGGCCGACGACGAGGCCCTCGAGCCGGGGCACGGCGCCGAGGCCGACGAGAAGACCAAGGAGCCAGATGAGTGAGTCCGCCTACGTCGCCGTGTAGCCGCCGTCGTTGAGGTAGACCGTGCCCGTGCAGTACGCCGAGGCGGGGGAGGCGAGGAACAGTGCCAGCCCCTTCAGGTCCTCCGGGTAGCCGAGCCGTCCGAGCGCGGTCTCCTGGCGCATCTGGTCCTGGATGGGCTCCATCCCGGGGGCGTCCTCGCGGAGCATCCCGCCGCCGATGCCCGTGTGGATCCAGCCGGGCGCGATGGCGTTGACGCGGATGTCCGGGCCCAGTTCGACCGCGGCCTGCTTCGTGAACTGGACGACGCCGCCCTTCGAGGCGACGTACGCCGAGAGGCCGGGCGTCTCCGTCCCCACGAGGCCCAGCACCGACGCCGTCGTGACGATGCGGCCGCCTCCATCCTCCTTCATCGCTGCAGCGGCCTCGCGCGTGGTGAGGAAGACGCCGTCCAGGTTCACGTTCATGACCTCGCGCCAGTGGTCCAGCGACTGGCTGTGGACCGGGTTGAACATCCGGCCGATGCCGGCGTTCGCGAAGGCCACGTCGAGGCCGCCGAACGCGTCGACCGTCGCGTCGACGGCCGCGCGCACGTCGTCCTCGTCGGTCACGTCGCACGCGACTGAGCGTACGTCCCCGGCCGTCGCGTCCGCGAGGTCGGCCGCGACGCTCTCGGCGCCCTCGGCGTCGATATCGGCGAGCATCACGTCGGCGCCGGCCTCAGCGCACGCTTCGGCGTACGCCGTGCCGATGCCGCTGGCTCCACCCGTGACGAGCACCGCGTCACCGTCGAGCGAGAAGGCCGCCAGTACACCGTCCGCTGCCGGAACGTCGTCGCGTTCCATGAGGGCGCCTCGACTGCTGGGGCTTTGGTCGTTCGGCCGCGGATGTGTGGTTGGTTGTCGTGGGGTGGCCCAACGAGCGGTCGTCGAAGGGCTCTTTACTAACTGGTTAGTAAGTTCGCTGTGAACGACGAGACGCAGGTCGCCATCATGGATGCGACCCGGCGTGCCCTCTGTGAACACGGCAACGCTGGACTGACCATCCAGCGGATCGCCGACGAGTCCTCGCTGTCGACGGCGGCCATCCACTACCACTACGAGACGAAGGAGGAGCTGCTGAACACCTTCCTCGAGCACCTGTTGGAGTCGTTCGAGGGAAAGCTGGCCTGCGAGGCCACCGACCCCCAGGAGCGGCTGCAGACGCTCCTCGATGCGGTGTTCCCCGACGAGACCCGGGACGACCGCTTCGCCGTCGCGCTCATCGAGATCGAGGCGCAGGCACCCTACCACGAGGCGTATCGCGACCGGCTCGCCGCCATGGACCGTCGGGTACGCGATGTCGTTGCCGACGCCGTCCGTGACGGTGTCGACGGCGGCCAGTTCCGCGAGGCCGACCCCGAGGCGGTCGCGCGGTTCGTCGCGACGGCGATCAACGGGGCCCACGTCAGGGATGTCGCGCTCGGCGAGCCCCCGGACCGGACGCAGACGCTCATCGCGCGGCACCTGGAGCGCGAACTCGGGTGGACCCCGGAGGTGCCCGCGTGAGCCTTCTCCCGGACCAGGCGGAGCTCGATCTCACCGAGGGCGGCATCCTGAAGCCGCTACTGGTCCTCTCGCTCCCCATCGTTCTCACGAACCTGCTGCAGACGGCGTACAACCTCGCCGACACGTTCTGGCTGGGGCAGTACTCCACGGAGGCGCTGGCGGCGATCTCCTTCGCGTTCCCGATGGTCTTCCTGCTCATCTCGCTCGGGATGGGGCTCTCGGTGGCGGGGAGCGTCCTCGTCGCCCAGCACACCGGCGCGGACGAACCGAAGGAGGCGTCGTACGCCGCCTCGCAGACGGTCACGTTCGCCTTCCTCGGGTCGGCGCTGCTGGGTGGCCTGGGCTATCCGCTGGTCCGGCCCTTCCTTGGCTTCCTCGGCGCTTCGGCGGACGTCCTCCCGGGTGCGACGGCGTACATGGAGGTCGTGGCGCTGGGGCTGCCGTTCATGTTCGGCTTCTTCGTGTTCATCTCGCTGATGCGCGGTGCTGGTGACACCATCACGCCCATGCTGGTCATGTTCGGGACGGTCGTGCTCAACATCCTGCTGGACCCGTTCCTCATCTTCGGCTTCGAGGCCAACCCGCTGTTCGGGATGCTCGGACTCGCCGGCGTCCAGGCGGACCTGTTCGCCGCGACCGGCTTCACCGGTATCGGCGTCGAGGGGGCCGCCATCGCCACGGTGTTCTCGCGCAGTCTCGCCATGCTGGTCGGGATGGGCATCATGCTCTCGGGCCGCAAGGGCATCCAGATCCACCTCGCGGACATGCGGCCGGACCTCGGCTACCTCCGGACCCTGCTCCGCATCGGCGTCCCGGCCAGCATCGAGGGAACCGGCCGAGCGGTGTCCATCAACGCCCTGCTCATCATCGTGGGGCTGTTCTCGACGCCCGTGGTCGCCGCCTTCGGCATCGGGACGCGTGTGTTCTCGGTCATCTTCCTGCCCGCCGTCGCCGTCGCGCGCGGGGTCGAGACGATGACCGGGCAGAACATCGGCGCCGGTAGATACGACCGCGCGAAGCAGGCCAACTACCTCGCCGCGACCGGCCTGTTCGTCGTGCTCGGGCTGGCGGGGGTCGCCATCTTCCTGTTCCCGCGACCCATCGTCGCCGTCTTCACCGACGACGCCGCGGTCCTCCGCGAGGGGTCGACCTTCCTCCGCTACGTCGCGCTCTCCTTTGGCTTCATGGGCATCGTCCGGGCGTTCTCCGGGGGGTTCCGGGGCGCGGGGAAGACGATGGTCGCGGCCGCCATCGCGGTCGGGACGCTGGGGGGCATCCGTATCCCCGTGGCCTACGTCCTCTCGCAGTTCCGGGTCGCGCTGCCGTACGTCCCCGAGGGGATGCTGTTCGGCGTCCGCGGTATCTGGGCGTCGTTCTTCGTCTCGAACGTCGTCGGCGCGGTCGTCGCGTGGCTCTGGTTCCGCCGGGGGACGTGGCGCTCGGGCGGCGCCCGCGGGGCTCCGGCCCCGGACACGGGGAGCGATGTCGACCCCGAGGCGACGATGTCCGACGATTGAACGGGGGCGTCCGCGAGCGGAACCGATTTCCCCCCGGGCGGTGTCGGCGGCGATATGCCGCTTCGAACGCCGCCCCTCCGTGACCTGCACGCCGACCGGGGCGCGAAGTTCACCGAGTTCGGCGGGTGGGACATGCCCGTCGAGTTCGGCTCTATCAGGACCGAACACGAGGCCGTCCGCGAGGCGGCCGGGCTGTTCGACGTCTCGCATATGGGTGAGATCGTCGTCAGTGGCCCCGACGCCACCGCGCTCACCGACCGCCTCGTCACCAACGACGTGGCCGCGCTCGACCCCGGCGAGGCCGTCTACGCCGCTATCACCGACGCCGAGGGTATCATGCACGACGACACCGTCGTCTACCGGCTCCCCGACGACGAGACCCATCGCGCGGCCGGCGAGCCGCCGGCGTACCTGTTCGTCCCGAACGCCGGCCACGACGAGTGGGCCCACGGGCGCTGGTGTGACCACCGCGACGAGTGGGGCCTGGACGCCACGGTCGAGAACGTCACCGACGACTGGGCGATGTTCGCCCTCCAGGGACCCGACGCCGAGGCCCATCTCCGGGACGCCGCGGGCGGCGACTCGCCCGACCTCGGTCGATTCGAGATGGCCGGCGACGCCGTCGCTGGTGTCGACTGTCTGGTCGCACGCACCGGCTACACCGGCGAGGACGGCTTCGAACTGCTGGTCCCGTGGGGCGAGGCTGAGACCGTCTGGACCGCGCTGGTCGGACCCATCCCGGATGGCGACGAGGACGCGGTGCCCGGGGACGCCGCAGGCGCCGACGCCGGCGTCCAGCCCTGCGGCCTCGGCGCGCGCGACACGCTCCGCATCGAGGCCGGCTTCCTCCTCGCCGGGCAGGACTTCCACCCCGAGAACGAGCCGCGAAACCCGTACGAGGCCGGTATCGGCTTCGTGGTGAAACCGGACTCGACGTTCGTCGGGCGGGATGCGCTGGAGCAGGTCGACGCCGAGGGCGTCGACGAGACGTTCGTCGGCTTCCGACTCGTCGAGCGCGGCGTCCCGCGCAACGGCTACGACATCACCAACACGGACGGGAAGGTCATCGGCACCGTCACCTCCGGGACGATGAGCCCGTCGCTGGACGAACCGGTCGGGATGGGCTACGTGCCCGTCGACTACGCCGACCCCGGGACGACGGTTCGGGTCGTGGTGCGTGGCCAGCAGAAGAAGGCGCGCGTGCAGACGTTGCCGTTCCTCGACGACTGAGTGGCGATTCGGGAGTGAGAAGGCAATCCTGTCGTTATATCTCTGCATTTCTGGTATTATATCTGGGTTTGAACTATTATGCGCCAGCCTTTGGATGTCCCGCGTCGATTCACGCCTGTCGTCAGTCGAGCAGGCCCGCGCTGGCGGCCGTGCCCGGAGGGCCGGCTGTCTCTCCACTGCGCGAGGGCCGAGAAGCGCAACGAGTCCCGGCCGGCCGAGCGGATGAGGGCTTCGGCAGTGGTTGTGTGATTGCAGTTGTCGTGCGAGCGGGTGAGGGCTTCGCAAGCAGTCTCCCCGAGTCGCACGCACCTGGGGCAGAGCGCGAGCCACAGCGGCCGCCCGGCTGCCGAAAGATACAGGCGCATCGAACGACGCGGGACCTGATACGGATGCACAGTATCCCGAGCCACCTGCTGGAGTCGTCGGACACGCCATGGTACGTCCGGGCCATCCTCGCCGCCCTGCTCGTCGGAGCTGTGGCGGCGTTCCTCCTGTGGCGATATCCCCAACTGTCGTCGCTGGTACTCTGAGCAGCTGCGCTCCTCCGCGCGTGACGGTCCCCGACCCCCGAACCACAGCCTACATGCCTTCTCCACCCAACCCCCGCGTATGAGCTTCGAGGTGCCCGAGGACTGCCGGTATCTGGAGACCCACGAGTGGGTCCGGCTGGAGAATGGAACTGCCCGCGTCGGCATCTCCGACTTCGCGCAGGACGAACTCGGCGACGTGGTGTTCGTCGAACTCCCGAGCGAGGGCGACACCCTCTCCCAGGAGGCCGACTTCGGCGTCATCGAGTCCATCAAGGCCGTCTCGGACCTGTACGCGCCGGTCTCCGGGACCGTCGCCACCGTGAACGACCGGCTCGTCGACGAGCCCGAACTCGTCAACGAGGACCCGTTCGGCGACGGCTGGATGCTGGAACTCGAGGATGTCGACGAGAGCGAACTGGATGGCCTGCTCTCGCCCGACGCGTACCGCCAGCAGATCGAGTAGCGACGGGCCGTCTGACCGCGCGGTCACGTCACCGACCGAACCGAAGGGGTTGTTATCGCCGGACCGTAATCCTGGATAACCCGATGTTCACGCCGCCAATCGACCCGGAGCCGGGGGCCGACCGATGAGCAGCGACGACCGCGGCAGTCCGTTCGCGCCACACACCGCCGACGAGACCGCGGCGATGCTCGACGCGGTCGGTGTCGCCGACGAGGAGGCGCTGTTCGACGTGCCCGATGCCGTCCGCTTCGACGGCGAGTTCGGCATCGAGCCACGGTCGGAACGTGCCGTCCGCGAGGAGGTGGGTGAGATGCTCGCGCGCAACGACGAGGTGACCGAGTTCCTCGGGCGTGGCCACTACGCCCACTACGTCCCCTCGCTCGTGGGGCATCTCTCGGACCGCTCGGAGTTCCTGACGAGCTACACGCAGTACCAGCCCGAGGTCGCGCAGGGGTTCCTGCAGGCGCTGTTCGAGTACCAGTCGATGCTGGTCGAGTTGACCGGCCTGCCGGTCGCGAACTGCTCGATGTACGACGCCGCGACCGCGCTGGGCGAGGCGGCCACGCTCGCGAGCCGCGTCCGCCAGACGACCGGGACACGCGTCCTCGTGCCCGAGCACCTACTGCACGGGCGGCGCGAGGTGCTCGAGAACTACGTCGCCGGGAGCGACCTGACCGTCGAGTCGTACCCGATGGCCGACGGCAACGCCGACCTGGACGCGCTCGGAGCGCAGATGGACGACGAGGTCGTGATGCTGTACGCCGAGAACCCGACTGTCCGGGGCTGTATCGAGGAGTCGCTGGCCGACCTCGGCACCCTGGCCGACGAGCACGAGACGCTGTTCACGCTGGGGTCGGACCCGGTCGCGCTCTCCGTGCTCGAGGAACCGGCGAGCGTCGGCGCGGACGTCGTCGTCGGCGACTGCTCGCTCGGCCTTCCGAGCGCGTACGGGATGGGGCTGGGCCTGTTCGCCTGCCGCGAGGAGTTCCTCCGGCAGGTGCCCGGACGCCTCGTCGGTGCCAGCGAGGACGACACCGGGCGCCGGGCGTACACCCTCACGCTCCAGACCCGCGAACAGCACATCCGCCGCGAGCGCGCGACCTCCAACATCTGTACCAACCAGGCGTGGGTCGCGCTCCGCGCGGCGATGCACGTCGCGTCGCTTGGGCCCGACGGCCTGCGTGAGCTGGCCAACGACTGCGTCCGGTACGCGCGCGACCTCGCGGCCGACCTCGACGCCGTCGATGGCCTGCACGCGCCGGTCCACGACCGCCACTACCTGCGGGAGTTCCCCGTTCGGACCGACCAGCCGGCGGGTGCCGTCGCGGCCGACCTCCGCGACGAGGGTTTCGCGGTCCACACGCTCGATGACCATCTGCTACAGGTCTGCGTGACCGACGCGAACGCCGACGCGACCGACGACCTCGTCGCGGCGTTCCAGGAGGTGGCCCGATGATTTTCGACCAGGCGCGCTGGACGGACGACGACGGCGAGCGCTACGAACCCCTCCTCTCGGAGAAGCGCTCGCGCGAGGTCGAGCGGGACGACGACGACCCGCTCCCCGACGACCTGACACGGGACTCGCTCGAGCTGCCCGACGCCTCGGAGCCGGAACTCGCCCGCCACTACACCCGGCTCTCGGAGATGAACTACGGGGTCGAGAGCGGCCCCTTCCCGCTCGGGTCGTGCACGATGAAGTACAACCCGAAGTTCACCGAGGATATCGCGGCCGACCCTGCCGGCCACGTCCACCCGGACCGGCCCGACGAGTCCGTGCAGGGCGTCCTCGAACTGCAGTACCGCTTGCAGGACTACCTGGGACGCATCGGTGGGATGGACGCGGTCACCCTCCAGCCGCCCGCGGGCGCTGCGGGCGAGTTCGCCGGCATCCTCGTCGCGAAGGCCTACCACGAGTCCCGCGACGACGAGCGCAGCGAGGTCGTCATCCCCGACAGCGCGCACGGGACCAACTTCGCGAGCGCCGCGATGGCGGGCTACGACGTGGTGAACCTCCCGTCCGGCGACGACGGCCGCGTCGATCTCGACGCACTGGAGGCCGCGCTCACCGAGGAGACGGCGGCACTGATGCTGACGAACCCGAACACGCTGGGCCTGTTCGAGCGCGACATCGAGCGCGTCGCCGAGCTGGTCCACGACGTGGGGGGCCTGCTCTACTACGACGGCGCGAACCTGAACGCGCTGCTGGGGCGGGTCCGCCCGGGCGACATGGGCTTCGACGTGATGCACTACAACGTCCACAAGACGTTCGCCACGCCCCACGGGGGCGGTGGTCCCGGCGCGGGGCCGGTCGGCGTCGTCGAGGAACTCCGCGAGTTCCTTCCGGACCCGCACGTGCGCACGGTTGACGACGGGGACGCCGAGGGCGGGACGCGCTACGAGACCTACACGCCCGCCCAGTCCGTCGGCAAGGTCCACGGCTACCAGGGCAACTGGCTCGTCCTCGAGAAGGCGTACGCGTACATCGCTCGTCTCGGGGACACGGGCCTCGCGGACGCGAGCGCCAAGGCGGTGCTCAACGCGAACTACCTCGCCGAGCAGGTGGCGTACGAGACGCCGTTCGGCCCGTTCCACCACGAGTTCGTCGCGAGCGCCGGCGAACAGGACGCCGCCGACGCCGCCAAACGGATGCTCGACTACGGCGTCCACCCGCCGACCACGAAGTGGCCGGAGATCGTCGGTGAGGCGCTGATGACCGAGCCGACGGAGGTCGAGAGCCAGCGCACGCTGGACCAACTCGCCGACGCGTTCAACGCCGTCCACGCCGAGGACGACGAGACGCTCGAGGCCGCGCCGGAGCGGACCGCGGCACGGCGCATCGACCAGGTGACGGCGGCGCGGGAACCGCGGCTGTCGTGGCAGGCGCTGGACCGCGAGGAGTAAGCCGACCCTCCGTTTCTGATTCCGCCGATTCCGGTAGTGACAGCACCCGAAACGGGTGTCCGTCTGTGTCCGGGCTGTCGGCCCGGACGCCGATTTCGTATCGCCGTTACCGGTTTACGAGTTCCCGTTGCGAATGGCGATTATTTCAGAAATATGCCAATCCTGACGGAACGTTCGCCGCTCAGGGCTCCAGCACGACCCGGAACCGGGCCTCGTTCTCGAGCATCCGCTCGTAGGCCTCGCTCGCGTCCGCGAGGTCGTAGGTCTCGATCTCGGGTGTCACGTCTCGCAGGACGGAGAACTCCATCGTGTCCTGTGAGTCGCGCGCGTGGCCGGAACTCCACGCACCGACGGAGGCGCGCTTGCCAACCAGTCCCTGCACGTCGACGCTCACCTCCTCCCCGGGGACGCCGACGGCGACGAACTCCCCGTCCCGACCCAGTCCGCCGACGACCGATTCGACGGCCGCCGCCGACGGTGCCGTGCCGAGAATTACCCGCGCACCACCCAGCGCCTGCAGGCGCTCGGCCGGGTCCTCGCTGCTCGCGTCGACGAAGTGGTCCGCGCCCAACTCGAGGGCCAGCTCACGCTTGTCCGGCGACCGCGAGAGCGCGACCGTCTCGAACCCCATCCGGTGGGCGTACTGCACGCCGAGGTGGCCCAGGCCGCCGACACCCTGGACGGCGACGAGGTCCCCCGGGCCCGCGCCGGTGTTCCGGAGCGCGTTGAACGTCGTGATTCCGGCACAGAGGAGGGGTGCGGCGTCGACGGCGTCCAGGTCGTCGGGCACGGCCGCGAGTGCCTCCGCCGGGACCGTGGCGTACTCGGCGTACCCGCCGTCGAAGGTGAGGCCCGTGATGTCGCCGTGCTCGCAGCCCTGGAAGTCGCCGCGCCGGCAGGGCTCGCACTCGAAGCAGTGGCCGCCGTGCCAGCCCGCGCCGACGCGGTCGCCCGCTGCCCAGCCCGTGACGCGCTCACCGACGGCGTCGACACGGCCGGCGATCTCGTGGCCGGGAACCCGGGGGTAGGAGACGCCGGGGTAGGTCCCCTCCTTGACGAAGGCGTCGCTGTGGCAGATGCCACAGGCATCGACCGCGACCCGGACCTCTCCGGGCCCGGGGTTGGGACGCTCGCGCTCGACCATCTCGAAGTCGGCGCCCGCCTCGGGCACCTGAACCGCACGCATTGTGTCGGACATCACTTCGACACTGCGCGCGCCGGAGGTGTCGGTGTGTGGCTCCCGGCGAAGTGCGGAGGCTACCGAAGGAGAATGCTGGTCGTCTCAGGCGTCGACGCCGGTGTCGACCGCGTCACCGATGCGGACGAACCCGTAGTCGCACTCCTCGCAGTGCCACTTGACCTTCTCGCCGAGGTGGAGCTCCGTGCTCGCTGCGCGCCAGAACGTCTGCTCCTCGCCGCAGTCGGGACAGTACCGCGTCGTGTCGAGGCTCATACGCCGTGTTCCGGCCGCATCGCTGTTGAAGCTACTGGTCCGCCAGCCGCCCCGGTTCCCCCCGATAAATCGTATAGCACGATACCGAATCCCCGGCTCGTCGACCAGCGTTCCGCCACCGAGATGGCGCGGCCCTGGCGAGAGCGACCGGTGAGCGGCCGTTCGTGGCACTTCGAGTTCCGAGTCGGTCACTAGCGCTATACCTGCAAGCTCCCCGTGTCCCCTATGGCGCGTAACGAATCGCTCTCGGTGCTCGTCGTCGACGACAGCGAGTTCTTCTCTACGCTGCTCGCCGACAAACTCGAGTCCGACTACGGGATGACCACCCGGACCGTGACGGACGCGACGAGGGCGGTGTCCGCGGTCGATTACGAGGCGGTCGACTGCGTCGTGAGTGATTACGAGATGCCCGGGCGCTCCGGGCTGGAGCTGTATCGGGCGGTCGAGCAGCACCACGACGTGCCGTTCATCCTGCTCACCAGCGAGGGTGACGAGGAGGTCGCAAGCCGGGCTATCAGGATGGGTATCGACGAGTACCTCCTCAAGAAGGCCGTGAGCGAGGAGCGGTCGCTCGACCTGCTGGTCAACCGCATCCGGAACGTGGTCGACCAGCGGCGGACCCAGCGCAAGTACGAGCAGCTGGTGGATAACTCGCCCGACGAGATCAGCCAGGTGAGCCTCGACGGCGAGATACTCGCCGCGAACGCGGCGATGGCGACGGCGTTCGGAACGACCCAGCCGGAGCTGGTCGGCGAGCAGCTGTCGTCGTTCCTGCCGGACCCGGTCGCGAACGGGCGGCTCGAGGAGGCCCGGCGGGCCGTCACCGCCGACTGTGCGGTGACGTTCCAGGACAGTATCGGCATCCGCCACTTCCACAACATCGCAGTCCCGCTGACGACGCCCGGCGACGGCGAGTCGGTCCAGCTCGTGACGCGGGAGATGACGCTCCAGAAACGCAATGAGCGGGAGCTCGAGCGGAAGAGCGAGAAGCTCACGCTCATCAACCGTATCGTCCGCCACGACATCAACAACGACGTCCAGATGCTCATCGGCTGGGCGGACCTCCTCGACGAGCACGTCGACGAGGCGGGGCGCGACCTCGTGGAGCGCATCGGCGAGCGGAGCAGTCATATCGCCGAGCTCACGGCCATCGCACGGGACTTCGTCGAGTCGCTCGAGGGTGACACGACGGTCGACCTGGAACCCGTCGACGTCGACCGCGTCCTCGAGACGGAGGTCGAGAAGCGCCGCTCGAAGCTCGAGGGCGTGACCTTCGAGGTGGACAGCGAGGCGGGCGCCGTCGTGCGTGCGAACGAGCTGCTCTCGTCGGTCGTTGGGAACCTCCTCGGGAACGCGGTCCGACACAACGACGCGCCGGACCCGGAGGTCCGTGTCGAGGTCCGGACGCGCGGGACGGAGGTCGCCATCCGCGTCGCCGACAACGGGCCGGGCGTGCCGGACGCCCGCAAAGAGGAGATATTCGGCAAGGGTACCATGGGACCGGAGAGTCCGGGCACCGGCGTCGGCCTCTACCTCGTCCACACGCTGGTCGAGCAGTTCGGCGGCGGCGTCCGGGTCGAGGACAACGAGCCGACGGGCGCGGTGTTCGTCGTCGAGCTGCCGAAGCATCCCGGGCCGGTCGGCGGCTGCGACGAGCGACAGCGGGCCGGTAGCGGGTCCAGCGGTGTCTCGCTGGAGAACACCTGACCTGGACCTGGCGTGTCGCCCACCGGCTGACGCCGCGTCGACGCCGCCGGCGGTTCCGGGCTCCACCCGCAAACTCCAGCTCCGTGGCTGTGAGTGTACGCCACGCCACACCACAACACACAAGTCGGAGCTTACCAACGTTAAGTGCACAATGCAAGATGCGTACATCGTAGACGCAGTCCGGACACCGTTCGGCAAGCAGGGCGGGTCGTTCCGCGACACCCATCCGCAGGACCTGGCCGCCGAGCCGCTGCTGGCGCTGGAAGAGCGCAACGGCTTCACCGGCAGCGAGGACATCGAGGATGTCATCTACGGCTGTGTCACCCCGACGGACGAGCAGGCCAACAACATCGCGCGCCTCGCGCCGATGGTGGCCGGCTGGGACGACACGGTTCCGGGTGTCCAGCTGGACCGGATGTGTGGCTCCGGCCAGCAGGCCATCAACTTCGCCGCCGCGCAGACGGCTGCGGGCGCACACGACGTCATCATCGGGGGCGGCATCGAGCACATGTCCCGCGTCCCGATGGGCTCGGCCGGCAGCTCCATCACGGACACCTACTTCGAGCACTTCGACGAGCTGACCACGCAGGGCGAGGGCGCCGAGCGAATCGCCGAGCAGTGGGGTTTCTCGCGCGACGACGTGGACCAGATCGCCGCCGACTCGCAGTCACGCTGGGGCGAGGCCGCCGAGGCCGGCCACTACGACACGCACGTCACGCCGGTCGAGACCGAACTCGACGACGAGACCGTCGTCGTCGAAGAGGACGAGCACCCGCGTCCGGGCACGGACACGGACACGCTCGCGAACCTCCCGCTCGCGTTCCGCGGCGAGGGGGACGGCGTCATCCACGCCGGTAACTCCTCGGGCATCGTCGACGGCTCGGCCGCCGCGCTCATCGCCAGCGAGGACGGCATGGACGAGCACGGCTGGGAGCCGATGGCCCGCATCGTCGACACGCACGTCGTCGGCGTCGACCCGGTCACGATGCTGACCGGCCCCATCCCCGCGACGAACGAGATCCTCGAGCAGAACGACATGTCCATCGACGACATCGACCGCTTCGAGGTCAACGAGGCGTTCGCCTCCGTCATCACGGCGTGGCTCGAGGAGACCGGCGCGGACTGGGACCGCACCAACACCTGGGGCGGCGCCATCGCCCACGGCCACCCGCTGGGCGCGACCGGGGCCGCGCTCCTGCCGAAGCTGGCCTACCAGCTCGAGGAGTACGACGAGCAGTACGGCCTCTGTACGATGTGTATCGGCTTCGGGCAGGGCGTCGCGACGATCATCGAGCGGGTCTAGAGACGGCTCGGTAGTCCCTCCGATTCTTCCCTTCTTTCACCGACTGTCAGTGGTGACGCCGTGGACCGGTTTCATCGTGGGTCGTGCCGTTCCGTGCGATGACGGCAGAATCACCTACGAGGGCTTCGACTCTGTTCCTATTTGGGTCAAATCTATCGGAATAACACCGGAGGTAGAACTGAGTCCCAATATGTCTAGAAATACATAAAATAATTACGTTATAATGCGAATAGGCTTGATGAATGTCATTCTTCTTCGAAACGCCGCTCGACACTCGCCGCGTGCGCCTCCAGTCCCTCGGCCCCGGCTAGCGTCGTCACCGTCTCCCGGATAGCCGCCAGCGCGTCCTCGTCGAGCCGCTGCACGGTCGTCGAGCGGAGGAAGTGGTCGACGGAGAGGCCGCCGAAACGCCGCGCCGCGCCGCCCGTCGGCAGGACGTGGTTCGGGCCGCTGGCGTAGTCGCCCGCCGCGACCGGGGAGAAATCGCCCAGGAACACGCTTCCGGCGGAGTCGATGCGGTCCAGCAGTTCCTCGTCGTCCTCGGCCATGATGGCCAGGTGCTCGGCGGCGTACTCCTCCGTGAACAGCACCGCCTCGGACATCGAGCGGGCGAGCAGGACGCCACTGGCGTCGTTGGCGAGGGTTTCGCGGATGGTCCCCGCACGCTCGCGCTCGGGGACCTGCTCGTCGACGGCCGCGACGACCGCCTCGGCCAGGTCCGCGTCCGCGGTCACGGCCACGCAGCTCGCGTTCGGGTCGTGTTCGGCCTGTGTGATCAGCTCCGCCGCCACCAGGTCCGGGTCGGCGGTCCCATCGGCGAGGACGGCCACCTCGGAGGGGCCCGCGAGGAGGTCGATCTCGACGTCGCCGCGGACCTCGGCCTTCGCGGCCGTCACGAAGGCGTTGCCCGGGCCGACCACCTTGTGGACGGCGTTGACCGTCTCGGTGCCGTAGGCGAGCGCGGCGACGGCCTGGGCGCCGCCGATCTGGTAGACGGCGTCCGCGCCCGCGACGTGGGCGGCCGCGAGCGTCGCATCCGGCAGGTCGTCGGCGGGCGGGGTACTGACCGCGACGTGTTCGACGCCCGCGACCTTGGCGGGGACGACGCCCATCAGCACGCTCGAGGGGTAGGCGGCGGTGCCGCCGGGGGCGTAGACGCCGACACGTTCCAGCGGCCGGTAGCGCCGGCCGAGTTCGCGCCCGTCGAAGTCCGCACGCCAGTCCTCGGGCGCCGACTCCGCGTGGAACGTCTCGATGTTCTCGGCCGCGGTCTCGATGGCGTCGCGCAGGTCCTCGTCGAGGCGGTCGTAGGCGCGCTCGGCCTCGTCGGTCACCTCGAGATTGCCGACCGACACCTCGTCGAACTTCTCGGCGAACTCGCGCACCGCCACGTCGCCCTCCGTGCGCACGCGGTCGACGATGTCGCGGGCGGCGTCCCGGGCGTCGGCGACCCCGGCGTCCCGGTCGAACAGGGCGGCCCGCTCGTCGGTGGAGAGGTCCGGTAGCCGGCGTACGTTCATAATCGTCGTTCGGCGTGGCGGCGAAAAACGGTTTCCATCGGGCCCCCCGCTCGGCTCCGTGACCCCGGCCGACGACGGTGATGCGAACAGACTACAACCTCGGTGTCAAGGGCCACATTTATAGATTAGACTAATCTAATCCTGGTATGCACACCGCCGAACTTTCGGCAACGCAGTGGAGGGATCGACCGTGAGCCCCTCGCTGGACTACGAGCGGGCACGTGAGTACACCGAGGCCCTCGAGGGGCGACTCGTCGACGCGCTCGACGGGGACGCCGGCGTCAGCCGCCGGGCGGTTCTCGGGAGTCTCGGGCTGGCTGGCAGCGCCGCGCTGATGGGTACCGGCGGCGCCGACGACGGGCACGACGGCGGCGGCGAGGAACACGGCAACTTCGGCGCCCGCGGGGAGTTCGACGAGGGCGAACTCGACCCGCACGAGTTCCTCCGGACGTTCAACACCGGCTTCGACGGCCAGGACAACCTCACGCAGGACGTCTTCGAGGAGGACGGCGAGCGGATCCGCTACTTCGAGATGACGGCCACCGACACGACCATCGAGGTCGCGCCGGGCGTCGAGTTCTCGGCGTGGGCCTACCAGGGACAGGTCCCCGGCCCCACGCTCCGCGTGACCGAGGGCGACCGCATCCGGGTGAAGTTCACCAACGGGAGCCGGCACGCTCACACCATCCACCCGCACCTGAAGAACCTCAACCCGAAGATGGACGGCATCCCGCAGAACGGGCCCGGCGTGCTCGAGCAGGGGGAGTCGTTCACCTACGAGTGGAAGGCACAGCCGGCCGGCGTCCACTTCTATCACTGCCACTCCCTGCCGCTGAAGGCCCACATCCACCGCGGCCTGTACGGGAGCATCATCGTCGACCCGGACCCCGAACGGGTCCGCGAGAAGCCCGAGGAGTACTGTGACTTCCACGAGTCACAGGTCACGCCCGAGCTGACCGAGGAGCTCGTCGCCCGCGCGAAGTCGCGCAACCACGAGTACGACGAGAACGACGAGGTCCAGGAGCTCGTGATGATAATGAACGGGTTCGACACGAACTTCGACGGCGGCAACGAGGTGTACGCCGCCAACACCCGCGCGTTCGCCTACGGCGTCGGCGAAACCGACGGGAAGGGTAACTGGAAGCCCGGCGAGACGAAGCGCCCAATCCAGATTGACGGGCAGAAACCCGTCCGGGTGTACCTGGTCAACGCCATCGAGTTCGACCTCATCAACTCGTTCCACACCCACTCGCAGTTCTTCGACTACTACGACCACGGGACGACGCTGCTCCCGACCCACCAGACGGTGGACACCATCATGCAGTGTCAGGCACAGCGCGGCATCATCGAACTGGACTACTCCGACCACGAGCCGGGACTGTACATGTTCCACGCGCACCAGTCGGAGTTCGCAGAGCTGGGCTGGATGAGCTTCTTCGAGGTGGTCTGAATATGGACGACACTGATACGGAACGACGGTCCGACGGCGGCGTGACGGTGCAGGAACAGCCCTTCGGCCTCCCGCGATGGGTGGTCGCCATCGTCCCGCTCGTGTTGCTGGCCGCGGTGCTGGCGTACCTGTTCTTCGGGTCGCCGTTCGCCGCGCTCGCGACTGGCGGGAGCGCGCTTCCCGACGTGACCGTCTCCTACACGACGCTGCCGAACGAGGAGACGGTCCTCGTGCACGTGACCAACAACGGACCACGCACGGTGACCGTCGAGCAGGTGCTCGTCGACGAGGCGTACTGGTCGTTCCAGATGAGTGGCGGGGACCGAACCCTTGAGCCACTCGAGAGTTCGACCATCAGTATCCCGTACCACTGGGAGCCCGGCTGGGACCTGAACGTCGCGATGGTCCTGTCCGACGGCGCGGTCATCCACCACACCATCGTCGCGCCAGCGATGAGTCCGGGTGTGACCGGTGAGATAATCGGGACGCTGGCGGTCGTCGGCCTGTTCGTCGGCGTCATCCCGGTCGTGCTGGGGATGCTGTGGCTGCCGTACCTGCGCTCGGTGTCCGACCGCGCGCTCCACGCCGTCCTCGTGTTCGCGGTCGGTGTGCTCGCCTTCCTCGGCTTCGACGCGCTGGTCGACGTCGAGGAGTTCATGGAGTCGGTTCCGGGCGGGTACGAGGGGCCCTTCCTCTTCGCGCTCGGCGTGGCCGGCTCCGTGCTGGTCATCCAGGGCATCAGCGCCTGGCAGGAGTCCCGGACCGAGGGCGAGACAAGCCGGCTCCGAACGGCGTATCTGGTGGCGGTCTCCATCGGGTTGCACAACCTCGCGGAGGGGCTGGCCATCGGGACCGCGTTCGCGCTGGGTCGTGTCGAACTCGGCGCGTTCCTCGTGGTCGGGTTCCTCGTCCACAACGTGACCGAGGGGCCCGCCATCGTCGGCCCGCTCGCGCGGGGTCGTCGCCCCGGCATCGAGCACTTCGCCGCGCTCGGGCTCATCGGTGGCGCGCCGGTCATCGTGGGTGCGTGGATCGGGAGCTACGCGTTCTCCCCCACGCTCGGCGTGTTCTTCCTCGCCATCGGGCTGGGCGCCATCCTCCAGGTAGTCTGGGAGATGGCCGACCTCGTCCGGGGTGACGACTCGCTCGCCAGTATCGGGACGCCCGTCAACGCGGGGGCGTTCCTGTTCGGCGCCGTGTTCATGTACGTGACCGGGCTCTTCATCGCACTCTAGTGAGGGACAAGGTTCTATGCACGTCGGCCGGAAACGTGAGCCAACGATGCTGAGCGCCGTCATGGAGGACTACATCAAGGCCATCTACGCCATCGGCGGCGACGGCGAGGAGCGGGTCTCCACGTCCGAACTCGCCGACTACCTCGATGTGACCTCCCCCACCGTCTCCTCGATGGTGAAGAAGCTGGAGGAGCGCGGGCTGGTCGACCGCGAGGAGTACAAGGGCGTCACGCTGACCGAGGAGGGCGAACTGGTGGCGCTGGAGATTCTCCGGCACCACCGGCTGCTGGAGGCGTTCCTCACCGAGCAGCTGGACTACGACTGGGCCGACGTCCACGACGAGGCCGACCGCCTCGAACACCACGTCTCCGACGAGCTGACCGACCGCATCGCGGAGGCGCTGGGCAACCCACCGGTCGACCCGCACGGCGACCCGATTCCGGACGCGGACCTCTCGCTCCCGGACGCCGGCGAGACCACCCGACTGGCGGAGGCCGGCGAGGGCGAGCGCGTCGTCGTCCGGCGCATCCGCCACCAGGGTGACGAGGAACTGCGCTACCTCGCCGATGCGGGTATCCGCCCGGATATCGAGGTTCGAGTCATCGACGTGGCGCCGTTCGGGATGGTGACCGTCGAGACGCCCGGCGGCGAGCAGAGCCTGCCGGAGGAGATCGCCCGGCTCATCGAGGTCGTCCCGGCCGCCGAGGCGGACGGGGTCGAGGCCTGAGACGGGTGGCTATCGTTCCGCCAGATACCAGAAGGCGGCCACGCCACAGATAGCGACCAGTCCGCCGAGGAAGAACACGACCGTCGGGTCCAGTCCTGCGGCTCCGCCGCTCGCAGCTGCATCGCCGACCCGTTCGACGGTCGGCTGGGCGGTGTCGGCGGCGTACCCGCTGGCCTGTCCGCGCGGCTCGCTGACGAGCCACTGACGGAGGTAGTAGAAGGCGATTGTCGCGAGTGCGAGGACGAAGTAGAGTCCCAGCACCCGCCCGACCAGACGTTCCAGTCGCGAGCGCTCGTGGTCGCTGCCCGCGAACAGGACAACCGCCTCGCTGGCGGGCGCGTAGACGGTCATCTCGTTGCCCTTCTCCGAGTAGCCCACTCCGGCCGCCTTGACGAGGTCGGCGTCCTCCAGCTTGTCGAGATGATAGTGGACGTTCTGGAGGGAGGTGCCGACCTCCTCGCGGATCTCGACGGGCGTCCGCGGTTGCTCGTAGACGGCCGCCATGATGCGGCGGGCCGTCTCGGAGCCGAGCGCGTCGAAGGTCGCCGAGGCCTCCTCGCCGCTCACGTCCAGCACCTTCGCGGCGTCCGGTCGCTCCTCGGGTTCCGCGCGACGCGGTAACAGTCCCATCGGTACCGCCTACCGTCGCCGGTGGGTTGCCTGTTGCGGTAGGTCAAATCGCGATTTGACTGTCGTCGCCGGGCGACGCGGGCTCCGGCGACGAACGCGACGGCCGCGGCTCATGACGCGGCGGCGCGAAGAAAAATCCGCTATCGAGGCTCCCTTAGAGGTAGCCCTGCTCCTCGAGGCCGTCCATGATGTCGTCGACGAGGTCGTCGACGTTGTCGTAGGGGAACTCCTGGCTCCCCCCGCCCTTCGTGTTGAGCTCCATGGCGGTCATGGAGAAGTCACCCGACTCGAACGTCGTGCCCGGGCCGTTCGGCAGTGCGGGGACGAGGTCCATCGGGGAGTTGACTGGGAAGTCGGCGCCTTCGAACGCCTCGGTGAACTGCTGTCGCAGGTCTTCTTTGTCGACCATTACACCTCTTGCGTGACACACACAACCAATTGAACGTTTCGGGACGCACCCACGATGGGCGTCGAGTCGGTGGGGGCGCCACGGCTCGTCGGGGCCGTCGCTGACGTTCCGACACAAAAAATGAAATAGTGGTGGTGGTGGTGGTGGGACCGTGCCGACACGGGGGTGCCGACGACGGGGCCCGGTCGGAAGCACGTTTCCGAATCTGGGACAGGTGTGGCAGCCAGCCCCGGGCCGGTTGATACTGAACGTTCAGTCTACAAAAAACCTTCCGACTGTTCGGCGGTGAGGGGTGGACTGCTCCGACGAACGGGCGTGTGCTGGAATACCGGCCGTGGCCCGGCAGTCGGCCGTTCAGGCGCCCGTCGGACGAGCGTCCCCGTATGCACCGCCGAAGGTTCATGTGCCGTCCGTGACCCCCTCCGCTATGACAGTGCAGACAACAGGGGTCGTGGGAGCCGGACTGATGGGTGCCGACATCGCCGCCATGCTCGCCAGCGGTGGCTACGAGGTCGTGCTGGTGGACGTGGACCCGGACGCGCTGGCGGCGGCGCGCGAGCGACACGCCGTGGGTGCACCGGGTGCACTGGTCGCGGCCGGTCTCCGGGCCGAGGATGCCGACGCTCTCGATGCGCGCATCACCTACACCGACGACCTCGCCGCCCTCGCCGACTGCGAGTTCGTCGTCGAGGCCGTCAGCGAGGACCTCGACCTGAAACGCGGCCTGCTGGCAGACATCGAAGACGTGGTCGCCGCGGACACCGTCCTCGCCACCAACACCTCCTCGCTCACGCCCAGCGACGTGGCGGCCGACCTCGACCATCCCGAGCGGGTCACCTTCTTCCACTTCGCGAACCCGCCTATCGAACGTGACGTGGTCGAGGTCGGCGGCGTGAACGCGACCGACGACGCCTACCGGACCACGGTCGCGGTGGGTGAGGGGATGGGCAAGTGGGTGGCCGAACTCACCGGCGAGGGCCGAGCGCACTGTCTCTCGCGCATCTCCGCGGCCATCAAGTGCGCCGGGACGTGGGAACTCCCCGCGGCCGATTCCCCGGCGGCCATCAACGTCGCCGCCGACAACCTCGGGTTCCCCCGCGGCCCGCTGGAGCTCGTCGACCTCATCGGCATCGACGTCCACCTTGCCACCGTCGATAACCTCCACGACGCGCACGAGGGCCGCTTCGACCCGCCCGCCGACCTCCGCGACCGGATGGAGCGGATGGTCGCGGAGGACCGCATGGGCAAGAAGAGCGGCGAGGGGTTCTACGCGTGGGAGGGCGACGAGCCCGTCGTTCCCGAGATCGAGAGCGGCCACGACATCGCGCCAATCGTCGGCGCGATGGTGAGCGAGGCCCACCGCATCGTCGCGGACGGCATCACGGACGCCGAGACGCTGGACGAGATTCTCCAGCGTGGGGGCGGGGGCGACCTCGGCCCGTTCGGGGCGCAGGAACTGCTGGGGGCGGGCTACCTCGTCGACGTACTCGAGGCGCGATACGAGGCGACGGGCGCGGCCATCTACGAGCCCGCGCCGGGGCTCCGGGAGGCTGCCGGGGAGTGAGATGAGTGGAGCGGTTCGGGACGGGGACGTCTCCGTCGTCGGCTGCCCTGGGAACCGGCCTCGTGAACTATGCCCCTCCGTGTCAGAGACACCCACATGGACCAGTCGGACACCGACACCGGCGTTCCACCGGACATCGACATCGCGCGGAACGCGTCGTTACGACCCATCGCGGACGTGGCCGAGGAACTGGGGCTCGACGAGGCGGACCTCGACCACCGTGGCCCGGGCATCGCGAAGCTGACCCGGGACTGCATCCGCCGGGTGCGGGACGCGCCGGCGGACGGGAACCTGGTGCTCGTGACGGCGATGACACCGACACGCCGGGGAGCCGGCAAGACCGTCACCACCGTCGGACTCGGGCAGGCGCTCGCGCGACTGGGGGAGTCGAGCGTCGTCGCCGTCCGGGAACCGTCGCAGGGCCCGGTGTTCGGCATCAAGGGCGGCGCGGCGGGTGGTGGCTACAGCCAGGTCCTCCCGATGGAGGACATCAACCTGCACTTCACCGGCGACATCCACGCCGTCACGGCGGCGCACAACCTCCTCGCGGCGATGGTCGACGCCGAGCGGACCCACGGCAACGAACTCGACATCGAACCCGATAGCGTCGTCTGGGGCCGCGCGCTCGACGTCAACGACCGCGCGCTGCGCGAGACCGTCGTCGGCCTCGGTGGTCGGAAGAACGGGCCACCGCGAGAGGACTCCGTCCTCATCACCGCCGCCTCCGAACTGATGGCCATCCTCTGTCTGTCGACCGACCTCGCGGACCTCAAGCAGCGGGTCGCTCGCATCATCGTCGCCTACGACACCGACGGCGACCCGGTCACCGCCGCGGACCTCGACTGTGTCGGGGCCGTGACCGCCCTGCTGAAGGACGCGCTGCGGCCGAACCTCGTCCAGACGCTCGAGGGGACGCCCGCGTTCGTCCACGGCGGGCCGTTCGCGAACATCGCCATCGGCACGAACTCGATACTCGCCGACCACCTCGGCCTACGTCTGGGGGACTACCTCGTCACGGAGGCCGGCTTCGGCGCCGACCTCGGCGCGGAGAAGTTCGTCAACATCGTCGCGCGTGAGGGGCTCGCGCCCGACGTCGCCGTCGTCGTCGCGACGGTCGACGCGCTGGTGAAACACGGCGAAGCGATGCTGGAACGACAGCGAGGGGCCTCCCGAGACGGGGGCGCCGACGCCGACTGGGACGCCGCCACGGCGGTTCGCAAGGGCTGTGCCAACCTCGACCACCACGTCGACAACCTCCGGGCGATGGGGCTTCCGGTCGTCGTCGCGGTCAACCGCTTCCCGGACGACACCGACGCCGAGGTCGAGGCGGTCCTCGACCACTGCGACCAGCGGGAGGTCCCGGCCGCCGTCTCGACGGTCCACCCCGACGGCGGCGAGGGCGGCCTCGACCTGGCCGAACACGTGCGCCACGCGGCCGAATCCGGGACGGCGTCGCTGGAGCACTCCTACGACCTGTCGATGGGGCTCGACGAGAAGGTCCGCGCGGTCGCCACGCAGGTGTACGGCGCCGACGACGTCGAGTTCACGCCGGAGGCGCGAGCCGACATCGAGGAGCTGACCGACCTCGGGCTGGGTGACCTGCCGGTCTGCCTCTCGAAGACGCCCGCGTCACTCTCCGACGACCCCGACGAGGCCGGGGTCCCGTTCGGCTGGGAGCTGACGGTACGGGAGCTCTACCCCTCGGCCGGCGCGGGGTTCGTCGTCGCCCTCACCGGCGACGTGCTCACGATGCCCGGACTGCCCCGTGAGCCCGCCGCGAAACGCATCGAGGTCGACGACGACGGGACCGTCCACGGCCTCTACTGAGCGGGTGGCCCGCTAGACCAGCACCGGCGGCGTTGCGTACAGTTCGACCCGCACGTCCAGCACGGTCGGGTGGTCCGAGGCGACGGCCTCGGCCATCGCGTCGGGCAGTTCGTCGGGGTCCTCGATGACCTGTCCGTCGCAGCCGAAGCCCTCGGCGACCGCGGCGTAGTTCGTCCCCGGGTCGAGGTCGGTGGAGTTGTCGACGTTGCTGGTCGCCATCTGGCTCATCTTCGAGGAGCCGAACGCCTGGTTGTTGACGACGACGAGCGTGATGGGGAGGTCCTCGCGGACGGCGGTCTCCAGTTCGGCGATGTGGTAGCCGATGGCGCCGTCGCCGGAGGCGGCGACGACCGGCACGTCCGGCCGCGCGGCCTGCACGCCGAGTGCCTGCGGCAGACAGTAGTTGATGCCGTCGCTGCCGCGGGCCTGGATGTAGCCGACGCCGGGTTCGCGGACGCGGTAGAACGCGCCCGTGAAGAAGCCCGTGAACGAGGTGGCCGAGACGAGGACGCCCTCGGGCGGGAGCGCGTTCTCGATCTCGTGGAAGACCCGCTGGGGCTTGATGGGCACGTCGTCGCTCGTCAGCGCGTCCATGTGGCCCTCGTACCACGCCTCGCGCTCGCGGGCGATGCGCTCGATGCGCTCGGCGCGGGCCTCGGTCGTGCTCACGCGCTCGGCGAGCGCGCTGGCGCCCGCGCGCACGTCGGCCTGGATGGGGATGTCCACCGCCTGGGTCTTGCCCAGCCACTCGGGGTCGAGGTCGACGTGGACGATGGTCGCGTCCTCGGGGTAGAGCGTCCAGTCGACGGTCGAGAGTTCGCCCATCCGCGCGCCGAGGACGAGGATGGTGTCGGCCTCCTCGACGGCGTCGTTGGCGACCTGGCAGAACCCCCAGCGCCCCGCGACGCCGGCGGCGTAGTCGCTCGTCTCGTCGACGATACCCTTGCCGTTCATCGAGGTGACGACGGGCGCCTCGAGGGTGCGCGCGAGGTCGTCGACCGCGTCGAACGCCTTCGACCGGAGCGACCCCTCGCCCGAGACGATGACCGGCCGCTCGCTATCGTCGAGTGCGTCGGCGGCCGCCGCGAGCGCGTCGGCGTCGGGCGCCGGGCGGCCCGTCGGGAACGCGCGGTCGAACGCCGGCATCGATGGGGCCTCCCCGTCCTCGAACTCGTGGGCGATGAGGTCGCCCGTGAGGTTCAGGTGGGTCGGCGCGGGGACGCCCGCGAGCGCCTCGCGGATGGCGGCGGCGGCGTCCTCGACGGCCCGCTCGGGCGTCGCCGGGTCGTAGCTCGATTTCACGTACGGGTCGAGGATGGCCCCGTTGTCGCCGTCCTGGATGACCTCGTTGCCGCGGGTGTCACGCGGGTTGTCGCCGGTGATGGCCAGCACCGGCGAGCTGGCGCCGTCGGCCTCGACGAGCCCGATGCCGAGTTGCGAGGCGCCGGGGCCGCCGACGCCGTCGGCGACGCCGAGGCCGCCGCTGGCGCGGGCATACCCGTCGGCCATGATGGCCGCGCTCGCCTCGCTCCGTGCGAGGATGTGGCGCACGTCGCTCTCGTCGAGGGCGGCGTAGTACGGGTCCATCTGCTCGCAGGGCAGTCCGAACACGGTGTCGACGCCGGCGTCCTCGATGGCGCCGACGATGGTGTCGGTCAGGCGCATGGGGTCGCCTCCACGGGGTGTCGTGCCATGGCCGTCCATCCGGTGACGGTGTGATAAACGTCCCGCCGGTCATCCGGGGCGGGGAGCGGGCGACCGTCGGCTGTTCGGCGTGTCCGTCAGCTCACAGCCGGAGCGTCCCGGTCACGAACGCGATGATCGGGACGGCCACGACCGCGTGGAACACGGCGAGGACGGCCTGTCCGAGGGGGGTCACGCCCAGGGTCGGCGCGAACATGACGACCGGGACCAGCATCAGCGTGAAGACGGCCACCGCGAGCGCGGTGAAGGTCCGCGCCGGGCGGTCGGTCACCCGGTCGAGCACCGCGTAGGCGATGGCCGCGCCCGCGCCGGCGACGACGGTGCTCGCCAGCAGCGGGATGACCGCGAACGGGTCGTTCGTGCCGCCGGCACCGACCGCGAGGCCGCCGAGGTCGACGGCGACGCGCAGCACGAGGACGGAGACGGCGGCGGCCAGGATACCGAGCGTGGTCTGGCGGGTCAGGTCGGTGGCGTCCGTCGGGGCCGAGAATCGGGTTGTTGTCGTTGCCATGGCCAACCCTACGATTTCCGTAGTATTAAGCAGGGAAATCCACGAATCCGTAGTCGCTACGGACTCCTGGAGCGGCTCAGCTTAATACTACAGCGGGCGTAGTGCGTCGCATGGAACCGACCTCGAGCGACGGCAGCGCCAACGAGTCCGCCGAGTGTCCACCCGACGGCCGGGATGGGCCGGATCGTGCTGTCGCGGCGTTGCTGGCGCTGCTGGGCAAACGGCACACGCTGGCGATCCTCTACCGGTTCGCCAGCGATTCGACCCCGTGGCGGTTCGGGGAGCTGGAGACCGACCTCGGTATCTCGCCGACGACCCTCTCCGAGCGGCTGACAGAACTCACCGCCGCGGGCTTTCTGGACCGCCACTCGTACGACGAGCGGCCGCCGCGCGTCGAGTACACCGCAACCCCGCGGCTGGAGGGACTGAAACCGGCGTTCACGGAGCTGTACCGCTGGTCGGGTGAGTACGGGCCCGTGTCTGTTGATTGATGTGTGAAACCGCGGTCGGGCTACCGGCCGCGGTGGAGGCGTGGCAGGTGAACGCCCCCAATATAATATAAATATGGGGGGATTATTCTGTTTTTGTCGAGATATACGAAGCAGATATTGATTCTATTTCTATATTGTGGGTATGGTCGAGATATCTCTCTCGTGGTCCCGAGAACGGCTGGGTATCGTCCTGGCAAACCGGGCCACGGTTATCGGTGGGGGGTGTCAACCTGTCGCTCGCATGTCCAAACGACTCGACTGTGTTATCGACGGCTGCCAGGCGACCGTCGAGGCCGAGACCGAGGAGGAACTGCTGGAGCATGTACAGGCCCACGCCGCCGAGGAGCATCCGGACCTCGAACTGGACGAAGAGACCGTGGCAGTGGTGAAGGAGAACATCCAGACGGTCTGAGTCGGCTACCCGTAGACGGACTCGAGGAACCCGCCGAGCGCCTCGTTGAACCGGTCGGGGGCCTCGAGGTTCGAGCAGTGGCCCGCGTCCGGGATGCATTCCATCCGGGCGTCGCCGATGCCCTCGGCCCTCGGTTCGGCGAGGAGACGGTCATCTCGCGGCTGGTGCCGCCGGAGTCCTACCAGTTCACCAGCCACAGCGCGCCCCACCTCGCCGCGCGTGTCCGCGACGGTGACGCACCGACCGGCTTCCAGACGCCCGCCGGCGCGTTCGGGCCGGACATCGCGCTCGAGGTCGACGGCGTGGAACGGACCGACGAGTGGCCCGCCGGGCTCAATCGGTCGGCTCGAGGCCGTCCGGCGAGTAGGCCTCTCGTTCCAGGAAGAGGACCTCGAGCACGAACAGCACGAGGAAGATGGCGACGATGGAGACGAGGATGCCGGGGTCGGTCCGATAGAGGTGGTGGACGACCATCGGGATGGCGACGAGGGTGCCGGCCAGCCCGAGCCCGGGGACCACCCGCGATGCGCCGGTCTCGTCGGCGAGCGTGAGACTCGTGTAGTTGGTCACCGCGAACGAGACGAGGAAGGCGACGGAGCCGAACTCGGTGATCTGCTTGAGGCTCCCGAGGACCGCGAAGACCGCCGTCAGCCCGCCCATCGTCAGGACCGCGTACACCGGGATGCCCTCGCGGTCCCGGAACGAGAACAGCCGGGGGAGTGCCCCTTCGCTGGCGACCAGGTGGACCAGCCGAGACGTCCCGAACAGGGTCGCGTTGATGCCCGAGGAGGTGCTCTTCATCGCCGACAGCACCACGAGCACGAATCCAGCGCCCCCCAGCAGTGGGATGTTCGAGACCGCCGCGGCCAGTGCCGTCTCCTCGTGGGCGATGAGCTGCTCGGGGGTGAGATGCAGCGTCGCCATGAACGACACCGAGACGTAGATGAGGATGGCGATTGCGATGGCGATGTACATCCCGAGCGGGAGTGTGCGGTCGACGTTCTCGATGTCCTCGTAGTCGTAGACCAGCAGCTGGAACCCCTCGAAGGAGACGAAGATGACGGCGAACCCGGTGATCGGACTGATGGTTCCCTTGTCGAAGAACTCGACCGCGGTCGGGTCGCCCTCGAAGAAGACGATGCCCAGCGCGGCCAGCGAGAGCAGGACGACGATCTTGACGTAGACCGCGATGTCCTCGAACACGCCCGTCTCGCGGACACCCCGGAGGTTCAGGCCCACGAAGGCCGCGACGATGCCGACCGAGATGACCGGGCGGAGGACCCCCGGGAGCGTGACGCCGACGAGGGCCCGCGCCGCGGTCAGCGTGTACGCGCCGAACGCGAACGCGTACATGGCCATGACCCCGACATAGCCGACGATGAGTATCCAGCCGACGTACGCCGCGACGGTGACGTTGTCGACGGCGTGCTCGACGAAGGAGAACGCGCCGCCGTGTTCGCCGAAGTGGAGCGTGAGCGTCAGGTAGGAATGGGCGGTGAGCAGCGTGATGGCACCGGCGATGAGATAGGAGAGCGGGACGGCGTTGCCCGACTGTCGCATCGCCACGCCGAGCACCGCGTAGATGCCGCCCGAGACCATCCCACCGACGCCCATCGCGACCACCTCCAGGAGCCCAAGCTTGTCCGGGCGTTCTCGGGACAGTAGTGAACTGAGTCGACCCATGATTCGGTGTCCAGTGTTCTGGCTGGTGGTGGTCGTGTCGCGCTACTCCTCGCCCCGGGCCCACGCCCACGCGTCGTCGAGGTCCGCCTCGTCGAAGTAGCGGCAGTCGACGGCCGTGACGTGGTCGCCGAACTCCGTGACCCACTCCAGCAGGGTGCTGTCGCCGACGACAGCGTAGCGGTCGAGGTTGTCGCGGTGCTGGAGCCAGAAGCCGAGGTCCTCGTCGAGCGCGTCGAGGTCCGGGTGGGGGACGCTCGGCATGTGGACGAGGAGGTTCGCGGAGCCGTGTTCGGCGATGACTCTCTCGATTTCGGTGAGTACCTCGGAGAGCTGGTCCTCGGTCAGTCGCTCTTCGATGCGAAAACCGAGGGTGTCGCCGCCCGAGTTCGAGAGCTTCATGTACATACCGGGGACTACCGCGGTAGCGTCCGAAAGTGCCCGTGGACGTTACCAGGGTCTGGGAACTGGCTGGGTCGTCGGCCGGCTCTCTCGGTCTCTGAAGTGTGTCGCCCGGAACACTAACGTCCGGTCTCATCCCGTGGCGGCGTGCCGCGTCGACCGGGAAACCCTCGTGCCGGGCGGGGGGCGCTCTGCGCCCCCAATTGCCGAGGCGGTGTGAACCGCCGAGGCGGGTCACGCTAGCGCGCGACCTGGTGCCGAGCCCGGAGTTGGTGGGGCTCGGCTGTACCGTTGCCGTCCCTTTCTGGCGGACGGCGGTTCCTGTCGCGTGCCCGGGTTCTCCGCGCGTCATCGCGACCCTGCTGGGGTCTCGGGCGGGGACTGAGGCACGCACCGGACGTAGCCGACGACGCGGTATCCGTGTTTCGGGGCGCGCGTGGGCGCCTCCGGAAGCGTCAGGTGGCGCCGGCGCCTATCGTCGGGCATGAGCGACTCGGGGCCCTCGGTCGACGTGACGGAGACGCCGGTGGTGCTGTTCGACGGCGTCTGCAACTTCTGCTCGTCGTCGGTCCGGTTCATCCACCGGCACGACGACGGGCGGCTCCGGTTCGCGCCGCTCCAGTCCGAGGTGGCGGCCGACCTGCTCGCCGAACACGGGCTGGACTCCGACTACTTCGACTCGCTGGTCTACATCGGGCCCGAGGGCGTCCACACGAAGTCCGACGGCGCGGTTCACATCGCGCGGTACATGGAGTTCCCCTACGGACTGGGGTGGCATCTCCGATACGTGCCGCGGCTCCTCCGGGACGCCGGCTACGACGGCATCGCGCGCATCCGCTATCGCGTCTGGGGGAAGAAGGAGGAGTGCATGGTCCCCGACGCCGAACTGCGCGACCGGTTCCTCGCGACCAGCGACGACGAGGCGGGCGCCGAGGTAGCCGCGGACGACTGACCCTCAGACCGAGTAGTCGCCCTCGCGGACCTGGCAGTAGCCCCCATCGCGGACCTGGAACTTGCCCCACTGGTACTGCGCGAACAGCTTGAGCGCCCCCGGCCCGGCGCGGATGGCATCGAGCCAGTCCGTCCGGCCGCCCTCGTCCGGTTGCATCGCGCTCGCGAGGCCGAAGACGCGGTCCCAGTCCGACGGGCCGTAGTCCCGGACCATGTCCGCCAGCACGACGTTGCGCCGGACCTCCTCGCCGATGGCGCGCTTCCACTCGTAGTTGTACGCGCGGAGCGCCCCCAGTCCGGCGAGGCGACCGGCTTCTTTCCCCGAGCGGATGGCGACGTGGTCGCCGCCCTCGTGGAACGCGCTCGTGGCACCCATCGCCCCACCCACGACAGCCACGTTGGCCGCCGTCGGCGACTCGATGGGCCGGGTCGAGGAGATGGGGTACGTCTCGGTCCCCTTCGCCTTCCCGCGGTCCTCCAGCAGCGGGAAGTCCTCGGCATCGTACGAGGGGTAGGCGTGCTCCAGCAGGCGGCTGATGTACTCCTTGCCCGCGGGGACGCGCTCGTCCTCGGGCCGGAGGAGGGCGTAGTCCTCGCGGTTCTCGACGGTGTCGAGGTCGAGGCCGATGGGCATCGTCAGCCCGACGCGGGCGACCTGTCCGTCGTTGGGGAACACCCACGGGTAGGCGGTGTGGCCGGGCATGTGGCCCCACCAGAACTTCAGACGGTCCGTCTCCAGCAGCTCCTCGGGGAACTCCCGGTACTCCTGGTAGGCGATGTGGTTGGCCGTCGTCGAGGCGAGGCCGTCGTACTGGCCGTCGGGCAGGAGCGGTTCGAGGACCTGCCCGGTGATGGTGCGCTGGGGGCCGTCGGCGAGAATCAGGTACTCGGCCTCGATCTCGGTGCCGTCCTTCAGCGTCAGCTGGTGGGTCGGGCTGCCCCTGAGGTCGCTCTCGACCTCGCGGACCCCCGTGCCGACGCGGTACTCGGCGCCGGCGTCCTCGGCGCGCTTGCGGAGCCAGTCGTCCATCCGGGCGCGCTGGAAGGTGAACCCGAAGTTGGGGTAGGAGCTGTCGATGCCCGTTTCGTCCATCTCGACCGAGGCGTTCGGCCCGATGAAGTCTGCGCCCGATAGCTCGCGGAGCTTGACGTGCTCCGGGATGGGCACGTCGAGGTCCATGATGTCGACCCAGTAGTCGAGGATGCCGGCGGCGTCCG
Organism: Haloglomus salinum; assembly: GCF_024298825.1. Lineage (NCBI taxonomy): Archaea > Methanobacteriati > Methanobacteriota > Halobacteria > Halobacteriales > Natronomonadaceae > Haloglomus > Haloglomus salinum. The sequence continues at coordinate 2,797,349 of NZ_CP101153.1, forward strand.
TCGAGTCCGGACCCAGCCCCTCACGGTCCGCGCGCGGCACGCCCTTCTCGATGACGAGGGCGTCGGCGCCCTCGGCGGCCGCGGCCCGTCCAGCGGAACTGCCGGCCGGCCCACCGCCGACGACGGCCACGTCGACTCGTTGCATGTCACGGTTCCCGGTTCGATGCGGCTTAAATGGCGTGACACGAGGTGGGCGACGACGGAACTGCTCCCGAAGCCCTCTCCCGCTCGCACGGTGTGTGCGACCACGACGGAACTGCTCCCGAAGCCCTCTCCCGCTCGACCATCCGGGACCCGCTCGGTCGCTTCGCTCCCTCGCGTCGCCTTCGGCGACGGCTGCGCTCTTCGGCCTCCGCTACGCTCCGGCCTGCGGTGCTTGCCGGGTCCGGGATGGGTCGAGCGGGTTCGCCTTCCGATAGACTTCGTCTATCGGCCTTCGCCTCGCTGCGCTCGGCTCAGCTTCGGAAGTCCGCCAGGCCCGCACGTGGGTCAGGCGGTAGCCGTGAGCCTCGTACCTCCCCAGCCGCCTGCAGTGCTCGCTGGCGCTGCGCGCTTCGGCCCTCGCGCGCTTAGAGACGGCCGGCACCCGCCGTTGGTGCTCGCGGCATGAAGCCGCTCGCGGGGGCGGGCGCCGGCCACCAGCGCGCGCCGGTTCGACTGACGGGGAGGTGCGACCCGCCACAATCCACGGGCCGGGAGCGCGTGGCCGAGCGCGGACGCGCGAGGCCCGCGTGACCTGGGGAAGGGCAGGGCCATCGCTTCGTGCCGCTATCTACGTTCCTGGTGGACTCGAAGGGCGAGCGCGCTCAGGGAAGCACGGCGACGCAAGCACCGGAGGGAGCGAACGCAGTGAGCGACCGAGGCGCGCAGCGAGCCGCGCGACCTGAGCGCGCGAGGGCTTCGTAGGCTGTATGCTTCGTAGCGGTGAGATTACAGTCCAAACTGGAAATCTGGGCTCGAGATCTCGGGAAAGGTGTATAACGTGGAACATTACCACAAAGTTGGGATGTCTCACCACACCACTCTTACTGCCGCCACGCCCACGAAGGAACACTCATTTACCGGGCACCCACATCCGTCAGTCAGGATGCGGCGGGGCCGCGGCCGGCGGCCCCAGCAACGCAATACGACAACGCGAAATCCAGAGCCGACGACACGATGAACGAACGAACGCGCGACTACCTCCGGGGGCGGTTCGGCGACCATTACCGCCGCGTATCGATAGAACCCCCGCCGCGTGCCAACGAGCGCGAGTGGGGGTACATCCCCTTCTCCGAGGGCGGGACGCGGATGGTGCGCCACCGCGCGTGGATCGACCTCGTCGGGGGTGCCGACGACCTCGCGGACGCGCTGGCCGACGACTCCGTGCGGCCCCAGCACGTCTACTACTCGGCCGGGAGCTACGACGACCCCGGCGCGAACTCGATGGGGCAGAAGGGGTGGCGCGGCTCGGACCTCGTGTTCGACCTCGACGCCGACCACCTGCCCGGCGTCGACCCGGAGCAGGCGACCTACGCCGAGATGCTGGCGACCTGCAAGGAGGCCCTGTTGCGCCTGCTCGAGATACTGGAAGACGACTTCGGGTTCACGGACACGTACGTCGTCTTCTCGGGCGGCCGGGGGTATCACGTCCACGTGCGGCGCGAGGACGTGCAGGCGCTCGACCGGGGCGCCCGCGGCGAGATTGCCACGTACGTTCGCGGCGCCGAAATCGAGTTCGAGGACCTGATTCGGACCGAGGCGGTCGGCGGCGAAGCCGGCCGGACATCACCAGCGGAGAAGCGGTCGCTCCCGCCCGAGGGTGGGTGGAGCGGGCGGCTCCACGACGAACTCCTCGCGTTCGTCGACGAGGTGGCCGCGCTCGACGACGCGGCCGCGGTCGAACGGCTTCGCGAGTTCGAGAACGTCGGGGAGAAGAAGGCCCAGGGCGCGCTCCGGGCGATGCGGAACAACCGCGACGCCATCGCCGCCGGGAACGTCGACGTCCACCCCGCGTTCTTCAGCGTGGCGCGGACGCTCCTGGAGGACGAACTCGCGAGCGCGGGCGCGCCCATCGACGAGCCCGTGACGACCGACATCAACCGGCTCATCCGGCTACCGGGGAGTCTCCACGGCGGGAGCGGGCTGGAGGTGCAACCGCTCGCCCGGGCCGAACTCGCCGACTTCGACCCGCTGGACGACGCTGTGCCGGACACCTTCCGCGAGAACGACATCCGGGTCGAGGTGACCGAACCGGGGCCGGTCGAACTGCTGGGCGAAGAGTTTAGGGTAGAGGAGGGAGAGCGTCAAGTGACAGAGGCACGGGGCGTCTTCCTCATGGCGAGGGGGCGCGCCGAGAAGGCACCCGAATGAGACACTCGAACTGATGGATCTGGACGAACTCCGAAGCGCACAGAGCCGGGAACGACAGGCGTCCCAGCTCCAGCACTTGCGTGATGGCTTCTACGAGGAGGCGGCCAGCTTCATCCGCGGCCTGCGTACGGAGCGCGAGCGCGCGACCGCGAACTCGGAGTACTCGTATCCCTACGACGACCCCGAGGTCCAGCGCCTGACGAACGAGATACAGACCGCCGAGGAGGTCGTCGAGTCGCTGTACGAGCGCCGCGTCGGCAAGGTCGTGAAGATGGCCTCGTTCGACGCGGCGGGGATGGCGGTCGACGCCGAGGGGCTGACGACCGAGGAAGCCGACCTCTTCGAGACGCTGGTCGGCGATATCGAGGCGAACCGCGCGCGCGTTCTCGACGCGCTCGCGGGCACGGCCGGTGGCGACGGGAGCCCCGGCGCGGGCGGCGGGGCCGGCAGCCAATCCAGGACCGAGGACACCGCGACACCAGCCGATGCTGGCCACGAGCAGGCGGCTCCGGACGAGGATGGGCCGGTCCACATCGGCTCGGGGCCGGCGGCGGATGGCCCCGTCTCGACCGCCGACGAGGCTGCGCGCCCCGACGGCGAGCCGCCGGCCCCGGAGTCCGGTGAGGCGGCCGCGCCGGAGGCGGTGGCCCCGGACTCGGCCCAGGAGACATCGACAGCAGGGACGCCGCCCCAGGGGGATGCCCGGACACCTGACCCGTCCGGAGACGCCAGCCCCGGTGACGATGCGATGGACGCGGCGTCGGCGATGGGCAGCAGTACGGACGACGGCCCCGCCGCAGGGAGCGTTCCGGGGCTGCCCGACGACGCCAACGGTGGCATCCCGACCGACGGGCCACCGGGGACGGCGACCGACTCCGAAGCTCCGGCCGACCACACGTCGACGGCAGACGCCTCCGCCGCGGTCGGGTCCGACACGGCCGACGAAGGGGGCCATCAGGCCGTTCCACCCGCTGACGGACCACCGGGAGCGGACCCGGACCGGAGGTCGGAGACAGGGGCGTCGACCGGCACGGAGGCCGTCGACGGGACGGCCCCCGCCGACACACCGGACCCGACCTCCGGAACGGACACGGCCGCCGCGACGGACGACCGTCCGCCCGAGGCTGCTGGACACACCGGTACCCGGTCTCCCCCCGACGCGGGCGGCGGGCCGGCGGCGTCGGCGGCTCCGTCGAACGCCACAGACGAGTCAGGGGCGAGCGAGACGCTGGTCCGTATCACGGGCGACGTGGGCGAGATATTCGGCGTCGACGGCCGGGCGTACGACCTCTCGGCGGACGACGTGGCGGTCCTTCCGGCGGACAACGCCGAGCTACTGGTCGAGAACGGCGACGCGGAGTCACTCGACCCGACGATTCCCTTCTCCGGCGATCACTCCAACCGGTCCTGATACCAGCCGTCGATCCGCTCCCAGTTCGAATCGACCACGAACGGGAGCGTGAACAGGACCACGATGAGGAGGACCGAGAAGACGTCTCCAGGGATGCCGAGCCGGGAACTCGGGATGACCGACCCGAGGAACGCCCCGGTGTGCGAGCCGGCGATGACGAACAGCAACTGACGAACGCTCCGCCGCCGCCGCTCTGACCGCTCCACACCCTGCCGGTCCGGACTCATGGCTGTGGATGCGGTTGCACGTTTCAAAACCAGTCCGACTTCGGTACGTGTTCGGCGAAGGGCGCACCCCCCACCAGGGAACCCACCTCGCTTGTGGTCACGTGTCCGGGCCTCCCACCAAGGCGGCCCGGGCATCCCGTTTCGGTCTCCGCTCCGTCGACGGCCGCCCACCACCAGTGTCCCACCAGTGCGGCCGCCGTGCCGGCGACACACACCCACGTGCGTGCCGCCGGCGGCTAACCGGGAGTTGGGGTGGCTACTGGACCAGGCCGGAGACGACGCGCGACTCGGCCTTCCGGAGGTGCTCGTCGACGGTCGAGGGGGCACAGCCGAGGTTGTCGGCGATGTCCTTGTGCGTCGCACGACGCGGGACATCGTAGTAGCCCTCCTCGACGGCGGTCTCGAAAACCTCCAGCTGCCGGTCCGTGAGCGGTGACAGCAGGTCCTCGCCGCCGGGGACGTACGGCCCGGCGTTCTCGACGGTGAAATCGAGTGCCTCGGGCAGCAGTCCCAGTGCCTCGCGCAGGTTGCCGTGAGTCCCGACGAGCGTGGCCTTCAGGCCGTCCTCGGTGAACTCCAGCGGCGTGTCGATGATGAGGGCGTTCTCGTGGGCGATGTCGAGCAGGGCACCACCCTCCTCGGCGGACTTGGCCTGGACGAACGCGTGGAAGCCCTCCTCCTCGACGTCGACGACGTCGTAGTCCCGGACGCTGGCGCGCTGGGAGAGCGCCGTCTCGAACGACTCCTGGTCGCCGACGAGGCGGTACAGCAGGACGGTAGTGCCGTCGGCCCGTGCGTCGACGTGGAGGAGTTCCTCCCGCGTGACGCTTCGATGCCCTTCGATGAACCGGTCGACAGGGTGAATCGCGCGGTGCGTGGGTGACAGCGTGAGTTTGAGGTACTGCATTGTTTGACGTGCCCCGGTTGCTCCCGGTGTACCCCAATCTGGATGCTACGGGTTAAAGAAGAAATTGACAACTGCGTCCAAAGGTTTGGTAGAGAGCTTCTACTGCACGTATTCGGCTTCTGGGGCGGTTGCGGAGGTATTTGAACACCCGGTACAACACCGGTCGGGCCTTTACCAGTCACCCGTGATGGCTGGGGGGTCGTTCCCCCCGCGGCTCCGGCGTTCTGTCCCGTTCCCGTGGCGAACCGGCGGGACGAGCCGGCAGTGGCCACGCTCGCACGCAGAGCATAACGACTATGCGCGGGCCAGTCGGACTCGTAGGTATGAGCGACTGGCCGCACGACCCCGACGGCGAGGAGGGGAGCGAGGGGATGCGCAAGTACGGACAGGCCATCCTCGCGAAGAAGCTCGACGAGGACGAGGACTTCCCACTCAGCCGGGGCGAGTTCGTCGAGGAGTACGGCGACCACCCGGTTCGACTGAACCACGAGCGCGTCGTCAGCGTCGCCGATATCATGGAGCACGTCGAGCAGGAGGAGTTCGACGGGTTCGTACCGTTCCACAAGGCCGTCGGCCAGGCGATGCGCGAGAACGGGATGTGGGAGATCACGCCAGAGGAGATCAACTGACGCCCGTCGTCCGGAGGGCTCCGGTGTGACGCTGCTCCCCCGGACCCCAGCGACCGCGCCCCCTCGAATCTCGGAAGTGTGAACGATAACGCATTTACTACGAACTCCCCGAGTCACCGACAGTGACGAACACGCAGGTCACCCTCGTCCAGATCGACAACTACGGACCCTGGACGGTCACGCCGGAGCCGCGTCGCGAGGTCGACCTTCAGACGCTCCAGTCGAGACTGTACGCCGACCTCTCACAGCTCATCGGGAACCGCGAGGGGTACGTCTTCTTCACCCGCTTCGACAACATGATCGCGGTGACGAACGGGCTGGACCGCGAGGCCCACGCCCTCGTCCAGGAGTCGGTGGCCAACCGCTACCCGGTCACCGTCTCGCTGGGTGTCGCGACCGACCCCTCGCCCGCGGCCGCGCTGGGCGACGCCACGGACCGCCTGCAGGCCGCCGGCAGCGCACAGGACGAGGACCGAACCCAGATTCTCGGCGGCGGGTTCCTCGACGAGGGGGACCGCACCGACGGCGACGTCCAGATCGCCCACTTCGACGTCATCGACGCCACCGGGAAGTACACCGACCGGCTGAACGCCTTCGACTCGTTCATCCACATCGAGCAGGGCTACGCGGAGCTGATGCGGCACATGCGCCGGGCCCACGACTCGCTGTCCTTCTTCGTCGGCGGGGACAACGTCATCGCCGTCTGTCCGGAGCTGGACCGGGCTGCCTACCGGGACGCCATCGACCACGTCGCCGGTGAGGTCGGCGTCGACCTGCAGGTCGGCGTCGGCCGGGCCCGGACGGCACAGGACGCCGGGATGGGGGCGAAACACGCCCTCGAGACCTGCCGTCACGACGGGACCGACGTGGAGTTCGCTTCCCGTCGCTGACCACGCCGCTCTCCGAGTTCTCGGCGGCCAGCCGGAGGGTGAAATCTGGTTTGCACTCTTAACCAGTTTTATATATATCGGAAACAAGTCAACAGTTGACATGACACGGAACTATCGACGGCGTGATGTGCTGAAGGGGACCGCGGGCATCGGTATCGCCGCGGGACTCGCTGGCTGTACCGGTGATGGTGGCGATGGCGGCGGTGGCGACGGCGGTGACGGCGGTGACGGCGGTAGCGGCGGTCGGACGCTCAAACAGGGTATCCTCCTCCCGCTCACGGGGGACCTGGGTTCGCTCGGGCAGCCCATCCGTGACGGGGCTATCCTCCCGAAGGCCCAGATCGGGGACGACATCGACTTCACCATCGACCTGCAGGTGGAGGACACGGAAACCAACGCTCAGGCCGGAATCCAGGGGGCGAACACCCTCATCAACAACGGCTATCCTGCCGTCACCGGCCCGGCCTCGTCGGGCGTGAACCTCCAGGTCACCCGGGAGGCGCTCATCCCCAACGAGACGGTCGGCTGCTCGCCGTCCTCGACGTCGCCGGCGGTGACGGATCTGGAGGACGACGACTACATCTTCCGGACTGCGCCCTCGGACGCCCTGCAGGGGCAGGTCATCGCACAGGTGGCCACCGAGCAGCTCGGGAACTCCACGGCCGCCACGATGTACGTGAACAACTCCTACGGGCAGGCCCTCTCCCAGTCGTTCGCCGGAGCGTTCGACGGCGAGGTCCGCCAGCAGGTCGCCTTCCAGAAGGAGCAGTCCTCGTACAGCTCCCAGCTGGAGCAGGCGCTCAACGGCGATCCGGACACGCTCGTGGTCATCGGCTACCCGGCCTCGGGTGTTCAGCTGTTCCGTGACTACTACAACAGCTTCGACTCCGGGGAGGACATCATCGTCACCGACGGTCTCATCGACAACGAACTACCGGACAACGTCGACAGCGACATGGGCAACGTCACCGGGACGGCACCGCAGGCGTCCGGGCCGGGGCGAGACGCGTTCGACCAGGCCTATCAGGACGAGTACGGCCGTGAGCCGGGTGTGTTCAACGCCCAGGCGTACGACGCGACGGCCGTCTGCCTGCTCGCGAACGTCTACGGCGGCGAGAACACGGGCACCGCGGTGCGCGACAACATCCGGAAGGCTGCCAACCCGGACGGCGAGGAGTTCGACGCCAGCAACCTCGCCGACGCGTTCGCGGCCGCCGCGGCCGGCGACGAGATCAACTACCAGGGCGCCTCCTCGGCGTGTAACTTCAACGACGACGGCGACATGGTCGCTGTCTCCTACGGCGTCTACAAGGTCGAGGACCGCGACTTCACGCAGACCGATACCGTCGCCTTCGGCCAGTAACGACCACGGACCCCTCGATTTCTCTTCGACGCTGGGTGGCCAGTCACAACGGAAGCCGCGCCAGCGGTCGGATCGTCGCCGCACCGTCGGTGCCGACGACTCGGGCGATTCGCCGCCTCTCGGCTGTCAACCGCCGAGGAAGTCCTGCCGGACCTGCTCGTCCGCCAGGAGGGCGTCGCCCGCGTCCATGTAGCGGTTCTTCCCCTGGACGAGGACGTAGCCGCGGTCACAGCGCCGGAGTGCCTCCTTGGCGTTCTGCTCGACCATCAGCACCGCCGTCCCGTCGTCGTTGATGCGGTCGATGCGGTCGAACATCTCCTCGACGAGGTCGGGCGCCAGTCCCGCGGATGGCTCGTCGAGCAACAGCAGGTCCGGGTCGAGCATCAGTGCCCGACCCATCGCGACCATCTGCTGCTGGCCGCCGGACATGGAGCCGACCTGCTGGCTGGACCGCTCCTCGAGGATGGGGAAGTAGCCGTACACCGCCTCGATCCGCTCCTCGGGCACCTCATCCAGGATGTACGCTCCCATCTCCAGGTTCTCGCGCACGGAGAGCGTCCCGAAGATGTTCTCGTTCTGGGGAACGTAGCCCAGCCCCTCGTGGATGATATCGTCGGGGCGCATGCCGGCGATATCGTTGCCATCGAACTGGATCGTCCCGCCCATGTAGTCGGTGAGCCCGAAGACGCTCTTCATCAGCGTCGACTTGCCGGCGCCGTTCGGGCCGACGATGGTGACGTACTCCCCGTCGGCGACATCGAGGTCGACGTCCTCGAGGATCTTGAGGTCGCCGTAGCCGGCGTCGAGGTCGCGCACCTCGAGGAGCCCGTCGTTCAGTTCCACCGGGTGACGGTTCTCCGTCTCCGCGCTCATACGTCCTCACCCAGGTAGGCCTCGACCACCTGCTCGTTGTTCCGGATGTCCTCGGCGGTTCCTTCGGCCAGCAGGTCACCCTGGTGCATGACGATGATGTGTTCGCAGTTCTGCATGATGAGGTCCATGTCGTGTTCGACCAGCAGGAACGTGTACCCCCGGTCGGTGAGCTCGTGGATACGCTCGAGCAGCTTCTCCTCCAGCGTCGGATTGACGCCGGCGAATGGTTCGTCGAGCAGCAGCATCTCCGGGTCGGTCATCAACGCGCGGGCCATCTCCAGTAGCTTGCGCTGCCCACCCGACAGGTTGCCGGCGTACTCCTCCGCGAGGTGGTCGATCTCGAAGAACTCGAGCATCTCCCAGACGTCCTCCCGGATGGCCGCCTCGTCCCGCTTGACCTGATCGCGTAGCCCGGGCGTGATGGCGTTGGTCAGCTTCTCGCCCTGCTGGCCCTGCGGCGCCAGCATCAGGTTCTCCAGGACGGTCATCTCCTCGAGCTCGCGAGCGATCTGGAACGTCCGCACCAGTCCCTTCTGGGCGATCTCGTGGGGACGCTGCCCGGTGATCTCCTCGCCCTTGAACAGGATGGTGCCGCCGTCGGGTTCGTGGACACCGGTGATGCAGTTGAACGTCGTGGACTTGCCGGCGCCGTTGGGCCCGATGAGCCCGGTCAACGACCCCTCCTCCACCTCGAAGCTCGCGCCGTCGACGGCGGTGATGCCACCGAAGGTCTTCCGGAGGTTCTGCACCCGAAGCGGCAGCCCCCGCGGGACGGTCTTGGCCGACTCCTCGATCGACGAATCGGCGGTCTCGGGGTCGACATCATCGAGGTCGACATCGTCGGGGACGTTCGTGTCGACCGGGGCCGCCCCGCCGCCGCTCCCGCCCTGTTCACTCATCCGACTCACCCCCGGTGGCGGCCGCCTGGCCGCCGGGCTTGCCCGGTCCGTCGGTCGACCCTGGCCGCTCCGAGAGGTCGACACTGGAGGCGGTCTCCTTGCGGTGGCCGAGCAGTCCTTCCGACCGGTTCTGCATCAGGTAGACGAGGACGACGCCGAGGAAGACGAACTTCAGGTTCGGCGTCTGGACGACGAGGTAGCCGAGCCACGTCAGCGGGTCGAGGGAGGTGAGTGCGACCCAGAAATTGGCCGGCTCCGGTAGCCCACCGCCGGTGGTGTACTGGGCACCGGCGTTGATGAGGCCGGCGAGCCGGCGCGGTCCCTGTAGCAGCAGCGCGGCGAACACCGCGCCGCCGACGACGCTCCCGGTATTCGACCCGGACCCACCGACGATGAGGGCGGTGAACACGTAGAACGTGATGAGCGGCCGGAACGTGTTCGGGTTGACGTAGCCGAACGTGCCGTACCAGAGGATGCCGGCCAGCCCCATCATCGCGCTGCCGAGCATGAACACCTTGATCTTGAACAGCCGGGTGTCCTTCCCGAGCGACTGGGCGACGAGTTCGTCCTCTCGGATGGCCTTCAGCACGCGGCCGAACGGGGAGTAGCCGACGCGCTGGACGAGGAGGTAGTAGGCCGGCAGCACCAGCAGTACGATGAACGCGGTGTAGGTCGTGGCCTCGACGACCTGGGGGATGATGCCGACCGCGTCGCCGACGGAGACGAGCACGTCACCGACCGGCTGGAGGGGTCCGTCGAACAGGAACTCGAGCGGGTTCCCGATCGGCGTGCTGATGCCGCGACCGCCGCCGGTGCCGAACTCCAGGCCGAACAGGTTCACGACGTTGTACTGGCTCGAAGTCGGGTCGGTGACGGTCCCGGAGAAGGTGTCCGCCAGCAGGGTGAGCCGGATGATCTCCGAGAAACCGACGGTGACGATGGCGAAGTAGTCCGCGTCGAGCTGGAGTGCCGGGAGCGCGGCGATGCCGCCGACGATGGCCGCCGCGAGGACGCCGCCGAGGACGGCGACCGGCACCGGCAGCCCCAGCCCCGGTGGGAGCCCATCCGGCGACCCGGCCAGGATGGACATGGTGTAGACGCCGATCGCCATGAACCCGGCGACGCCGATGTTGAACAGGCCGGTGTACCCCCAGTGGAGGTTCAGGGCGAGCGCGAGGATGGCGTACACGCCCGACAGGAAGAGGATGGACTGGAACGTCTGGAACGCGGCGTTGACGATTGTAGCATCGGCGAGGAACGCCTGCAGCCCGCCGATGAGGAAGTAGAGCGCGCCGATGCACAGCAGCAGCACGGCGATGAGGACGGTGTCGTCCTCGGTGAGGGCGTCGGGGAGGGCCGACCGGGCGCGGCCGCGGATGCTCATGCGGTTGTCACCCCTCCGAAGAGTCCCGCCGGACGGTAGAGCAGGACGAGAATCATGACACCGAACGCCGCGACCCGCGGGAACCCGGAGGGGAGCCACACGAGCGCGATTCGGGAGGCGACACCGATGATGATTCCGCCGCCGATGGCGCCGTAGACGGAGCCGATACCGCCGAGGATGACGCCCGAGAAGATGAACAGCAGGAGCCGCCAGCCGAAGTTGAAGGAGAGGACACCGCGTTCGAGGATGATGAGGAAGCCGGCGACACCGGCGAGCCCGCCGCCGATGACCCACGTGGCGCGCACGACCCGCTCGGTCGGGATACCGGTGACCTGTGCGAGCGCCTTGTTGTCCGACATCGCCCGCATTGCCTTCCCGAGTTTCGTGTACTGCAGCAGGAGATGGACCCCGAGCATCAGACCGACCGCCACGACGATCATAATGCCCTCGTGGAGGTTCAGCGTGTAGATACCGAAGAGGTCCATGGAGGGCAGCGATTCCGGATTCGTGGATGTGACCCCGCGGGTACTGGGCGACCAGACGAACACGATGAGGTACCGGAGCGCCAGCGCGACGCCGATCGAGGCGATGAGCAGCGAGATGCTGCCCTTGTCACGCATCGGTCGGTACACGGCCCGGTCGAGCCCAAGCACCAGCACGACGCTCACCACCGCCGCGACGATGAAGCCGACCAGAACCGCGAACGGTGAGGTCCAGGCCGACACCAGGGACGGGGCGTTCAGCAGGATGACCTCTCCGAACGTCACGTCGAGCCCGTCGAGGGTGAACAGCGCCACGACGTACGCGGCGGCCCAGCCGGAGAACGCCCCGGCGGTGAGGTAGTCACCGTGGGCGAAGTTCGCGAACCCGAGGATACTGTACGTCATCGATAGCCCGACACCTGCGAGCGCGATGATGAGCCCGAGGATGAGCCCGTCCATCAGGAACCCGACCACGTTCGCGACCGGAATCTCCCCACCGATGAGGTGGATACCACCGGGAGCGATTCTGACGCCGCCGAGCTTCGCCAGCAGGTCGACAAGCAGGTAGAGGCAGGCGACGGCGAGGAGTAGTACCGTCGGACGGCGCAGATAACTCCGGAGACCGTCGTCGGCCTGTGACTCAGCTACACCCATGTCTACAATTCACGGTGTTGATGACGGGGCGTCAGTAAAAGAAGTATCGCTCGACCATGGTAAGGCGCTGGAATATGGGTTCAGGCCCCGCCCAACGGGGGAACGCAATACCTTTGCCCCGTCCCCGGCGACGAGCGAACATGCTACGGACGCTGGCGGACCTCGACGCCACTGGGACCACCCTCGGGGTTCGGGTCGACATCAACAGCCCCCTCGAGGGGGGTGACCTGGCGGACGACTCGCGGGTCCGTGCCCATCTGGATACGCTCTCCGAGCTGCTGGACCGCGACGCCCGGGTCGCGGTGCTGGCCCACCAGGGACGCCCCGGCGGCGACGAGTTCGCCGACCTGTCCTCGCACGCCGCCCGCCTGGACGAACTGCTGGACGCGCCGGTCGACTACTGTGACGCCACGTTCACCGCCGCCGCCCGCGACCGCGTCGACGCCCTGGACGACGGGGAGTGTGTCGTCCTCGAGAACACGCGCTTCTACTCCGAGGAGTACATGGAGTTCGACCCCGAGGTCGCCGCGGACACGTTCCTCGTCCGCAAGCTGGCGCCCGCGCTCGACGCGTACGTCAACGACGCGTTCGCCGCGGCGCACCGCTCACAGCCCTCGCTCGTCGGCTTCCCCGTCCACGTTCCCGGCTACGCCGGCCGCGTCATGGAGCAGGAACTGGACGTACTGGGCAGTATCGAGTCCACCCCGGAGCCACGCATCTACGCGCTCGGTGGGGCGAAGATCGTCGACTCGCTCGACGTGGCCCGCTCGGTCCTCGAACGCGGCCTCGCGGACCACGTACTCGTCTCCGGCATCGTCGGGAACGCCTTCCTGCTGGCCGACGGCGTCCAGCTCGGGGCCGCCAGCGCGCACGTCGTCAACGAGCGCTCGGCCGAGGCCGTCAAGCGCGCCGGCGACCTGCTGGACGACTTCGGCAGCCGCATCCACCTCCCCCGGGACGTGGCCGTCGAGCGCGGTGGCGAGCGGGTCGAACTCGACCTCGACGAGCTACCCTCGGAGAACGCCGCCATGGACATCGGGGCGAAGACGGTCGCCGCCTACGCCGAACTCCTCGAGGACGCCGGGACGGCCATCCTCAACGGCCCCGCGGGCGTCTTCGAGGAGGAGCTGTTCGCGACCGGGACGAAGGAGCTGTTCGGGGCGGCCACGCGCTCGGAGTTCAGTATCGTCGGCGGCGGCGACACGGCCGCGGCGCTACGCCAGCTGGGCGTCGAGGGGTTCGACCACATCTCCACGGGCGGTGGCGCGGCGCTCCGGATGCTGACCGGGGAGTCGCTCCCGGCCGTCGAGGTGCTCCGTGAGGACTGGCAGACGGAGTCGCCCCCGGACGCGGCGTGACCGACCGGGACGCCGCGCCGCCGGATGTCGTCGTCGAGCGTGGCGAGACGGACGATGCCGAGGCGGTCGCGGACTGCTGGGTCGCACTGGCCCGGGACCAGAAGGAGTACGGCTCCCGACTGTACGCGGACCGCAACCGCAGTGCGGCCCGCGAGGCCGCTCTCCGCCACGCCGTCACAGGTGGGCTGTTCGTCGCGCGCCGCGTCGAGCACGAGCGCTCGGCCGACGCCGATGATGGTGAGGGCGACGTTCTCGGCTTCGTCACGGCGAGTCCCACCTCGGGTGAGTTCGTCGAAGCGGACGAACGCGGCGCGGTTCGGAACCTCTACGTCCGTCCGTCCGAGCGCGGGCGCGGTATCGGGACGGCGCTGCTGGCGGCCGCCGAGGCGCATCTGGAATCCCTGGGTGTAGCCGTGGTGTCGCTGGAGGTGCTGGCCGGGAACGAGGCCGCGCGTCGATTCTACCGGCGGCACGGCTACGCCGACCACCGGACGGAACTACGGAAGCCCGTCGGGGACCGATAAGGTTTCCAGTCACCCGAGCGAACCATCACGCGCGCCACGGGAGCTTGGGTGGTCCAAGCACTCGACTTGTAATCGAGAGTTCGTGGGTTCAAATCCCACCCGTGGCTCCTTCCGTTCTCTCCGGCCGGAAGACGCGGTCTACGCCGCGGTGCCGCCCCGGCGACTGCGAGCCTGCCGTCGTGGCCTTCAGAACGACTCACTGGCCTGCAGCCGACCGGGCGGCGTTCAGTTCGAGGTGATACCTGTGGAATCGGTCGCAGAGGGGGGGGAGGGGGCCACGCGCAACTGGACCAGACGGACGGTCAGCGAGCCGTTCGCGCCTCGTCGACGTACTCCCGCCCGGTCGGCGAGATACGGTAGTAGCCGTCCGTTCCGTCGACCCGGTCGACGAGCCCGGCCTCCATCAGGAGCTTCAGCCGGCGCTTCAGCGTCCGCTCGGAGAACGTTATCTCTCTGTCAGATTTCATATTGTAGTACAGTACCTTCGGCGGAAGCGCCAGGCTCACGTCCGCCAGATACTCCAGGATAGCGACATCACGTCGATTCGGCTCCATCAACCCTATATCGGTCGACTCAGTGTATAATTTTGACGGTAATTTCAGATATCTGTACTAATTAACGACGGATTGGGGTAGAAAATGCAAAATGGCATTTTCTGGTGCTATTCGGGCGCCGGAACGGCCGAATCCTGCGAAGGACTACCACGGAGCTCGGGGTCCGGCCGCATCCGGCGGCAGTTAGGTCCGGAATCGGTCGTCAGTCCGCGTCAGCGTGCATCTTCTGACGGTGCTCCATCGCCTCGGTCAACTCCGCGAGGAGGGTCGTGACGGCCTCCTCCTGTGCTCTCTTCGAGCGGTGGATGGCGCTCGAGGAGACGTCGCATGCGTCGTATTCGGGCGTAGGGACCGGCTCCCCTGCCTCGCGCTCGTAGTAGTCACGGACCTCCCGGAGCAGGCCGTGCAGGTAGACGAGTTCCTGTTTCCGCATGGTGTGTCGTAGGGACTGGACTCGTAAGGGTCTGTCTCCGAATCCATTCGCGTCCGGCGATTGCCTGCCGACGGAACGGGTGTCGCCGTGTGGTGAACGCGCAAGCGTTTTGCCGCGGCCCGCTGGGACGACGATATGGCCGGGCCATCCGCACCTGCCCTCGTGACGGCGGTTCTGGTCTCGGTCGCGGGGCTGCTCGCCGTCGGTGTCGTCGCCTGGGTCGGACCCCCGGTCACGCGCCGGGTTGTTCTCGCCGGAACCCCGTGGATGGTGGTCGGGGGGCTCCTCCATCCGCTGGCGACCACCGGTGTCTACGACGGCCCGCTCGCCCCGGCACTGGGGTCGCCGCTGGTCGTGCCCGTGACGGTCGTGCTGGCGACGGTGCTCTGGATTCCGCTCGTCCAGGCCGGCCATGTCCGTGCCCGTATGGACCCGGCCGGGTATCTGGCCGCGAGCGGGGCCGGCGTCGGGCTTCCGGTGCTGGCCGTGATGTTGCTTGCGGGGCGTGCCACCGTCGCCACACTCGTACCGCTCGCGCTGGCTCCGGTGGTGGCCGCTATCGCCGCGGCGGCGGTCGTGCTCATCCTCGGTCTGAGCGCCGCCCCCGCGCTGGCGGCGGCGCGCTCGCTCGCCCTGCTCGCGGTGTACGCTCAGGCGTTCCACGCCGTCGCCGTCGTCGTGGCGGTCGACGCGCTGGGGATGCCCGCCAGCGGCCCGCTCGCTCGTGTAGCCGTCGGACTGGGGGCCCCCCTCGTCGATGGGTTCGGCGTCGCCTGGCCGTTCCTGTTCCTGAAACTGTGTGCCGTCGCGCTGCTGGTCGTCGGACTCGGGCGGCTCGCCGAACACCGCGAGACGGCGGCGTACGTGCTGCTCGGCACCGTCGCCGCGCTGGGTGTCGGGCCCGCGGTCGCAGTGCTGGTCTCGGCGACGCTCCTCGCGTAAGCCGGGCGAGTGGCCGTCGGAGTAAAGACCGCCCGTGCGAGAGGGTCGCTATGGAGACCGCAGACGACCCGGCCGGTGTCGCCGTCGCACTGCTCCTGGGGGCTGGCGTCGGTGTCGCGCTCGCCGTTCCGGCGCTCCCACCGGGTGGCCTCACGGTCAGTGTCGGCGGATTCACGCTGGACACCGTCGGGACGGTGCTGGTGGTGAGTGCGCTGTCGGTACTGCTGTTGCCACTCATGCTGATGACACTCTACCAGCTGTTCTCGCTCGCGGACCGGTAGCGCCGACGGTCGGCGCTACTTCTGCAGTTCGCGGGCGATGATGTTCTTCTGGATTTCGGTGGTGCCCTCGTAGATCTGGGTGATCTTGGCGTCGCGGTAGAACCGCTCGGCGTCGAAGTCGTCGACGTAGCCGGCGCCGCCGTGGATCTGCACGCACTCGTTGGCGACGTCCACCGCTACACGGCTCGCGTACTCTTTGGCCATGGAGGCCAGCGTCGTCAGCTGCTCGTCGAGGTTGTCGACGGACCACGCCGATTTGTAGGTCAACATCCGGGCGGCCTCCAGCCGGGTGTGCATGTCGGCGAGTTTGTGCTGGATGGCCTGGAACTCGCCGATGGGCTGGCCGAACTGCTCGCGCTCGCCCGCGTAGTCGAGCGCACGCTCGGCGGCGCCCTTCGCGATGCCGACACCCTGTGCCGCGACCTGGGTGCGGGTCTCGTCGAAGAACTGCATCTGCTGCAGGAAGCCCGCACCGCGCGTCCCGACGAGGTTCTCCTCGGGGACACGGACATCGTCGAAGATGAGTTCCGCCGTGTCGGACGCGCGAATCCCCATCTTGCCCGTGATCTTGTCGGCCTCGAAGCCATCGCGGTCGGCCTCGACGATGATCTGACTGAAGCCGTTGTAGCGGCCCTCCGCATCCGGGTCCGTCCTGCAGAGGACGACGAAGAAGTCGGCGACGGAACCGTTCGTGATCCACATCTTGTTGCCGTTGACGACCCACTCGTCGCCGTCCTTCTTCGCGCGCGTGCTCACGCTGGAGACGTCCGATCCCGTATCGGGTTCGGAGATGGCCGAGCCCATGATAGCGTCACCGGCAGCGAGCGGCGGGAGGTACTCCTCCTTCTGCTCCTCGGTCCCGAAGCCGATGATGGCCTCGCTTCCGAACGCGGTGCCGAGGACGGAGCCGCCGACGCCGGGGTCGGCCGCGTACAGTTCCTCGATGATGATGGCCACGTCGAGTGCGTCGTAGCCCGCCCCACCGTACTCCATGGGGATCTGCGCGCCGGTGAGCCCCATCTCGGCGCCCTTCTCGACGACCTCGTGCGGGAACGTCTCCGCCCGGTCGTACTCCTGTGCGACCGGCCTGATCTCGTTCTCGCCGAAGCGCCGGACCTCCTCGCGGATCTGCTGTTGCTCGTCGGACAGCTCGAAGTCCATACCCCACGCTAGAGCGGTGGGTGAAAAACGGTTGCCCCGAGTTACTCGTACTCCCCTTTGCCGATGTCGGGCTCGGGCTGGGGCGTCATGTTGATGCGGAGCTGGGGCAGGTAGAGCGCGAGGTCCGTCGTGGTGATGATGCCGACGGCCTTGCCGTCCTCGGCGACGGGGAGCTTCTTGACGCCGTTGTGACCCATCCGCTCGCCGGCGACGCGGGCCGACTCGTTCGGTCGGATGGTGACGACGGGGTCGGACATCAGCTCCTCTACGGTCGTCGTTTCGGGGTCCATCGCGTTCCCGACGCTCTCGACGACATCCATCTCGGTGATGATGCCATCGATGATGTCCTCGCCGATGATCAGCGAGCCGATTCCCTCGCTGGAGAGGATCTGTGCGGCCTCGGCGATGGTGGTGTCGGCCGGCACGGTGCGAACCGGCGATGTCATGATCTCGCTCACCGGTGTGTCGATCTCCGAGTCTTGCTCCTCCGTCATGGGTGGAGGCTGGGGACCCCGAATGATAAGCCTACCCGACGACAGTGCGCGGTGAACCGACAGGCGACCGGTTCTCGTACGGTGGCTCCGAGACGGGACGGTGTCCGCACTGCGAGCGGGCGCAGGACTTACACCTGCGCGTGTCGTACTGTTCTCCGGCGTGCGGTGGGGCTCCGACCGTCACCTTGGGTAGGGAGACTTTACGACGTCCCCTGCACGCCACCCCGCTCCGTTTTCCTTACCTGCCGTCCCAGTCCATCCGGCAGGTATCGTCACAGAAGTGTGCGCTCCGGACTTCGCCGTCCTCGACCCAGGTAATGACACGGTGTTGCGGGTCGTTCAGGATCGGCTCGCCGCAGGTTCGACACTGCGGGGCGTCCTCCTCGGTGACATCCTCACCCAGGTCCGAGGTCGGGTCTACCATTACCCGAGGCCAGACACCGACCCTACTTATGCCCATACTTTCGGCTGCGTTCTTGCGGCAACACTCTCGGCGGGCGATAGCTACGCCTCCTCGTCCGACGACAGATCGGGGCCGCGATACGCCTCGCCGGGCCGGGTCCACCCGTCGGTCGGGAGGACGCTCCCGGGGTAGAGGCTGGTGTTGATTCCGGTCTTCGCACCCGGACCGACGACGACACCGAACTTCCGGCGGCCGGTCGAGGTCGGCTCGCCCTTCACGACGGTCGACACGTCCCCGTCGTCGTGACGGAGGTTGGCGACCTGCGTCCCCGCGCCGAGATTCGCATCCGGACCGAGGATGCTGTCCCCGACGTAGGAGACGTGCGGAACGTTCGAGCCGGCCATCACGAGGGTGTTCTTGACCTCGACGCCGTGGCCGACGTGCGTATCGGGCCCGAGCAGTGTCGCGCCCCGGACGTACGCGTTGGGGCCGACCTCGGCGCCCTCGCGGACGAGCGCGGGCCCCTCGATGACGACGCCCGGTTCGACCGTTGCACCCTCCTCCACGACCACGTCGCCCCGGAGTTCGGCGTCACCGCGTACGTCGCCGTCGATGCGCCGCTCCAGCTCGCCGAGCTTCCACTCGTTCGCTTCGAGTAGCTCCCACGGCCGGCCGACGCCGAGCCACCGTTCGACGTCGACGGCGGCCACGTCGAACGCGTCGACCACACGGCCCAATACGTCGGTGATCTCGTGCTCTCCGCGGTCGGACAGCTCCGTCTCGGTCAGCCAGTCGGCGGCCTCCGCGGGGAAGTGGTATGCGCCGACGTTGACCCGGTTACTGGGCGGCTCGCTGGGCTTCTCTATCACGTCGGTCACGTGGCCCTCCTCGATGGAGAAGACGCCGTACGGGCGCGGGTCGTCCACCTCGTACGCACCGACCGCGGGACACACGTCGAACAGGGCGTCCAGTGCGGCCGCGTCGTAGAGGTCGTCGCCGTTCAGGACGACGAAGTCACTGTCCAGATACGGGCGGGCCTGCGCAGCGGCGTGGGCAGTCCCCAGTCGCTCCGCCTGCTCGGCGTACCGGACCGGGACGCCCCGGTACTCGTCGCCGAAGTGCTCGCGGACATCCTCGCCGCGGTAGCCCACGACGAACACCAGCTCGTCGGCGCCGGCGCGCACGGCGGCGTCGGCCGTGTGCGCGCACAGTGGTCGGTCGCCGACCGGGAGCATCGGCTTCGCGACGGCGTCGGTCAGCGG
Organism: Haloglomus salinum; assembly: GCF_024298825.1. NCBI lineage: Archaea > Methanobacteriati > Methanobacteriota > Halobacteria > Halobacteriales > Natronomonadaceae > Haloglomus > Haloglomus salinum. The sequence goes on from NZ_CP101153.1 coordinate 2,816,832, forward strand.
GCGCATCCGGGTTCCCTGCCCCGCGGCCAGGATGACGACTTCCATACCGACCACTGCCGCGCCGGTCCGCAAAGGTCCACCGACCCCGGCGACCGTGGCCCCGACGGCCGTGGGATCGGTTGCAGTGGCTGGCGAACAGGCGGCACCGCTCTCCGCGCGCCGGACCGTGGTGCCGCGCTGGCGGAACCGACCAGTCAGTGGCGTGCTGACTGCTCGGGTCGGCGGTCCGGCGATGGCTCGTCAGGTCACGGGGGCGCTGGTCGCGGGCTGGTATTTGAAAGTACGGAATGGCCGAATAAGGCCAGAAAATTTCAGATATTCTGAAAAATCGAACGTAAATGCTGGAGAGTGGATTTTGGATATTTATCGCGGTGGTGCGGCCAGCAATCTGGGAAATTCGTCCGCGCGAGCGAAGCGAGCGCGGTTCACCGGCGACGAACGAAGTGAGTCGCCGGCATTTTTTCTGAACGTTTTTTGGCGTCATCAGAACGCTTCGCGTTCTGATTGCCCGTGGAATCGCGGAGCGATTCCACGACGCCGAGCGGTGGCCGCAGGCGGCGCGAAGTGCAGCCGAGGCCACCCGAGGCGTCAAAAAAGCTCTTTAGAACCCTTTACCTTGGAGTTCGCGGGCGATGATGTTCTTCTGGATTTCGGTGGTGCCCTCGTAGATCTGGGTGATCTTGGCGTCGCGGTAGAAGCGCTCGACGTCGAAGTCGTTGACGTAGCCGGAGCCGCCGTGGATCTGCACGGCCTCGTTGGCGACGTCCACCGCCACACGGCTCGCGTACTCTTTGGCCATGGAGGCCAGCGTCGTCAGTTGCCCGTCCGCGTTGTCGACGGACCAGGCGGACTTGTAGGTCAGCTGGCGGGCCGCCTCGATGTCCGTGTGCATCTCTGCGAGCTTGTGCTGGATGGCCTGGAACTCGCCGATGGGCTGGCCGAACTGCTCACGCTGCTGGCTGTACTCCAGCGCGCGCTCGGCGGCGCCCTTCGCGATACCGACTGCCTGTGCGGCGACGCCGGTCCGGGTCTCGTCGAAGAACTGCATCTGCTGCAGGAAGCCCATGCCCTCCGTGCCCAGCAGGTTCTCCTCGGGGACACGGACATCGTCGAAGATGAGTTCCGCCGTGTCGGACGCGCGGATGCCGAGCTTGCCGTGAATCTTGTCGGCCTCGAAGCCATCGCGGTCGGCCTCGACGATAATCTGGCTGAAGCCGTTGTAGCGGCCCTCGGCGTCCGGGTCCGTCTTGCACAGGACGACGAAGTAGTCGCCGACGGTCCCGTTCGAGATCCACATCTTGTTGCCGTTGATGACCCACTCGTCACCGTCCTTCTCGGCGGTCGTCGAGACCGAGGAGACGTCGGAGCCGGTGTCCGGCTCGGAGATGGCCGCGCCCATGACGGACTCGCCCTCGGCGATGGGAGGGAGGTACTCCTCCTTCTGCTCCTCGGTCCCGAACTCGACGATGGCCTCGCTCCCGAACGCCGACGCCGTGACGCAGAATCCGATGCCCGGGTCCGCGGCGAACATCTCCTCGACGACGATGGACGTGTCCAGCGTGTCGAGGCCGGCACCGCCGTACTCGATGGGCAGGCTCCCGCCGAGCAGGCCGTTCTCCGCGGCCTTCTCCATCACGTCGTGGGGGTACTTCTCCTCGACGTCGTACTCGGTCGCGACCGGCTTGATCTCGTTCTCGGCGAACCGACGAACCTCCTTCTTGAGTTGCTCCTGCTCGTCGGACAGTTCGAAGTCCATACCCCTGTTGTACAATCCCACGCGTATAAGCCCAACTATTCTAACGGCGTTTATCGGTGGGCTAGGTGGTATTAACGGTGTAAATCCCGAAACCGGCCAACGCCGGGTTCTTCATTATCGTTACCGCGAAATCAGGGCGCACGGAGGCTGGCTCTTACTGGAAGGTCCGCGAGACCTCGACCTCGTCCTCCGCGGCCTGTCCGCGCGAGAACCGCTCCTCGATCTGGTCGTAGCGCTCGCGGGTCTCCTCGTCGACGCTGGCGCCGACCTCGTCGAGCGCCTGCTCGAAGTGGTCCATCGTTACACGGACGTTCCCGACGCTGGTTGCGGTCTCCTCGGGAGAGACGGAGTTGATGAACTCACGCGTCGCGGCCATCGACGCCTCGCGGCAGACCGCCTCGATGTCCGCACCGACGTAGCCGTCCGTCCGTCGGGCCAGCGCGTCGAGGTCCACGTCGTCCGCGAGCGGCTTGCGCTCGGTGTGGACCGCGAAGATGGCACGGCGAGCCTCCTCGTCGGGCACCGGGACGTGGACGTGGCGGTCCAGCCGGCCCGGCCGGAGGAGTGCACTGTCGATGAGGTCCGGCCGGTTGGTCGTCGCGACGACGACCACGTCCTCCAGTTCCTCCAGCCCGTCCAGCTCGGTCAGGAGCTGGCTCACGACGCGTTCGCCGACCCCCGAATCGCCCATCCGCTGGCCACGTTCGCCCGCGATGGAGTCGATCTCGTCGAAGAAGATGACCGTCGGGGCGTTCGAGCGGGCCTTCTCGAACACCTCGCGGACACCCTTCTCGGACTCGCCGACGTACTTGTTGAGCAGTTCGGGCCCCTTGATGGAGATGAAGTTGCTCTGGGCCTCGTTGGCCACCGCTTTGGCCATCAGGGTCTTGCCGGTGCCGGGCGGGCCGTACAGCAGCACACCCTTCGCGGCCTCGAGGTCCATCTGCTCGAACACGTCGGCGTAGTCCAGTGGCCACTGGATGGTCTCGCGGAGGCGCTCTTTGGTGTCCTCCAGCCCGCCGACCTGGTCCCACGACACGTCGGGGACCTCGACGAACACCTCGCGCATCGCCGAGGGCTGGATGCCCTTCAGGGCCTCCTTGAAGTCACGCTCGGTGACCTCCAGCGAGTCGAGCACGTCCGCGTCGATCTCGTCCTGCTCCAGGTCGAGCTGCGGGCGCACCCGCCGGAGCGCGTTCATCGCGCTCTCCTTCGCCAGCGACGCCAGGTCCGCGCCCACGAACCCGTGCGTGCTCTCGGCGTACTTGTCCAGGTCGATGCCCTCCACCAGCGGCATCCCGCGGGTGTGGACCTGCAGGACCTCCTTGCGGCCCGCCTTGTCCGGGACGCCGATCTCGATCTCGCGGTCGAACCGGCCGCCACGCCGCAGCGCCGGGTCCAGCGAGTCCAGCCGGTTGGTCGCGCCGATGACGGTGACCTGTCCGCGCTCCTCCAGCCCGTCCATCAGGCTGAGGAGCTGGGCGACGACGCGGCGCTCCACGTCACCGGAGGTCTCGCCGCGCTTGGGCGCGATGGAGTCGATCTCGTCGATGAAGACGATAGCCGGCGAGTTCTCCGTGGCCTCCTCGAAGATCTCGCGGAGCTGCTCCTCGGACTCCCCGTAGTACTTCGACATAATCTCGGGGCCCGAGATATCGGTGAAGTACGCGTCGATCTCGTTGGCCACCGCTTTGGCCATCAGGGTCTTCCCGGTGCCCGGCGGACCGTGCAGGAGCACGCCCTTGGGCGGCTCGATGCCGAGCTGCTGGAACAGCTCCGGGTGGCGCATCGGCAGCTCCACCATCTCGCGGACCTGCTCGAGCTCGTCGTCGAGCCCGCCGATGTCCTCGTAGGTGACGTTCGGCGTGTCGGTGTCGCCGGTGGTCTGTCCGGAGATCTGCTCGGCGGGCTTCTCGCTCACCTCGATCTCGGTCGAGTCCGTGACGACGACGGTCCCCTCCGGGTCCGTGTCGGCCACCTTCAGCGGGATCTTCTGCCCGCTCATCGAGGAGAGCGGGCCCAGCCCGAGCGAGAAGGGCACCTGCTGGCCCTTCGTGACGGCCTGCCCGCTCAGCTTGTCGCGGATGTGCGGGCCGACGTTACCGCGGATGCGGAGGTTCTGGGGCAGTGCGACCGTGATGCTGGTCGCCGGCTTCACCTCTGCCGGCTCCACCTCGACCCGGTCGTCGATGCCGACGTCGGCTTCCTGCCGGAGGCGGCCGTCGACCCGGATGATGCCGTTCCCCTCGTCCTCGGGGTAGCCGGGCCAGACACGCGCCACGGCGCGGCCCTCGCTGCCCTCGATGAGGATGTAGTCGCCGTTTTCCAGTTCCATCTCCCGCATCGCCGCGCGGTCGACGGCCGCGAGGCCGCGTCCCGCGTCCTTCTGTTTGAGTGGTTTGACCGTGAGCTTCATCGTTCGTCCTCCGTGCCCTCGTCCGTCTCGCTTTCACCGTCCCCTACATCGATATCGGTCGAATCACCGTCTGGGGCGACCGAACCGTCCATCTCGACGGTGACGACGCCGTTGTTGATAGTCGCTTTGGCGGGCCGTCCCTCGGGGAGGTCCATCTCGAACTGCTCGTCGTCGACGACGACCATCAGGGTCCCGTCGACCACGTCCACGGCGCCGGCCACTCCGGCGCCGAGGTCGAACGCCAGCACGTCGCCGTCGGCGTACTCGTACTGCCGTGCGACGACGTCGCGCTCTGCGAACCGCTGGGTCTCTGCCATACTAACTCTGAGTTAGTCATTCTAATATATAAATCCTTCCCTGATGGTGGCCGGAACGGGTGCCGATTCCGGACGAAGAGGTGAATTGCGGTTCACACGAGCGCTCGCCGCGCTGGCTTCATACCGGCGCCGGCCGCAGGGGTGGTATGGACCACGTCACACATGACGGTCGCACGACGGCCTACCGGGACGCGCCTGCCGACACCGACGACCCGGCACCGACGGTGCTGTACGCCCACGGGAGCGGCGGGACCCACTCGCTCTGGGCCAACCAGTACGGTCGGCCCGACCACGACGCGGTCGCGCTGGACCTGAGCGGCCACGGCGAGAGCGAGGACGTCGACCTCGGTCCCGAGGCGGGCCTCGACGCGATGACCGCGTACGCCGAGGATACGGCGACCGTGGCCCGCGAGACCGACGCGACGGTCCTCTGTGGCAACTCTCTCGGTGGTGCGGTCGCCCTGACGGTCGCCCTGGAGAGCGACCTCGACCTCGATGGGCTCGTCCTCGTCGGAACGGGTGCGAAGCTGGGTGTCGCCGACGAACTGCTCGACGCGCTCGCGACCGACTACGATGCAGCCGTCGAGACGCTCCTGGGCGAGGACATGCTGTATCACGAGACGGACGGCGAGCGGGTGGCCGACGCCCGGGAGATGTTCCACGAGGTCGGCCAGCGCGCCACCGAGCGTGATTTCCGGGCCTGCGACGCGTTCGACGTGCGCGACCGCCTGGGCGAGATCGACGTGCCGGCGCTCGTCTGCAACGGTGAGCACGACAGCCTCACCCCGCCGGCTTTCCACGAGTACCTCGCCGAGCACCTCCCCGATGCCCGCCACGTGGAACTCGCCGACGCCGCGCACATGCCGTACCTCGAGCGTCCGGTCGCCTTCGACGCCGCTGTCGACGAGTTCCTCGACGAGCTGGCGGCCTGACTGCCTGACCGCCGCATCGGGCGCAGATGACTACTTCCGGTCGGCCACCGGCTCACGGGGCATGCACGGCGCAGGAGGGTCCTCGTCCGCAACCCGAACAGCGGCGACGGGCGAGCGACGAAGCGGGCGAAGTGCCTCGCCACGGCGCGCGGCTACGATGCCCGCGACAGCGAGGGCGGGGACCCCACCGTCGAACATGGCCGAGTGCGCCGCCCGCGCCGGCGCGCCCTCCCCATCGTCGTGGGAGCGACGCACTACTCCCCGTTCGGGTCGGGTGCGCGTCGACCCGGCTCGACGTGGACCAACTCCCGCCCGGGTCGGTCGTGGCGGACATCCACGACGGGCGCGTCGAGCAATCAGCGCACCATAGACTGATTACGGACTGTGATGTGAGTTCTCGTAACAGGGGGCGAGAACGGATGTCACTCGACCGACTCGTGAACGGGGTGGCGGGCCGTGGATAACATGGAGACCGACCCGCGGTGTCCGGAGTGTGGCGAACCCATCGGTGTGACCGCCACCTACTGCATGCACTGCTCGGCCGACCTGACCGAGGAGCAGGCGGCGGCGGACGCCGACGACGACGGGACCTGGGACTCGAACGAGGCCCCGTCGCTGGGGGATGTCGTCGAGGAGACTGTCGGTGGTGGCGGCGCGGGGTCGTCGACCGGGGACTCGTCCGACGGCCAGCTCCTCGACCCGGACGGGCTCGTGGACAACGCGCTCACAATCCTCGTCGGTATCGTTGGCGGGGCCATCGCTGGCCTCGTCGGGACCGTCGTCCTCGGCGTCGTGACCAACAGCGGCTACGGCGTCCTGTTCGGCATCGTCGCGTGGCTCGTGACGACTGCCTATCTCGTCCGCCAGCGGACGGTCCAGGGAGCCGTGTCGAAGAGCGGCTACGCTATCGCGCTCGTCCTGTTGCTGGTGCCGCTCGTCGCACTCAGCCCGTTCGTGAACATCGACGGTGGGCTCTCGGAGCGCGGCGGGCTGTTCGTCGTCCTGCTGGTGTCCGTCGGAATTCCCGCGGCCATCGCGGCCGCGGTCGGCTGGGTCGCCGGGCGGTTCGTCCCCGACGACCCCGCGGCAGGTGACGCCCCGACCGACGGCGAGCACGAAACGCCGACTCAGTAGAGGTCGTCCGTGTCCAGGTCCTCGGCGACGTGGCTGTGCTCTTCGGCCGGGAACTCGCCTCCCTCGACCTCGTCGACGTAGCCCTCGATGGCGCGCTCCATCTCCCCACGCACGTCGCCGAACTTCTTCGAGAACGGCGCGACGCCCTCGGTGAGGCCGATGACCTCGTCGACGGTGAGCACCTGCCCGTCGCAGTTCGGGCCCGCGCCGATGCCGATGGTCGGGATGTCGAGCGCCTCCGTCACCGCGGCCGCGGCGTTCGCGGGGACGTGTTCGAGGACGAGCGAGAACGCGCCGGCCTTCTCGTGGGCCGTCGCGAGTTCGAGCATCTCCGAAGCGGCCTCGTCGTCGGTCGCCTGCCGGAACAGCCCGGTCTCGTTCTCGCGCTGCGGGGTGAGCCCGAGGTGGGCCTGCACCGGGATGCCGAGGTCGGTCAGGCGGTCGGTCAGGTCGACGGTGTGTTTGCCGCACTCGAGTTTCACGCCGTCGGCGCCGGCCTCCTTGACCATCCGGCCGCAGTTCTCGATGGAGTCGGCCTCGTCCACGCCGAACGAGAGGAACGGCATGTCCGCGATGACGAACGCGTCGTCGGTCGCGCGTGCGACCGCGGCCGTGAGACTGGCCATCTCGTCGGCCGTGACGGGGAGGGTCGAGTCGTGGCCCAGCCGGAGGTTGCCAACCGAGTCGCCCACGAGAATCATGTCGACGCCTGCTCGGTCGACGAGTTCGGCCGTGGGCGCGTCGTAGGCCGTCAGCATCGTGATGGGCTCCTCGCCGGCCTTCGCGCGGATGTCCTTCGCTCGCATGTGTGGTCTGGATTCTGCCCCGGCCGCGAAAAGCGTGGCCCCTCTCGCTCGAAGTCGTCTCTTGTACGGTCGTCTCTGGCGTTCTTTGCCGGTTGGTCGGTGTGTGCGACGGGTCCGCCTCCTCTCTCGAGTGCCTGATGTGTGCGACGGGTCCGCCGTTCCATACAACCTGTAGGAAGCCCCGGCGGGCTCGACTTCCGTCAGAGCAAGCTCTGACGACTTCTCGCTCGCTTCGCTCGCGAGAACGTCCGGACCTCGCTGTCGTTCGAACGGCGGCGAAGCCGCCGTTCGTGATGACGAGAGACGCCTCTGGCGTCTCTCGAACCACGCTCCTCGGTCGCTCACTTCGTTCGCTCCCTGCGGTGCTTGCGTCGTCCGGGACGGGTCGAGCCCGCCGCCCCTTCCATTCCCCCCCGAACGTGGTGTGTGACACGGGCGGGGCGCTCCTGCCCTTCCCCGGGTCACGCGGGCTCACCCGCAAGGGGTTCGCCACGCACTCCCGGCCCGAGAGAGGTTGCTCGGCCGGCCGGTTCCGTGAACAGGAAGCGCGCGAGCGCCACCCGCGCCGAACCGCGAACGGGGTGAGCGTGTTCGGCAGCCATCGGCGCTCGCGCGGGGAGGAGTGGGGAGACTAGCACTCCGCTGGAACCGCCACCGCATACGCTCGGTGCAACAGGCAACAGGGCGGGACTGAAAGGGGCCACTCGCTCGACCCAGCCCCGGCGACGTAAGCACCGCAACGCGTGCCCGGAACGGCGGCCGACCGAAGGGAGGCCGCCGCACGCCCGGACCGTGAAGAGCGCAACGAGCCGCGGCTGGTCGAGCGAGTGGGGGCTTTCAACAGAGTTCCATCGTCGTCATCGGGATTCAATTCTACTAATGGGTGCCATAAAGCCATAATATTTCGATATAAATGTGGTAAAGTTGGAATACCTTGGAAATTCTAGTGGTTGTGGACGGCTCTATCGAACCTACGCTCCCATCTAGCGACCGTAACCGCTTACCGCGAACCACTACAACCCGGTATCACATGCCCGAGCGCGTCGACAGCACCGACCCCGACGGCGTGGACTTCGGCTGGGTGATGCAGACCACGTTCGTCCTCACCATCGTCGTCGGCGCCCCCGTGGTCGCCATCGCCTCGGCCGCCGTCACGCTCCCCACCTGGACCGCGATGGCCTCGTTCGCCGTCCGGGTCGGCGCGCTCGTCTGGTTCGTCACCGCCGTCGCGGTCTACCTCTACGCCCGCCGGCAGGAGCGTCAGGAGTCGGATGTCGACATCGAAACTGGACCCGACCCCGCGGAGAACGATTAGCGGAGCGGCGAGGCTCAGAGCCACTCTTCGACGTACCTGAACGCGGTGCCGGCGCGCTCGGCGGTGACCTCGTCGCGCCGGCCGTCGCCGACGAACACCGCGCGGTCGGGCTCGACCTCGAGCCCGCGCAGCGTCGCCAGCAGCGGCTCGGGGTCGGGCTTCTCCGTCGCCACGCTGTCCCGGCCGACTACCGCACGGACGCGATGGTCGAGGTCGTGACGCTCCAGGGCGAGGTGGCACGCGTCCTCGCAGTTGAGCGAGCAGACGCCGACGGGAAGCGGCTCGGGGTGCGAGAGGAGGATGTCGGCACACCCGAGCCGCTCCGAAGTGCGTGCACCCTCGCGCTCGTGCTCGGCGATGGTCGCCTCCACCGCCTCGGCGAGCGTGGGCTCCTGCCGCGACCGTTCCAGCATCGACCAGAGGTCCAGTCCGTCCGGGTCCGCACCGTGGTCCGAGAGCGTCCGGCCCACGTCCTGCCGGACGTGCTCCCAGTCGACCGCCAGCTCCGCGAGCGTCCCGTCGAGGTCGTAGACGACCGCGTCGTAGCCGTCGAGGGGGTCGGTACCTGCCATTGTCCCCAGGTTGTGTCCCGTCGACCAAACGGCTTGTGCCCCGCCCCCGGCGACTACCGCTCGCCCAGCCACTCCCGGGCGATGACGGTCCGCTGTATCTCGCTGGTCCCCTCGTAGATGGTGGTTATCTTCGCGTCGCGATACAGGCGTTCGACGGGGAAGTCCGTGGTGTAGCCGTAGCCACCGTGGATCTGGACGGCCTCGTTGGTCACGTCCATGGCCGTCTCGCTCGCCTTGAGTTTCGCCATCGACGCGGCCTCGGCGGGCGGCGAGCCCTCGTCCAGCCCGCGCGCGGCATCGTAGGTGAGCAGCCGCGCACCCTGCGTGTCCGCCCGCATATCCGCGAGCTTGTGCCGGATTGTCTGGAAGTCGGCGATGGGCTGGTCGAACTGCTCGCGGTCGGTGGCGTACTCGGTCGCGAGGTCGAGCGCGGACTGGGCGAGGCCGACGGACTGGGCGGCGATGCCGACGCGCCCACCCGTCAGAATCTCCAGGGCGGCCGAGAGCCCACGCCCCTCCTCGGTGAGGCGGTTCTCGGCGGGGATGCGGGCGCCGTCGAAGGTGAGCGAGGTGGTGTCGCTCGCTCGCAGGCCGAGCTTCTCCTCCTTCTTCCCGACACTCAACCCGTCGACCTCCTTCGGGACGAGGAACTGCGTCACGGAACCGGGGTCGTCGGGGTCGGTCTTCGCGAACAGGATGACCACACCGGAGCGCTCGCCGTTGGTGATCCACTGCTTGTCGCCGTCGATGACGTACTCGTCACCCTCGCGGCGGGCGACCGTCGACATCTCGGCCGGGTTCGACCCGGCATGGGGCTCTGAGAGGGCGAACGCGCCGACGGGGTAGCCGTCGCGCATCTCCGGCAGCCAGCGCTCCTGCTGTTCCTCACTGCCGAACGTGGCGATGCAGGAGGTCGCGAGCGAGTGGACGGACAGTGCCGTCGCCACCGCCAGCGTCCCGTAGGCGACCTCCTCGTTGACGAGCGCGTAGGTCAGTCCGTCGGCGTCGTAGCCCCCGTACTCCTCGGGAACGGTGAGACTGGTCAGGTCCATCTCGGCGAGCCCCTCCCAGACCTCCTCGGGGAACGACTCGTTCTCGTCTGCCTCGCGGGCGACCGGGCGAATCTCCTCCAGGGCGAACTCGCGGACGGCCTCCCGGACGGCTCGCTGTTCCGGCGTCAGGTCCATGCTCCCGATTCGGTGGCGTTCCGGGAAAAGTCCCCCGACGGGCCCGGGTCACGGAAGCCCATCCACCCGGCTATCACGTGAACAGCGCCGCGACCGTAACCGCCGCGGCCGCCAGCGCCGCCGCGCCCGACCAGCCCGCGACGCGCAGTGTGAACCGTCTGTCGGACGCGGGCGCGGTCAGGGCGACCTTCACCACCAGCGACGCCGCGGTCGCCACCAGGATGCCGACGACGGCCTCCTCGGCGGGCATCGAGCCGCTCCGGTAGAGCACCACCGCGGAGGTCGTCACGCCGGCCGACGACACGAGGCCCGCCAGCGCCGCCGTGGCGTAGAAGCCCGCCGTCCCGAACAGCGAGTCCGCGAGGCTCCCGGCGACCACGACGAGGAGGAACAGGAGGCCGAACGAGAGGACGTACCGCAGCGTGAACGGCCGGTCGAGCGAGACGTCCAGTGCCCCCCCTCGGCCGGCGACGGTGGCCGCGGCCCCCACGCTCCCCACCGCGAGGGCACCCAGCGGGAGCGCCACGTCCGTCAGCGGCGGGACGGTCGCGCCGAGCGTGAACACGAGCGCGATGGCCAGATTCCGGAGCGACATCGCCGCGTTCCCCAGCAGCACCGCAGCCACGGCGTACGGGGTCGCCGCCGCGTCCTCGCGGACGTGTTCGACCGCCGACCCGACGACCGCCGTCGAGGAGGCCAGTCCGCCCAGAAAGCCAGTGACGGCGATACCGCGACCGCCGTACACCCGGACCGCGGCGTAGTTGACGATGCCGATGCCCGCGACCGTGACGACCATCGCCCAGACGACGCGTGGCTCGACGGCCACCGTCGCCCCTGCGAGCGCGACCGACCGCTCGCCCGCGGGCAGGAGCGGGTAGACGACGAACCCGATGATGGCGAACTGGGCCGCCGCGCGGACCTCCTCGCGCGAGAGCTGGTCGGCCACGCCGTGGAGTTCGCGCTTCGAGACCAGCAACAGAGCGGTGACGACCCCGACGGCCACGGCCGTGACGAGTTCGCCCGCACCGGCGAGCGCGCCGACACCGTACGCTACCAGCATCGAGATGGTCGTCGTGAGTGCCAGTCCCTCGCGCTCGCCGACGACGGCACGTGCGCCGAGCAGGCCGCCCAGCACCACCACGAGGAGCCCGCCGACCGCCAGCAACAGCGGCCGCTCCACCACGACGAACACGGCGGCGGCCAGACTCAGCAGCGCGAACGTCCGGACCCCGGCGGCCTTCTCCGAGCGCTCGCGCTCGAAGCCGATGAACATCCCCAGCGCCGCGGCCACAGCCAGCCGGAGCACCGGCTGTGAGAGCACCGGCTCCATCTGTGCTGGTTCTTCCCACACGTCGTACTTCCGTCTTCGGGCTGTCTGCGAGACGGTGGCACTCCGGAGAACGAGGTGTCCGAGTTCGAAACGCCCTGTCGAGGCCGAGCGGTTCAGCGGTCCTCGCCCTCCGGGCTGCAGCCACCAGTACCGGCGCCCGCTACTCTTCCCGTTCGCCGGCCCCGTCGTCGCCGTCCAGCACGTCCTGCCGGATTGTCTCCGAACTGCGTGGACTGGTCTGCAGGCCGACGGCGGACCGGAGCACCAGCCCGGCGGCGAGCAGTGCGACGACGGCCGAACTGCCGATGAACCCGACGCCGGTGAGGTACGCCTCGACGGCCACGGTCTGGAAATCCGTTCCCCAGCCGTAGAACTGGGTGCCGGCGGTGAGGGCCAGCAGGACCGTGACACAGAGGATGAACCACTGGCGCAGGCGACGGCCAGCGCGGTCGACGGGCCCGACGAACACGGCCGCGAGCGTCGCGACGGCCGTCACCAGGACGAGCCCGAGCCCCACGTAGACCATCGAGCGTGAGAACGTTCGGCGCCCGTACGTGTACAGGTAGAACGCGAGAACCAGCCCTACAGTCGCCACATCGACACCGGCATCGCGAAACCGCCGGACGAGGTGCATACGCGACCACAGACGGTGGGTGGACATAAAACACGAATCTCGCGCCATGTGCCACGTGGTCGCGATACTCCGTCCGGTCTCGCTGGCGCTGGAGTGGCTCCGCTTCGGTCGGCTGGTTCCTCGTGTCCGCCGATTACTCCGCGGTCAGCGGTTCCTCGGGGCCGCCGCCGGGCTCGCCGGTTTCCGCCTCGGCGTACTTCTCGCGGAAATCGCCGACGAGCTGGCCCATCTTCGCGTAGAAGTCGTTGAGCGTCCGCTGCATCGCGTCGGCGATCTCGTCGGCGTCGCGGGGCGAGAAGACGTGGTAGTAGCTCCCGCCGTCCTGGTTGACCTGGTCGCGCTCGACGAGGTCGGCCTCGCGCAGGCGCTTGACCGACCGGTAGGCGGTCGTCCGCTCGCGGTCGACGGCGTCCGCGACCTCGTCGACGGTCAGGGGCTCGTCGGCGTCGACCAGCAGGCCGAACACCCGCCGGTCGAGCTCCGAGAGCCCGTGGAAGCAGTCCAGCAGGCTCTCACATGCCATCTCCTGCTGGAGGAGTTCTGTCATCGCGTCGGGCATGGTTACGGGTACTCACCTCCCACACAAGAGCCTGTCCGTGGCTCCTGCCGGGGCTGGCACGGCCCACGCGGCCGCTCGCGGTCAGTCCGCACCGGCCACCTCCGACCCGGCTGTCCGTTCGGCCAGCTTCGACCGCGCGAGCCCCTGCGCGTACGCGCCGAGGAACATCCCGCCGATGGCCCAGAGGATGGGCCAGTTCCCGATACCAACGCTGGCGTACGCGGCGCCCGGGCAGATGCCCGAGAGCCCCCAGCCGACGCCGAAGACGGTCCCGCCGACGAGGACGTTCCGGTCCATCTCGCGCACCCGGCGCGTGTACGCCCGACCCGTCAGGGGTGCGGTCCGGTCGAGCACGTTCGTCCCGATATAGAACGTCAGCGCCGAGACGACCGCGGCACCCCCCATCACGAACAGCAGTCCGAGGTCCTGCAACTGGAGGAAGTCCAGCACGACCTCCGGCCGGGCCATCCGGCTGACGCCGAGGCCGAAGCCGAAGAGGATGCCACCGAGCAGGATGACGGCGTGGAAGCGCGCGCCGCGGCCGTCGGGCTCCACGTCGGTGTCGCTCATGGCGACACCCCCAGCGCGAGCGCGACCTGTGCGGTTCCGATGGCGACGACCATGAACGTCGCCACGTTGGTGATGCTCGTCCCCGAGACCGAGCCGACGCCGCAGACCCCGTGCCCGGAGGTACAGCCCTTGCCGAGGCGGGTCCCGACGCCGACGAGGAACCCGCCGGCCAGCAGCCGCCAGGGCTGGACCTGTGTGGTCCAGCCGCCCGGCCCGAGCGTCAGGGCGTAGACGGCGGCGCCGATGATGATGCCAGCGGTGAACGTGACCCGCCAGTCGCGCGAGGCGAGGTACTTCCCGCGGTTGAACCGCGGCAAGCGCGAGGCGTACGAGAGCGTCGATTCGAGGAACGTCGAGGCGCCCGCGATGATGCCGGTACCGAAGTAGATGGCCGCCACGCCGAGGCCGATGAACACTCCCCCGACCGCGTAGCCGACCACGCCGTCCGGGAAGTATGCCGCCAGCCACGGCGGCATCGCCTCGACCACGGGGCCGGTCTGGAGCAGGGCCGCGCCGAGTGCGTCCGCCAGCATCAGTCGTCAGCCCCGTCTCGCGTCCCGGCTGCTCGACTGTCTGTGGCGTGTGGCGCCGCCCCATCCAGCCGGCCCTCGCTCGCCGCGCAGTTGTTCGGTCCGAGTTCCATGGTGAGTAGCTGTTCACGGGTCACGTTGCCACGACCCATGTTCGTGTCGATGATGGTCTCGTAGTTCGCCGGCCTGGGCGGCATATCCGCGAGGACCCGTTCGACGAACGCCTCGCGGTCCGCGTCGAGCACAGGGAGGCGCTCGCGGACGGTCCCGAGCGTGGCCGTGTAGGTGCTGTCCTCCCGGGTCGGCGTCCCGTCGCTGGCGTGAGCCGGGGCGACGACCACGTCGTCGTCCAGTTCCAGGAGCTGTCGCAGGGTGTCGTACAGCTGTCGGGCAGCGTCCGGGGCGCCGTCGGCGCCGTCCTCGAGGTCCGGGCGCGCGACGCTGTCGACGAACAGGCCGTCGCCAGTCAGCAGGACTGTATCGTCGACGAGCAGCGAGGTCATCCCCGAGGTGTGCCCCGGCGTGTGGCGGACCACGACCGTCGTGTCGCCGACGGTGAGCGTGTCGCCGTCGGCGAGTTCCCGGTCGACGTCGAACGTGACGCCACGGCCGACCGACGCCTCCGGGAGACAGGTCGCGACGCCGCGGTCGCCGAGTGCCGACAGCGCCGAGACGTGGTCGGCGTGGACGTGCGTGTCCATCGCGCACGTCAGCTCCGCGCCAAGCGCCTTCACGTCCTGCTCGTACTCGTCGATGAACGCCAGGAGCGGGTCGACGACGAGCGCCTCGCCGTCGTCGACGACGAGGTAGCTCAGACAGCCACTGGAGGGCCGATGATACTGCGCGACGGTCGCGTCCGTGTCGACTTCGAGTTCGGTGTAGTCGTAGCGGTCCGCCCAGCCACGCATCCCACGGTCGAGATTGACGGCGTCGACGCCCTCCTCACGGAGCTGCTCGGCGATGAAGTCACTCGAGTCGCCCTTCGCGCACACGACGACCACCGGCTCGGGGCCGGGGAGGTCGTCCAGGACCGCCTCCGGGATGCCGTCCAGCATCCGGAAGTAGGGGACGTTGCGGTAGTCGACGCGTTCGCCGTCGATGCGCCACTGCTCGGCCTCGGCCTCGGCCCGGACATCAAGGAGGCCGACCGGTTCCCCCCGTTCGAGTCGCGCCCGCAGCGACTCCGGGCTCGTCGTCTCGCCGGATACGTCGGCGGAGTGGTCCGTCATTGCCGACCGTTCGGCGCGGTTATTCAAAACAGTTTGCAACCAGGGTACAATGCACTCACTATCGAAGTCGAGGCTCTCGACTCCACTCGAACCCCCGCTCGCTCGGGAAACGGGGTTCAGATGGGGGAAGTAGAGGCATACTGGTGGCGAGAGGTGCTGGCTGAGATGACCGAATGGTTTTTGCGTGCCGCACGAGGATTGTGTGTTAGGTACAAGATGGTGTTATCCACATGAACACTGAATACGATATCACGGAGACGCTGGACGTGAAGGGACTCTCGTGTCCGATGCCGGTGGTCGAGACCAAGCAGGCCATCGATACGCTCGATGCGGACGAGGTTCTCGAGGTCGTCGCCACGGACCGCGGGAGCATGAGCGACATCGCGGGCTGGGCCGACACCACGGCGGGCGTGGAACTGCTGGACCAGTCCGACGAGGGCGACGTCTTCCGACACGTCGTCCGGAAGACCGCATGAGTTCCGACCCCTCCGAGGCCGGGGGCCCCGTCGACGCCGGGACCGATGAAGGGGGGGCCGACGGGCCGTCCCGCGCCGACCTCCAGGCACAGGTCGCGACCCTGCAGGAGCGCGTCGCGGAGCTCGAAGCCGGCGCGGCGGCGGACGATGGGGACGACACCCGGCAGATGACCATCATCGCGACGAAGGGGACCCTCGACATGGCCTACCCGCCGCTCATCCTCGCGTCGACTGCCGCCGCATTCGGCTGGGGGGTGACGGTGTTCCACACGTTCTGGGGGCTCGAAATCCTCCACGAGGAGCGCTCGAAGGAGCTCCAGCTCTCCTCGGTCGGGAACCCGAACACGCCGATGCCGAACCTCGTCGCCGCGCTGCCGGGGATGGACCGGCTGACCACGGAGCTGATGAACCGGCAGATCGACGAGGTCGGCACGCCAACCATCGGCGAACTGGTCGACACCTGCCTCGAGATGGGTGTCGACATGCAGGCCTGTCAGATGACCGCCGACATGATGGAGTACGACGAGGACGAGTTCTACGACGAGGTCACCACCGGCGTCGGCGCCGCATCGGCGCTCGCCGAGATGGCCGAGGCCGACATCCAGCTACTGGTCTGAACTCGATGTCTCCCGCTGACACCCCAACCGACGAGGACGCCGAGCGGTCGGCTACCGAGTGCGATTCCGGAGCGGACGGGCCGGCTGCCGAGCGCGAGGCCGGTGCGGGCGGAGCGACCACCGAGGAGCCACCCCACGTCGACGGGCGCGGCCCGGACCCGTCGGTCGGGGAGGGCCTGCTCGACGCGGAGATGGGTCCCAGCTCGGCGATGGCTCACCTCTACCGGGGAGAGATCCACCGGATGAAGTTCTGGCGCGAGCGGCTGGACCGGACCACCAACTGGGCTGTTATCGTGATTGCAGCGGTACTGACGTGGGCGTTCTCCAGCGAGCAGAACCCACACTACCTGCTGCTCATCGGGAACGTCGTGCTGGCGACGTTCCTCACCGTCGAGGCCCGGCGGTACCGGGCGTACGACATCTGGCGCTCGCGGGTCCGCACCCTCCAGCAGGAGGTCTGGGCAGCCGGACTGGACGAGCGCGAGCCGCTGGACCCGGACTGGCGGTCGAAGCTGGCTGACGATTACCGCCAGCCGACGCTGAAGATAACCGCCGAGGAGGCCATCGCGCACCGCCTGCGTCGCATCTACCTCCCGCTGTTCGCGGTACTGAACGGCGCGTGGGTCGTCCGTGTGACGGCGTTCGGCCCGGATACCTGGCCGGCGAGTGCGGCCATCGGCATGGTGCCCGGTACCGTCGTGACCGCGGTACTCGTCCTGCTGGGCGCGGTGGCGGTGTTCGTGGCCTGCCGTCCCCGCACCTGGCACGCCCACGGCGAACTCCGCGATGAGGCGCTCCGAAAGGAGTAGCGGGCGGAGCGACCGAGTGGTGCGTGACGGACTGCGCACACCCGCAAACTGTTTCCGAGCGGTGTTCCAGCATGGTGGTATGCGACGCCTTCGCGGCCCGTGGGGGCCCCCGCTCGCACTCGGCGGCGTCGGGGTACTTCTGCTGGCTGTCGGGCTGTGGAACTTCAATCGGGAGCTGGCCAATCTGGTCATCCAGTGGGGGCCGGTCGTGGCGTTCTCGCAGATAGCCATCCCGTCGCTGGTGGTCGTCTACGGCGGCTACCGGCTCGCCGCGTCCTCGTTCAACCGGGACGAGCGCTGGCGCGTGACCCTGTTCGGACTCGTCGGAATGGCCCTCGTGGCGGGCGGGGTCTACACCACCATCATCGTCCGGCTGGCCGAGGCCCGGCCCGTCGGCGAGCCACAGTACGTCGTCGCGGTGATGGCCGGTGTCGGGGCGGCGGGCGGGGCCGCGATGGGTTCGCTCAGCATCACCAGCCGCCGGGACGCCCGCCAGGCCGAACGCGCGCGCGACAACTTCGAGCTGCTGAACAGCATCATCCGGCACGACATCCTCAACAGCATGATGATCGTCCAGTCCCGGGCGGAGTTCATCGAGGACGAGGCCGAGGACGACCGCATCCGTGAGTTCGCCGACACCATCCTCACGCAGACCAGCGGCGTCGTCGACCAGGTCGAGCGGACACGGGCCATCCTGCAGGCACTCCGGACGAGCGACCCCCGGCTGGAGGCCATCGACTTGGAGGCGGTCGTCGAGCACGAACTCGACACCATCCGGACCACCTACGACGAGGTGACCGTCGAGACCGACCTGCCCTCCGGTCCGGTCCACGTCCGCGCGGACGACCTGCTCGACGACGTGGTCGGCAACGTCCTCTCGAACGCCGTCGAGCACAACGACAAGGACGACCCGCGGGTCGTTGTCTCGGCCAGCGTTCGCGACGACGACGCACTCGCCGACCACTCCGGGGACGAGGACGAATCGGAGGCAGTCGTCGAACTCCGCATCGCCGACAACGGCCCCGGCGTCGACGACGACCTCAAGGATGCCGTGTTCCGCCGCGACGAGACCGGCCTCCACGAGGACGGCACCGGCTCCGGGTTCGGCCTCTTCTTCGTCGACACGATGATGCGCAAGTACGGCGGCGAGGTGACCATCGAGGACAACGACCCCGAGGGGGCGGTCTTCGTCTTCCGATTCAGCAGGGCCACGCCCGAGTCGGACGAGCCCTCGGAGGACCTGACCGACGTGGTCGAGGTCCCCGCCTGACGGCCCGGCTTCGGCCGGGAACCCGCCCACGCGGCTCGTATCAGGGTGCCGATGCCTCGGGTGAGGGTTTATTCCCGAGGGCGACGATGATGGCCCCATGAGCGAAAGCGACGGGCAGGCGGACGACCAGCCGACGGTGCTGGTGGTGGAGGACGAGGAGGAACTCCGCCGGACGTACGAACTCTGGCTCGCGGGCGACTACGAGGTCATCACGGCCGCGGAGGGGGAGGAGGCACTGGAACTCGTCGACGACGATGTCGGCGTCGTGCTGCTCGACCGGATGATGCCGGGGCTGTCGGGCAAGGAGACGCTCGCGAAGATGCAGGACCAGGGTGTCGAGGCGAAGTTCGCTATGGTCACGGCCGTCGAGCCGGATTTCGACATCATCGAGATGGGGTTCGACGCCTACCTCACGAAGCCCATCGACGAGGACCGACTGCGCGACACCATCGAGAGCCTCCGCTCGCAGGAGGCCTACTCGGACGCGCTCGACGAGTACACCTCACTGCTGGCGAAGAAGGAGACGCTGAAGGCCCGCAAGAGCGAGGAGGAACTGGCCGAGAGCGAGGCCTTCGCCGAGCTGGAGTCCCGGCTCGCCGAGCTGGAGGCCGAACTCGAGGACGCGGACTCGGGTGCCGGCGACGACGCCGGCTTCGTCGCTGCGCTCCGCAGTATCGACGAAGGGGCCCAGCGGACCGAACCCGAGGAGTCATAACGCCACCCTGCGAACCTGACACACTCTCAACATCATGAGCGGAGTCACGAACGAGCGGGACGCCTACGACCTGGGCTCGTCGTTTCCCGTCGCCGAGGCGCGGAGCCAGGCACCCGGAACGACGCTTCTCATCACCGGCCCGGGGGCGGTCGCCGAGCGTGCGGCGTTCGAGATTCTCCTTGCCGGCCTCGAGACCGGCGAGGGCATCGTGCCGGTCAGCACGGACCGGTCCACCGCCGACCTCCAGCGCGAACTCGCTGCCCACTCCGGCGGCGCGCTGGACGGGAAGCTGGCCGTCATCGACGTGAGCGGCGAGTCGGCCGACGGCGGGAGTCCGGACGACCTCGCGGCCATCGGGCGCGAACTCAACGACGCTATCGACCGCGTCGACGTGCCCCGTGTCCGAATCGGCGTCCTCTCGCTGACGGGGATGCTGGCCCACCTCGACCGGAGCGAGGTGTTCAAGTTCTGTCACGTCGTCCGGGACCGCATCGACGACGCCGGCTTCTTCGGTATCGCGACGCTCGACACCGAGCAGGTCGAGGCGGCGACGGTGTCGATGCTACA
Source organism: Haloglomus salinum (assembly GCF_024298825.1). Taxonomy (NCBI): domain Archaea; kingdom Methanobacteriati; phylum Methanobacteriota; class Halobacteria; order Halobacteriales; family Natronomonadaceae; genus Haloglomus; species Haloglomus salinum. Next base: position 2,836,573 of record NZ_CP101153.1, read on the forward strand.
GGAGGCGTTCGACGGCACGGTCGAGGTCCACGAGGACGAGAAGGGCGACCTCGTACGGGTCGTCGGCCTGCCGGACGCGCCGGTCACCTGGCACGACTGGAGCTAGCTCCGCTCCCAGCCGTCCTCGGACCACTCGTAGACGCCCTCGAACAGGCTCCGGATGGTGGACACCGTCTGCTCGTCGTGTGCCTCGGGGTCCATGTAGAAGACACTCATCACGTCCGCCCGCTTCATGCGACTCGTCAGGACGTGGAGGAACTGGAACACCTGCTTGGTGTCGGCGTACTGGAGCATCGTCGTCACGGAGTCGAAGACGACGACGCACTGGCGTTCCTGCCACGCGTCGAGACACTCGTTGATGCGGATGCCCAGCCCCGTCAGGTCGCCCGGGTCGGCGACCGTGGTCATCCGATAGGAGGTCTCGGCGCTGGTGCCCGTCGTCCCTGTGTGGTTGCAGCCGATCGTGGCCACCTCCTTCGGCGGCTTCCGCCACCGGTCCTCCCAAGAGGCGATCTGCTCGTCGGGGTCCCGAAGGAGCGACACCGCGAGCAGGGAGGGCGTGCCGGTCACGCTCTCCATGAGCCGCACGATGGCGTCACCGTCACCTTCCATCGACGGCCCCAGCAGGAGGAGGTTCGACGGCACCGCCTCGCCGAACGGGGGAGCCGTGGCTGGGGCATCGTCCGGACCCGTCCCAGCGGATTCGACTCCCGTCACACTACCATGTAGATGACCCAGTCACTTAACCACCGCTAACGGTTTCAGAACGAGATAATACGCCCCGGAACGGGCTGAACGGCCGAATCCGTCCTCGACAGACCGTGTGCAGCCGTGGGTTGTCACGGGCTCTCTGTGATGGCTGTTGCCACGTCTCGGACGGTCTCGAAGGCGTCGTCGGAGTACGCGATGAACCGGACATCGGAGAGGGTCGTCGGGTCGTACGCGTCGATGACCTCGCAGATGATGCGGGCCCCTTCCTCGAGGTCGAACCCGGCCACGCCGGTTCCCAGCGCCGGAATCACGAGCGACGCACAGTCCAGTTCGTCGGCCGTCCCCAGCGTGTTCCGCGTGGCGGCCCGGATGGACTGGCGGGTCGCCTGCCCGTCGCCGTAGTGGGGCATCGCCGCGGCGTGGATGACGTACCCGGCGTCGAGGTCGTAGGCGTCGGTCACAGCCACCTCTCCGAGGTCGACTGGTCCCTTCGAGACCGCTTCCTCGTTTATCTCGCGGCCGGCACCGCGCCGGAGCGCCCCGGCTACACCGCTCCCCATCTGCAGGCTGGTCCCCGCCGCGTTCACGAGCGCGTCTGCGGACTGCGCGGCGATGTCGCCCTGGACGACTCGGAACTCCATGTCGACGCCTGTCCCGGCGACCCACAAAGCTCCAGCGGCGACGCGGGTACGCCTGACGTGCAGAGGTCCTGGTTCCACTCCGGCGAACGCCGCCCACGCCGTCAGGCCGATACCGCGTCGGCTCGTAGTCGTGGGTATGTGCGCCCGTTTCGCCGACTGCAAGCTCCTCTCGATGGTGTGGGAGGACCTGCTGTTCGCTCACTGGCGGGTCGACCCCGCCCTCGTCGACGAGCGGCTCCCCGACGGCCTCGCCGTCGACACCTACGACGGGGACGCCTACCTCGGCGTCGTGCCGTTCGTGATGCGGGACATCGGTCCCCGGTTCGCGCCGGTGGGGCTCTCCTTCGGGGAGCTGAACCTCCGGACGTACGTCCACGAGACGGCTGACGGGCCCAGCGACGACGACCCCGACGAGGGCGGGCGCGGGGTCTACTTCTTCAACCTCGACGCCGACGACCGGCTCGGGGTGGGTATCGCGCGCTCGCTGTTCCAGCTCCCGTACTACCGGGCGAACATGACCATCGACGCGGCCGGCGACCGGGTGGCGTTCCGCTCCCAGCGGCCCGACGGCTCGGCGGCCTTCGCGGCCGCGTACGGGCCCGACGGGGAGTCGTTCGTCCCCGAGCCGGGCTCGCTCCCGGCGTTCCTCACGGAGAACTACCGGTTCTACACCGCCGACGGGGGCGGTCGGCTCTGGTACGGCGACATCGACCACCCCCGGTGGGAGCTGGCCCCCGCGAGTGCGGACTTCGTCCGGAACGAGCTGTTCGACGTGAACGGGTTCGACCATCCCGGGGGCGAGCCGCTCCTCCACTTCGCAGAGCGTATTCGGGTGACTGCGGGGCGCATCCACCGGGCGTGAGCCCCGTCGCCGCTTCGGCAGTTCACCCTGCCAGCCACTCGCGGGTCGGGGGCTACTTTAGTCACGACCTCGTCCGAGGAACCAATGAGTGACGGCGACGGGCGGGTCGACGACGCCACGCCGGGACCGGACGACCGGGGCGGCAACAGCGACGAGGCCGCCGCTCCGGCGGAGACGGCCGACACCGAGTCCGCGGTCCGAGAGGTGACCGACAGCGGGGATGGGGCCACCGAGGACGGGGCCGCCACCGAGCCGCTGGACCCCGCCGCGGTCGACGTGGCGGAGCTGACGGGCCCGGAGCGGTCGCTGGAGTCCGCCGTCCGGCTGGTGTGGATCCTTCGGGCGGCACTCGCCGCGGTGGTCCTCGGCGCGGTCACCGGTGCACTGTCCGTCGTCCTCGATGCTCCGGCGTGGATCGGCCCGGTCGTGTTCACGGTGCTGTTCCTGTTCGGCGCGACCCGGGCACACCTCCGGTACGAGTCCTGGTCGTACCGGGTGCGGACGGACTCGTTGTTCCTCGACCGTGGCGTCCTTACACGCGTCCGGACCGTCGTCCCGTACGTCCGTATCCAGCACGTCGACGCCTCGCGCGGTCCGGTCGAGCGGGCGTTCGGCCTCGCCACCGTAGTCGTCTACACCGCGGGGTCGCGCGGCGCCGACGTCTCCATCCCGGGACTCACGCCCGACCGCGCGGACGACCTGCAGGACCGGCTGAAGCGACTGGCCATCGCCGCAGAGGGGGAGGACGCGGTCTGAGATGCGTCTTACCCCCCTCTCGATTCCGTACGGCGCCGCGACGACGGCCGCGCGGCTGGGGTGGATACTCGTCATCGCCACCTTCGGCTCGACGCAGATGCCCGGCGCCGGGCCGCTGGTGGCCCTGGCCGTCGTCGCCGGGGTGCTGGCACTGGCGGGGCTCTACCAGTTCGCGCGCTGGCAGCGGTTCGAGTACGAACTCACGGGGGACACGCTCGATATCGAGTCCGGCGTCTTCTCCCGCCGGACCCGCGAGATTCCGCTCGGTCGCGTCCAGAACGTCGATACCAGTCGGAACGCCGTCCAGCGAGCCCTCGGCATCGCCGCCGTCACGGTCGAGACGGCGGGCGGCAGCGACGTGGAGGCCGAACTCCGGTACGTCACGGAGGCCGAAGCCGAGCGCCTCCGCGCCGAAGTCGGCCGGCTGAAACGGCGAGCCGAGGATGAGCGGAACGGAGAGGCGACGGCCGCTGACGACCCCGAGGAGGAGGAGCTGTTCGCCATGTCGCCCCGCGAACTGGCGTTGCTGGGTGTCGTCTCGGTCGACCTGCGCCTGCTATCGCTGTTCTCGGCGGTCATCCCCATCGTCGCCCCGTCGCTGACACGGCGGGCCACGGACCCGCTGTTCTCGCTGGCGGTCGCCGCGCCGCTGTTCGCGGCCGGTATCGTCCTCGTCGCGGTGCTGGCGAGCGCGGCCTTCTCCGTGGGGAACTTCTACGGGTTCCGCCTCGCGCGCGCCGGCGACGAACTCCGGTACGAGCGCGGCCTCCTCAACCGCTACACCGGGACGGTCCCGCTGTCGAAGGTCCAGTCGGTGGTGCTCTCGGAGAACGTCCTCGCGCGGCGCATCGGCTACGCGTCGCTCACCGTCGAGACGGCGGGCTACGCGCCCGGGGACGCGGGAGCGGAGTCGGCCGTCCCGTTGGCGCGCCGCTCGCGCGTCGTCGACCTGGCGCGCGAGGTGGAGCCGTTCGGTGAGGTGTCGTTCGAACGCCCGCCCGCCCGCGCCCGCACCCGGTACGCTATCAGGTACGCACTGGCCGGCCTCCTGCTCACGGGCATCGCCTACGGCGTCCACCGGTTCTCGGAGTTCTCGTTCGCCTGGTATCTCACTCTCGGGCTGGTGTTGCTGGCGCCGCTGGGAGCCCACCTGAAATGGCGCAACCTCGGGTTCGCCGTCCTCGCGGACCACGTCGTCCTCCGGTCGGGGTTCTGGTCGCGCGAGACGACCGTCGTTCCGTACTACCGGGTCCAGACGGTCGTGGAGACCGAGAGCGTCTTCCAGCGTCGCCGTGACCTCGCGACGGTGGTCGTCGACACGGCCGGGTCGCGCGGCCTGACGAGCGGTGACCCGAAGGCGCTCGATATCGAGGCCGACCGCGCCGCCCAGCTCCGGGAGACGGTGGCCGACCGGTTGCAGGACTCCCTGCAGGCCCGCCGAGCCGAGCGCCGCCGGGAGCGCGAACGGGACCTGCGCGCGCCCCCCGCCGACCGAACTCAGTCGTCGGTCGCGTCCCGGTAGCGGGTCAGCGTCAGTACGTACCTCCGTCCACAGTTCGGACACGCCGTCCGGAGGTCCGCCTCGGCCTCGAGTGGGTCGCCGTGGACGTCCATCTCGTCCCCGCACCAGCACTCTACCTTTACGTTCATTCAGTCGGGTCGACGCTGCACAGTCCCCTCCAATGTGGATTCGGGCGGATATTTGCCGCGGTTTTTGCACGCACCGGCAAGCGTCACACACAAGCCCCGGCGCCGTGGGCCATCAGTCGTGACCGACTCGCGCACGCGTCTGGTCGGGGCCGCCAGCGTCGCGAGCCTCGTCCTCGCCGTCCTCCTGGGACTCGTTTTCGACCCGACCGTCCGCATCCTTCCCGTTCGGGCCCGGCTCTCGGACCTCGGGCGGCCGGGCGGGGCGGGCGCGTTCCCGTTCGACTACGGACTCGTGCTCGCCGGGTTGTTCGGGCTGGTCGCCGTCCGCGCCTGGTGGGAGGCGGCGCCCGACCGCCACGACCGGGTCACGACGACACTCGCCGGCGTGGCGTTCACCGGTCTCGCGCTCGCGGGCCTGTTCCCCGCCCCGTCGGTCGCGCACCTTCCGGCGCTCGCGGCCGCCTACCTCGCGGGCTGGACGGCGCCGCTGCTGGACGGGTTCGGACTGCGGCGGGCCGGGGCAGGTGATGACGACCGGTCCCGTGCCGGACTCCTGCTCGTCGGCGGCGCCGCCCTCGTCGCCGTGCTGTGGGTGGTCCGCGCGCTCGTCGCGACGACGTTCGTCCTCTCCGGGCCGACGAGCGCGCTGCTGCTCGCCGAGCTCGCGACGCTCGCGCTGTTCGCCGGCTGGGTACTGTTCCGGGCGGGCGTCGGGCACGCGGCCCTCGGGGGGGCCGCCACGGACGGCGGCGTCAGCGCTGGCGGACGGTGACCTCGATTGGGTCCTCGGGCTGGAGCGTGACGTTGAGCGACGGCGTCACCTCGCCCGGGTCGGTGAACCGCCACTCGCGCGCGAGCGTGGCCAGCGCCAGCTGTGCCTCCAGCATCGCGAACCGCGCGCCGATACAGTGGCGTGGGCCACCGCCGAACGGGAAGTAGGCGTACTCGGGGCGGTCCGTCTCGTCGTCGAGCCACCGCTCGGGACGGAACTCGTCCGGTGCGGCCCACCAGCGCGGGTCCGTGTGGACGATGCGCTGGGGGAGGACGAGCGCCGCGCCCGCGGGCACGTGGCGGCCGCCGAGAACGACCGGTTCGAGCGGTTCGCGGAACAGCGTGTACAGCGGCGGATACCGCCGCATCGACTCCTTCACGACCGCCTCCGTGTACGGGAGGTCGGGCAGGTCGGCGACCGAGGGATCGCCGTCGAGCGCGTCGACCTCGGCCGTGAGGCGGTCGCTCGCGTCGGGCGCGCCCGCGAGCAGGTGGCCGGCGTACGAGAGCGCCAGCGCGGTCGTCTCGTGCCCGGCGAACAGGAAGGTGACGAGGTTGTCCCGGAGTTCGCCCCGCGAGAGGCGGTCGGCCTCGTCGGCCGCACGGTTCGCGGCCAGCAGCAGGTCCAGCAGGTCCGGGTCCTCGATGGCGTCCAGCGATGTCGGGCCGTCGGTCGCGGCGTCGTCGCCGGGACCTCCGCGGTCGTCGAGCAGGTCGTCGACGGCGTCGTCGAAGTCCGCGCGTGCGGCCTCGAAGCGCCGCTTCGACGGGGTCGGGAGCCAGTCCGGGAGCGGCAGGACGGTCCGGAGCGAGGTCGCATCCAGGAAGTCGTTGACGGTGCGTGCGGCCTCGGCGACGGTCTGCCCGAACTCGTCGTCGAGGTCGCGGTCGAACAGTGCCCGGACCAGCACGTCGAGCGTGACCCGTTTGGTGACCGCCCCGAGGTCCACGCGGTCACCGTCCGACCAGCTGGCCGTCGCCTCTCGGGTCGCGGCGACGGCGTGGCGGCCGTAGCGCTCGACGCGCTCGCGGTAGAAGGCGGGCTGGGCGACGGTGCGTGCGCGCCGCCACTGCTCGCCCGTCGCGAGGAACATCCCGTCCGTGAGGAAGCCGCCGCCGGCCTCGGCGACCTGCGAGGCCTTCCGGAAGCGGTGCTGGTCGCTCACGAGGACGCGCTGGATGTCCTCGGGGTGTGTGACGTAGTGGAAGCTGCCGCCCGCGAGTCGGACCCGGACCACGTCGCCCAGGTCGCGGGCGTGGCGCTCGTGGAAGGTGAGCGGGTCCCGGAGGTACTGGTGGGTGTTGCCGAGCAGCGGGAGTCCGTCGGGTTCGGGCGCCGGGGGGATGTCGGTGGAGCGGTCGGCCCCGGAGCGCGGTCGGTACCGTCCGGACGCCGGGTCGTCGGCCATTGCGGGTCCGTCGGGCGGCCGTGACTAACGCCTTCGGGTCAGAGCGGGAGGAACCCGGCGCTGTTGGCGGCCAGGACGCCCGCATCGAGCAGCAGGAGGACGGCGACGACGCCGGCCGCGCGGTAGAACCGCCCGGCCGTCCGTGCGGGCGAGCGGACCTTCTTGGCGTCGAGGCCGTCCTGTAGCCGGCTGTTCCCGACCTCGACGAGCCCCGTCATGACGAGCCAGAGCAGCGTCATCGTGAGGACGAGATGGCCCCGCGGGCTGGCGGTCAGGCTCTCGAACGTGTAGAGCTGGGCGGCCATATGCCCGCCCGTCAGCAACATCACGAGGGCTGAGCCGCGTGAGAGTGTCGTCAGCCGGCTGAAGACGGCCGATAGCGGTTCCGGCCTGACCTCGCCCGCGCGAGCGGTCGGCAGCACTGCGGCGGCGGCGAACAGGACGCTCCCGGTCCAGAGCGCCCCGACGAGGAGATGGATCGCGTAGAACGCGGCGTCGACGATTGCCATATCCCTGCTGGCGGGCGGATGGCTCTTGAAACCAGGCGGGACGGCCCGACGATGTCGGTTCTCCTGCTGCGAGGTATCGGGTACTCCCGGCAGTCGCCGTGTCACGGGCTCCCGGGGTCTGCGCCCCGGTTGGCAAGGCTTAAACCCGGTCCACGACCAAACGGAGGTATGAGCCAGGCCGACAACAGCGAGACGCGCCAGTGCGTCTCCTGTGGCATCAACATCGCCGGGACGAACGCCGCCCGGTTCAAGTGCCCCGACTGCGGGCACCTGATCTTCCGGTGTTCGACCTGCCGCAAGCAGAGCAACCTCTACGAGTGTCCGGACTGTGGCTTCACGGGGCCCTGACGATGGGGAAGGTCGCAGCCAAACTCAAGGTCATGCCGGAGAGCCCCGACGTGGACCTGGACGCACTCCAGGAGCGTCTGGAATCCTCCCTCCCCGAGGGTGCCCACATCAAGGGCACCCAGCGCGACGACGTCGCGTTCGGGCTGGTGGCGCTGTTCCCCACCGTCATCGTCCCCGACGACGCCGGGGGCACCGAGGCCGTCGAGGAGGCCTTCTCCGGCGTCGAGGGCGTCGAGTCGGTGCAGGTCGAGGAAGTCGGTCGCATCTGAGGCCAGCTCCGCCGTCGAGCCGGTTCTGCGGCGAACCTCTCTCGGCAGGTATAAGCCTTCTGGCCGCCGTGGAGGCCGTTTTCAGGACGCGAGAACGCCCGACCTACTTATGCAGACGTGGCCCATCGTTGCCGATATGACCCACAGCAGGCAGCGCTCGACCTGGGCACCGTCGGGGTGGTCGGCATGAGCGCCGGCGCCCGCGAGGATTCGACGACCTCCGAGGTCGAGACAGCGCGTGACCCGCTCGCGCCGTGGGCCTTCCGTGCGGCGATGTCGGGCCTCTCCGAGGAGCAGGCCCGCGAGCTGCTCGAGGGCGAACGGTGCCCCCAGCCCAGCCACGAGGAGCGCTGGGAGGCCGAGATGGATGCGCTCGAACTTCGAGAGGAAGGCGGCGACGTGGTCGTGTACCGGACGGACGAGGAGCACGCATGGCTCCAGTCGGACACGGCGCTTCGACCGGACGAGGTTCGGTGAACGGCCCGTTCTTCCGGCGCGTGCTTCCGCCGTAGTGGCCACGCCGAGCGGTTCGGTGACGCCCACGGTACCGGACACAGAACACACCATTCAAGTACTCCTCGGGTCAATTCGGTCTCACGACTATGCCGAGCTCCAACGGGCCCCTTCACGGAACACGCAACAAGCTACGGAACAAGCCCCGCGAGCGGGGGACCTCCCCGCCGCAGCGCGCCGTCGAGGAGTTCGAGGCGGGCGACAAGGTCCACCTCCACATCGACCCGAGCGTGCCGGACGGCCGCTTCCACCCCCGATTCAACGGTCACACCGGTGAAATCGAGGCTCAGCAGGGCCGTGCCTACAAGGTGACCATCACCGACGGCAGCAAGGAGAAGACCATCATCACGAAGCCCGCGCACCTCCGCCGACAGACGGAGTAACCGCATGACGATCTTCAAGGAGACGCTCGACGCCGAGTACGTCACCACCGCCGAGGCCAAGGAGCTGCTGGCGGAGGTCGAGCAGGAGCGCGCGCTCGACGAGGACCGCGAGATGCGCTACGAACTGGCGCGCGCCATCGACCACGCCAACCGCTTTGCCGCCATGAGCGCCGAGGACGGCCGTGCGCTGGTCGAGGACCTCCTCGAACTGGAGAAGCTCGACGAGAAGACCGCCCACAAGATCGCCGACACCCTCCCGCAGGACCGCGACGAGGTCCGGTCCGTGTTCGCCCAGGAGCGCTACGCGCTCGACGGCGACGAACTCGACGAGGTCCTCAACATCGTCGCGAAGTACGCCTGAGGGGCGTTCCGTTTCGTTCTCGCTGCACTTCCGTGGAGCCGCCGCTCCCACCGTCAGCGTTAACCGCGTCTGATGGGTATGTATGGTAATGAAATCCGCTCAAACCCGGGAGGTGGCAAAAGAGAGGACATCCACGCCGCGGAAGTCGGTGCTGTTCTGCCCCACCTGCGGCCGCAGGGCCCCCGTCGAGGGGGACTGGGTCGTCACCGAGCGGTCCGTGGACGGCGACTGCCGACGGGCCTACGGCTGCCCGGCCTGCGGTCGCACACTGGTCGACCAGCCCGTGTTCGAGGCGTCCATCCCGGCCTGATGGCCGTGGTCGGTGTTACCGGAGGATCGAGGAGAAAGCCCTGCCCTTCAGAGCGGGGAGGATGTCAGGGCGACAGCGTCCCCTCGTCCGTGATGACCGAGTCGACGAGATGCATCGGCGTCGCGTCGTACGCGGGGTTCTCGATGTCGAACCCATCGGCGGGTTCGAGCATGACCTCGCTCGCGGGCCGGAACTCGTTCTGGAACTGGAACCCGCCCTCGTCGATGACCTTCGTCGAGGCGCCGACGACGGTGACCGGGACCGCGAGCTCGGCCGCGGTTGCGGCGATGGGGAAGGTGCCGACGCGGTTGTAGAACGTGTCCTCGACGATGCAGTCCATCCCGACCATCACGCGGTCGCACTCGGGGAGGACCTCGCCACAGGCCGAGTCCACGAGCAGGTGGGGCTCGATGCGGTCGATACCCGCGAGCGTGCGGGCCGTCTTGCGCCCGAGGTAGCGCGGGCGCGCCTCGGTCACGTACACCTCGAGGTGGCGGCCCTCGGCGGCCGCGAGTTCCAGCGCCTCGAGCACGGTCGAGGAGTAGTCGTGCGTGAGGACCACGTCACCGTCACGGAGCGCATCGGCGGCGTTCTCGGCGGCCTGCCGCTTGCCGGTCTCGACCTGCTCGACGACCGCCTCGATGGCGTCCTCGGTGGCCGCCTTCGCGGCCGCCACGTCCTCGTGGTCGACGTCCGTGACGGAGGCCTGTATCTGTCCCTGCGTGGTGTGCAGCGTCGCGTGGGAGGGCTGGGCGCGCTTGAGCGCCTGGCTGTTCCGTTCGAGGTCCCGAACGTACTCCTCGAGCGACGGGTAGTCGCGGTCCAGCACCTCCCGCAGCGCCTCGGCCGCCTTCACCGCCACGACAGAGGAGCTGTGGGTCTGCATGTCGCGGATCTCCGCGACCGTCTCGTCGATCATGCGCGAGGGCACTCGCGCGGTGGTCAAAGGCGTGTCGGCCCCGAACCCGGCCACGGCGTCGGCCTGCATCGCGGGGGCCGGTGTCCGGCCGGGACCGGGGCAGAGTCGGGCGTGGTGGTTTAGCCCCTGGCGCCCGGACCGACGGTATGGTCACAGTCACCTACACCTGCCCGCGGTGTGATGCGGTGGTGGAACTGGAGCGGGATGCCTACCTCGCCGACAAGGCGGTCACGCCGGACCCGCTGGCGGGCTGGACGTACGTCCCCGTCTACGAGGCGTTCGAGGCGGGAACCGAGCCCCCGCTGCTGGACGGCGACGCCGTCGACGCCGACGGCGTGGAGCTGGTCTGTGGCGCGAGCGAGACCCGCGGCGAGGGGTGTGGGCGCCCGTTCTACCTCTCGTTCGTCCGGCACGAGGACGGCGAGGAGGTCGACCCGAACCTGTCGCTGGACGATGTCTCGTTCGACTTTCTTCGTGACTGATGGCCCTGCAATCACGCGAGGGCGAGGGGGGTGCTCGACCGCCGGAGTTTCCGTTCGAACCAAAGCGTTAAATATGAGACTAAGTAGACGTTAGGTGTGCCCCACTGCAACAACTGCGACTCGTACGTTAGCGAGGCGTACGTACGGGTGTTCGCCCCGCAGGGCATGGATACCGTCCGTGTCTGTCCCCACTGCGAGGACAAGCTACGGGACGGAGCCGACGTCCGCGAGGCGCGCGCCCCACGTCAGCAGTAACACACTGAACTGGGGGTACAGTCCGCCGGTCCACGCGACCGGCTCCTTCCTCTAGCCCTCGACCGGAGAGCGGTAGCGCCGGCAGTCTCGGGACCCCGTCGTTCGACCCGTTCAGCCCTTGATGTTGCAGACAGGGAACGTCCGTGCGACCCGGTCCCCGATGCCGAGCGCGTCACTCACCCGGACCACCTCGTCGACGTCCTTGTAGACGCCGGGCGCCTCCTCGGCGATGGTGGCGCCCGACGAGGCCTTCACGTAGATGTGCTCCTGCTCGCGGAGGTCGTCCTGGACGTCACCGCCCCAGTAGTCCTGTTTGGCCTGGGTGCGGCTCATCAGCCGGCCGGCGCCGTGGGCCGTGGAGCCGAACGTCTCGGCCATCGAGTTCTCGCCGCCGCGCAGGACGTACGACCCGGCGCCCATGCTCCCCGGGATGATGATGGGCTGGCCCACGTCACGGTGGGCCTTCGGGACCTCGGGATTGCCCGCCGGGAACGCCCGCGTGGCACCCTTCCGGTGGACGAACAGTTCGCGCTGTTCGGTGCCGCCCGCGCCGTCGGGCACCTCGTGGACCTCGCGTTTGGCGATGTTGTGGGATACGTCGTACAGCAGGTCCATCCCCAGGTCCTGCCAGTCGGCGTCGAACACGTCGGCGAACACCTCCCGTGTCCGGTGGGTGATGAGCTGCCGATTGACCCACGCGAAGTTGATGGCCGCGCACATCGCGCCGTAGTACTGCTCGGCCAGCTGGGAGCCGGCGGGCGCCGCAGCCAGCTCCCGGTCGGGCAACTGCGCCAGGAGCCCCTGGTGGGCCTGCTCGATGTCACGGAGGTAGTCCGTACAGACCTGATGGCCCAGCCCCCGGGAGCCACAGTGGATGAGGACGACCACCTGGTCCGGTTCCAGCCCGTAGGCGTCGGCCACGTCCTCGCGGTAGATGTCGGTGACGCGCTGGACCTCGAGGAAGTGGTTGCCCGAGCCGAGCGAGCCGAGCTGGGTACGACCGCGGTCCTTCGCCTTCTTCGACACCGCGTCCGGGTCCGCGTCGTGGCGCATCCCCTCGTCCTCGCAGTGGGTCAGGTCGTCCTCGACGGCGTAGCCGTGTTCGAGTGCCCAGTCGACACCCCGGTTCAGGACCGACTCCACGGTCGAGATGTCGCTCTCGACGACTCCACCGCCGCCGAGGCCCGTGGGGACGGCGTCGAAGAGGGCCTCGACGAGTTCCTCCTCGCGGCCGCGGAGGTCGTCGTAGGAGAGATTAGTTTTAACCATTCTCACTCCGCAATTTACGTCGTAGCCCACCGCTCCGGGGGAGATACAGCCATCTTCTGCATCTATTCCGGCCACCCCGCCGACCGGGAAGCCGTAGCCCTGGTGGCCGTCGGGCATGCAGATGGCGTACTTCCGGATGCCGGGGAGGTGGGTCGTGTTCCGGAGTTGCTGGAGCGTCTTGTCGTTCTTGATTTCCTCCAGCAGCGACCGACTGGCGAGGATGCGCGCGGGGACGCGCATCCCCTCGGCCTCGTCCTGGGGGATCTCCCAGACGAACTCCCGGCGCTTCTCGAGGGTGATGCCGCCGGCCTCGAACGTCTCGGGGTCGCCCGCGGGCGTGTCGCTCATACGCGAGTGGTCACCGGCGGCGGCCGAAAGGGTTCGGGTCGCTCCGGCCGGCCTCACGTCCGGTCACTCCCGCGTCCGGCCCCTCCCCCGTCCGCCTGCTGCCGGCTCCGAAACGCCCGCCGCCACCCCCACGGCTTTGACGGGTGCGCCCCTCGCCCCGGCCATGCGAGCCGTCCGATACCACGACCACGGCGGGCCGGAACAGCTCATGGTTGAGGACGTCGACCGTCCGACCCCCGGCAACGACGAGGTGCTGGTGAAGGTGCGCGCGGCGTCGGTCAACCCCGTGGACACGTACTTCCGGGAGGGGTCGTACGCGCCGGGGCGGCTGCCGTGGATTCCCGGGAGCGACGCTGCCGGCGTGGTGACGGCGGTCGGCGACGCCGTGACCGACTACGACCCGGGCGACCGGGTGTTCGCGACCGCGCTGGGCAACGATCGACCGGGGACGTGCGCCGAGTACGTCGCGGTCCCGACCGACCGACTCGCGCCGCTCCCGGACCGCGTGGGGTTCGCGGCGGCCGCGGCCAGCGCGCTGGTCGGCGTGACGGCGTGGCAGTCGCTGGTCGCGCGGTGCGACCTCGACCCGGGCGAGCGGGTCCTCGTCCATGGCGGGTCGGGCGGCGTCGGCCACGTCGCCGTCCAGGTCGCGGCGGCCGCCGGCGCCCGCATCACGACCACGGCGCGCCCGGAGTACCACGACGACCTCTCCGAACTGGGTGCCGACGACGTGCTGGACTACGGCCGCGACGACCTCGCGGACGCCATCCGTGCGGCTGGCCAGCCCGACGTTGTCCTCGACCACCGGCTCGACGACTACCTGGGGCTGGACTGCGAGGTCGCGGCGTTCCGCGGGCGTATCGCGGCCATCGGCAACACCGACCCCGAGGCGACCTTTCCGAACGTCCCGGCCCATCGCGGCAAGGCGCTGACCGTGAACCACGTCTCGATGTTCAACACGCCCGACGTGGCGCGGGTGCTCGGGCGGCTGGCGGCCCTCCTGGAGCGTGGGTCGCTCGTGCCCCAGGTCGCGCGAACGTACGACCTCGACGGAGTCAAGGCCGCTCAGCAGGCCGTCCTGGACGACTCGTTCCTCGGAAAGCTGGTCGTCGAGCCCTGAGCCGCGGGTGGTCCCGCGGCCGACCCGGGCACGTCCGCGGCCACGGGCGTCCCGCTCAGACCGCGTCCGGGCCGCGCTTGCCTGTCCGGATCTGGAGCGCACGCTCGACCGGCAGGACGAACACCTTCCCGTCGCCCGGGTCGCCGGTGTGGGCAGCGTCGGCGATGGCCTCGACCACGTCGTCGACGGGGACGTCGGCGACGACGCACTCGACCTTCGCCTTCCGGTGGAGGTCGACGGTGTACGTCTCGCCACGCCACTGGCCCTCTTCGGGGGCTTGACTCCCGCGGCCCGACACCTGCGTCACGGTCAGCGAGGGCGCCCCGACCGCGGCGAGTGCGTCTTTCACGGCCTCCAGCCGGTCGGGGCGGACGTAGGCCAGCACGAGTTTCGGCCCACGGGTGCCGCCGGCGCTCCCCTGGCCCGACGCGTCGGCGCGCGGCGTGTCGCTTCCGGCCTCGCCGCCGTCGGTGGCCCAGCGAGCCACCGGGCCGAGCGGTCGGTCGGCGTTGCCGCTGGCCGTGGCCGGTTCGGCCCCCGGGGCCGTACCGTCGAGCCGGCGGACCCGCCGGCCGAGGAGGGCGGCACCGACCCCGAGCACGAGGCAGGTCACCAGGAGGACCGCGACGACGGGCTCCATACGCGGTGGTCCGCTGCCGGGGCAGTAGAGCGTTACGTCCCGGCGGAGCGTTCAGTCGTCGAACTCGCCCGGGCCCGTCACGCGCTTGACGTCGCTGACGCTCGCGCGTCGGACGACCGCGCGAACGGGGTCACGATAGTCCGCGAGGTTGTCCGAGTCGCCGTCGAGCACGAGGAGCCGGGGCTCGCGCCCGGGTTCGATGCAGCCGCAGTTCAGCCCCGCGAGGTCCGCCCCGGCGACCGTGGCCATCCGCAGCACGTCGGGCGCGGTGACGCGGTCGTCGCTCAGCTTCATCGTGAACGCCATCTCGCGGAACATCGACGGGGAGTTGAGCATCACGTTGTCCGTCCCGAGCGCGACCGGGGTCCGCTCGAGCATGTCACCGACGGGCGGGAACCCCACTTTCGTGACGAGGTTCGAGCGCGGGCAGACGACGATGGGGGTCCCGCGCTCCTCGACGCGCTCGAAGTGGAGTTCCTCGGCGTGGACCATGTGGACGAGGAAGTCCGGGTCGAGGTCCAGCGCCGGGTTGATGTCGGCGGCGTCGCGCTCGCCGGCGTGGATGCCGAACAGTTTGTCTGCCTCGCGGGTGGCGTTGCGTTCCCGGGAGAAGTCGCCGTCGCGAGCCCCGGAGGCACCGAAGCCGTCGGCCGCTTCCATCGCGTCGACCGTCTCCCGGCCGAGGACGACCGACTCGATATCGACGCCCTCCAGCGCGTCACGGATGGCTTCGACGCCTTCGACGCCGCCCTCGCGGAACTCGACGAACGCGCCGGTTCCGCCCTGGCGCATGTAGCGCAGCGACCGGTGCATGGCCCCGACGAGTTCCGAGCGGTCGGCGTCGCGGAGGAGGCGGTGTTTCAGGCCGTCCGGCGGTGCGACCAGTTCGTCCAGCGAGAGGCCGGCGCCGGCGTCCTTCGCGATGGAGTCGCCGATGTGGGTGTGGGCGTTGACGAACGCCGGCAGGATGATGTCGTCGCTGTCGACGTCGTCGCGCTCGATACGCTCTATCGTGCCGTCCTCGACGACGACGCGGCCTTCCACGGGTTCGAACTCCCGACCGACGAGGACCGTCCCCTCCAGAACCATGCTCCAGGGTGGACGGTGGACGACCAAAAACGGGTCGGCACGCCGACACCAGCCGGGGACGGGCCTGCGGCGGCCGTATCGCCCGGCGTTCGCGGACAGGCTTTAGTACGCCGCTCTGGAACGGGAACGCATGACAGCCGACGGAGACGGTACGCGCGTGCGGGCCCACGTCTTCGTCAGCGGTCGCGTCCAGGGGGTGACCTACCGGGCGACCACCCGGCGCGAGGCCATCGAACGCGTCGTGGACGGCTGGGTCCGCAACCTGGACGACGGCCGCGTCGAGGCCGTCTTCGAGGGGCCCGAGTCGGCGGTCGAGGGGATGCTGGAGTACTGCCATGAGGGCCCGACGCGGGCCCGCGTCGACGACGTAACCGTCGAACATGAGTCGCCCGAGGGAATCACCGGCTTCGAGATCCGCCGATGAGCGACCGCGTGGCCGACTCGCCGCCCGAGGCCCCGCGTGAGACCGCCCAGGACGGCGACTGGCCGACTATCGACTGGGACGCGTTCTGGAGAGCGCCGCTCACCCCGGCCGACCGGGACGCGATGTGTCGTCGGGGACACGACGCCGCGCGGCTGCTGGGTGACCTGTTCGTCGAGCGGGGCGTCCCCGACTCGGTCGCCTCGGTCGGCTGTGGGGCGGCCGTCGTCCTGCTCGACCTGGCCGAGGAGTTCCCCGACACCGGGTTCTTCGGCTACGACCCCGCACCCGCCGCGCTCGAACTGGCGCGCGCGAACGACGAGGAACGCCGGTCCGCGGACGACGCGCTGGCTCCCGAGTGGGGGCTCGCCGAGGTGACGTTCGCGGCGGCGGGGCTGCCGGCCCCCGGCATCGACCGGACGTTCGATGTCGTCTACTGTCTGAACACGCTGGACTACGTCCCCGACATCGAGCGGGCGCTGCGTGACCTGTTCGCCCTGGTGGCGGAGGGCGGACTCCTCGTGTTCAACTACCCCTCGCCCGCGCGGCAGGCGTGGCACGAGACCCACCTCGCGGCGCCGGACGACTACTGGCTCGGCGAGCACGACGAGCGCTGGCTCCGGCGGCGCCTGCGGCTGGTCGACACCGGCGAGAACGTGCTGACGCACGAACGGGTCGAGGAGTTGCTGGGTCACGAGGCGCGGCCGGTGGGGGCGTTGCTGGAGAGCGTGGCGCCGAACCCGGACCCCGTCGCACCCGTGCTGGTCGTGGAGAAGTGATGGACGACACCAATATCCTTCCGTAATCCCTAATAAATTTACAATATAGGAAATTTGAGGTCAGGTATTGATATTATAATATAATGGGGTATCTCCGTAGCTCCCCCAACGATATCTGACTACCGCCTTGACGCGATTCTGTTGAAAGCCCCCGCCCGCTCGACCGGGCGGGGGCTTTCGACAGGAGTCCAGTCGCCATCGGTCAAACAGCAAGGGCTTTCGACAGGGCGTCCCGTTCTCGCCCGGATTTAACCCATCACCCGTCGAAGGCCCGCCCATGCTCACGGCACAGGATGTCGCCGTCCTCGACGCGAACACCGAGGCCCTCGGCGTCCCTCGCAAGCAGTTGATGGAGTCGTCGGGCAACGCCGTCGCCCGGGCGGTCCGTGACCTCGCAGACCCCGGTACGACGGTCGCTATCGTCGCCGGCCGCGGCAACAACGGCGGGGATGCGCTCGTCGCGGCGCGCTTCCTCGACGACTACGATGCGACCGTCCACCTCCTCGGCCGCGCGTCGGCCATCGGGACCGACATCGCCCGCGAGAA
The DNA here is from genome assembly GCF_024298825.1 of Haloglomus salinum. Classification (NCBI taxonomy): domain Archaea; kingdom Methanobacteriati; phylum Methanobacteriota; class Halobacteria; order Halobacteriales; family Natronomonadaceae; genus Haloglomus; species Haloglomus salinum. The sequence continues at coordinate 2,853,934 of NZ_CP101153.1, forward strand.
CTGGGACGCGCTCGTCGCGGCCGACTACGACGTCCGCGAGGTGACCGATTCGACCGCGCTCGAACTGGGCGACCCGGACCTCGTCGTGGACGCGATGCTCGGGACCGGTGTCTCGGGCGAGTTGCGCGAACCCGAGGCCACGGCCGCCCGGCGGATGTCCGAGAGCGACGCGACGGTCCTCTCGGTCGACGTCCCCTCCGGTGTCGACCCGGACGGGGAAGCCCACGCCGCGAACGCGGTCACGGCCGACCACGTCGTCACCTTCCACGACACGAAGCCCGGCCTGCAGGAGGTCGACGCGGACGTTCGCGTCGAGCCCATCGGCATCCCGGCGGCGGCCGAGACGTTCGTCGGGCCGGGTGACCTCCTGCGCCTCGGCCGCGACCCGGCGAGCCACAAGGGCGACAACGGCGAGGTGCTGGTCGTCGGTGGCGGGCCGTACACGGGCGCGCCCGCGCTGTCGGCCCAGGCCGCGCTCCGGGCTGGGGCCGACCTCGTCCGGGTCGTCTGTCCGAGCGAGGTGGCACGAGAACTGCAGGGCTACAGCGAGAACCTCATCGTCCGGTCGTTCCACGGCGAGTGCCTGACACCTACGCACCTCGACACCGTTCGGGAACTCGCCGAGGGACACGACACCGTCGTCCTCGGGCCCGGGCTGGGCGACGCCGCGGAGACGCTGAGCGCGGCCGAACAGCTCCTGTCCACGCTCGAGGGAACCGTCGTCGTCGACGCCGACGCGCTGCAGGTCGTCCCCGAGGTGGAGACGCGCGCGGACCTGCTCTGTACGCCGCATCAGGGCGAACTGCGGAAGATGGGCGGCGAGACGGCCGACGACCCTGCCGAGCGTGCCCAGCTGGTCGAGGCGTTCGCCGCCGAGCTGGGGCACACGCTGCTGGTGAAGGGGGCCCACGATATCGTCAGCGACGGCGAGCGCACGCGGCGCAACCGCACTGGGAATCCCGGGATGACCGTCGGCGGGACGGGCGACGTGCTCGCGGGCGCCTGCGGCGCGCTCGTTTCCGTCCTCGACACGCACGATGCCGCGTCCCTGGCCGCGTTCGCGAACGGGCGCGCCGGCGACATCGCCGTCGAGGAGTACGGCCACGGCCTCGTCGCGACGGACCTCGTCGACGTACTCCCGCGGGCGATGCACCGCCCGGACGAGGATATCGCGGGGGGAGCATGAGCGACGACTCGCCACAGGACCACAACGACCCGGACGGCCCGGACGGCGACCCCGAGGTCACCACGCACGAGGACGGCGACGGTCTCACCCACGTCGAGGACGGCGACGTGCAGATGGTGGACGTGGGCGACAAGCCCGACACCGCGCGCCGGGCGGTCGCGCGGGGGGCGATTCACCTCCAGCCCTCGACCGTCGAGGCAATCCGGGCCGACGAGGTCGGGAAGGGCGACGTGCTCGCGACCGCGCGCGTCGGCGCCGTGCAGGCGGTCAAGCACACCTGGGAGACCATCCCGATGTGCCACCAGATCCCCATCACGAACGTCGAGACGGGCTTTGACGTACACGAGGAGCGCGTCGACCTCGAGGTCGCCGTCGAGACCACCGGGAAGACGGGCTGCGAGATGGAGGCGCTGGAGGGCGTGACGACGGGGCTCAACGTCGTCTGGGATATGGTGAAAGCCGTGGAGAAAGACGAGGATGGTCAGTACCCGGACACGCGCATCGACGACGTGCGGGTCGTGACGAAGGAGAAGCGCCCCCTCGACCGAGAGGAGTAGCGTCCCCTCGACCGAGAGGAGTAGCGCCCCCTCGACCGAGCCGGCACCGCTCCGCGACGGCGGGTGAAGACATTTACCACACTCCCGGCAACGTTCGCTGATGCCCTCCAGACGCAGGTTCCTCGCGGCCGGCAGCGCCGCACTCGCGGTCCTCGCCGGCTGCTCGACTGACGACACGCCGGTGGACTCGCCGACGGATTCGCCGACGGACCCACCGACCGATGTCCCGACGACCGACCGTGATTCGCCCAGGCCAACGGACGATGACCGGCCGACCCAGACTCCGCGGGAGCCCCGCCCGCTCGATGTCTCGGGGGCGTGGCCACAGCCCGGCTACGGCTCCGGGCACGCCGGCGTTGCCCCAGCGCTCGGCGTCCTCGACGACGCGACGACCTACTGGCGCCTGCGGCGCATCCGGAGCGGACCACCACTGCTCGCCGACGGGCGCCTGTTCCACTTCGGGTTGACGGGCCCGAGTACGTCCGGCCCGCCGACCCGGACTGCCTCCCCGCCGACGGGGACCGGCCACCAGCCCGACGGGACGCTGACGCTGTTCTGTCGCGACGCGCGCGAGGGGCACGAGCGCTGGACCCGCCAGCTCCCGGGGCGCATGCGCGCCGGAACCGTCTCGGGCGACCGCGTGGTCGTGGCCGGCGAGGGGTTCCTGCGGGCGTACACCCTCACGGGCGACCTGGCCTGGGAGCGCGACCTCGGGGCTCGGGCGGCGTCGGTCACCACGGCCGTCGACGGGACGGTGTTCGCCACCACCGAGATTCCACGACAGGGTGACCGCGACGCGGACGTGCGGGCCTACGCCGTCGCGGATGGCTCCCGCCGCTGGCGACGCCCGTCGCCACGGTTGCAGGCCACGCTCGCGGCGGACGACGACACCGTGTATGCCCTCTCCAGCGAGTTCCAGGTCGGGAGCACGCTCACGGCCCGTGCGCTCGCGGACGGGAGCGAACGCTGGTCCATCGACCTCGACGACAACGGTATCCCGGAGGGGCCGTACGCTGCTGGCGACACCGTCTACGTGGCCCCGGACGACGGCGGCGTCCACGCCTTCGCGCGGTCGGACGCGCGCCGTCGCTGGCACTACGACGCCGAGACGACGAACGTCGTCGGGGTCGCGGTCGACCGCGAGCGGGCGTATCTCGTCGACGACGGGACGGTCCGGGTCCTCGACGCCACGACCGGCGACGAGCGAGACGCCGTGACCCCCGGCAGCGGTTCGGGCTACCGTGGCCACCCGGCCGTCGGGAGCGACCGGATCTACGTCGGGAAGCGTGGGAACGGCGGCGAGCTCGCCGCGCTCTCCCGGACCGACGGAACCGAACGCTGGACCCACCGGTTCCCGGAGACCGTCGTCGAGGGAGATATGATGGTCTCGGGTCTCGCCGCCCAGCCTGTCGTCGCCGAGGGCGGCGTCTACGTGTTCGCGTGGGACGGGCTGTACGCGCTCGGGCCGGAGCCGAACTGACCGGCGGCCCGCGCTCAGTGCTCGGCCGTCGCGGCCACGTCCGAGGCTCGCGCCCGCGAGCGCTCGATGACGCTGGGTCGGGCCTCGAAGTCGACGACGACCTGCTCGCCGTAGTCCACGTCGTTGACGTGCGCGTGGTCGTGGACCCACGAGACGAGGCTCATCGCGTCGTCGCACATCGGGAGGACGAGCCGCTCACGCTCGAACGGCGGGAGCTCGTCGTCCACGCGGTCGCGCAACTCGGCGATGCCGTCGCCCTCCAGGGCGCTCACGGCGATGGGGCTGGGCGCGAGCGCTGAGAGGGCCTCGCGTTTGCGCTCGACCTCCTCCTCGGGGACCTTGTCGACCTTGTTGAGGACGGTGACGATGGGGGCTTCGTTGCGCTCGTACAGCGTGTCGTGGCTGGTGACGAGCTTCTCGCGGATCTCCTCGATGGGGTCCGAGACATCGACGACCAGCAACACGAGGTCCGCCCGGTACACCTCCGAGAGCGTCGACTTGAACGACTCCACGAGCCAGTGCGGGAGGTCGGAGATGAACCCGACGGTGTCCGTGACGAGCACGTCGCGCTTGCCCATGTCCGCGCGCCGGGTGGTCGTCCCGAGGGTGGTGAACAGCCGGTCCTCGGATTCGGCCGTCGTGTCGAGGTCGGGGTGGCGGTCGGCGTTCTCGTCGATGTCGAGTTCGTCCGCGAGCCGCCGTAGCAGGGTCGACTTCCCGGCGTTCGTGTAGCCCGCCAGCGCGACGAGGTCGAAGCCGGATTCGCGGCGCTGCTCGCGACGGTGCGCCTCGGTCTCCTCGATTGACTCGAGTTCGTCGCTTATCTCGGCGATCTGTCGCTTGATGTCCTGCTCGCGGGACTCGTCGTACTCGCCCAGCCCCATGAACCCGGGGCGCTCGTCGCGCTGGGCGAGCGAGGCCTTCGCCTCCGCGCGCGGGAGCTCGTACCGGAGTTCGGCTAGCTCGACCTGGAGCTGGGCCTTCTTGGTCGCGGCGCGCTGGCCGAAGATCTTCAGGATGAGCCGGAAGCGGTCGACCAGCTCGACGCCCTCCGGCAGGAGATTGCCGAGGTTGAACGTCTGGTACGGGCCCAGCCGGTTGTCGAACAGTACCGTCGTCGCGTCGGTCGCCCGGACGACCGCGGCCAGTTCCTCGGCCTTCCCCTCGCCGAGACAGAGCGCCGGGTCCTCCTTTCGGGTCTGGGTGACCTCCGCGGCCACCTCGTAGCCCGCGGCCCGGGCGAGGTCGCGGAACTCGGCCGTGTCGGCCTCACCCGCGTCGACCCGCTTCGCGACGACCGCCGTTCCCTGGTGTGCGCCAGTCACTCACCCTGAACGTTACTCCCCCTGCGTGAAAACGTCGTCGGCGGGACGGGGGGACGACACGTGTCTGACGCAGAATCGACCGCTGGCGGCTGATTCCGCCCACGTTCGCCACAAGAGACTTACATCGGCGTATCCCACCCGGGGGCATGGTGGACTTCCAGGCGCTCGCACAGACCATCGGCATCAACGTGGGAACCGGCGCCGTCATCGGGGGGATTATCGGCTTCACAGCGAAGAAAGTGGCCAAGATCATCGCGATTCTCGTCGGTCTCGAGCTGGCCCTGTTCAAGTTCCTCGAATCCCGGCAGATCATGACCGTCAACTGGGACAAGCTCGGTGCGAGCTTCCTGCAGGCCGGCGAGGCGGCCGCCTCGCAGACGCCGCCCTCGTGGCTCATGACCATCCTCTCGACGCTCTCCATCAGTGGTGGCTTCGCCGGCGGCTTCCTGCTCGGGTTCAAGAAGGCCTGATAGCCTGATTAATGTCTTCTTTCCTGTAGCATACGCGGAATTAGAGGATTAGTCTCGTGCGGATATAATCTGTCTGCTTATGCGCCGCTAACTTGGCCTTTCTCTATGCATACCCCGCGAGCAGGGCGGGACTCCGTCCCGCTTGCAGTCGGACGTAGTCCGACGACGCAGCGAGCGCGGTTGCTCCGGCACGAGGGCGCCGAAGGCGCCCGAGTGCCGGCCTTTTTCTGAACGTTTTTGCCGTCATCAGAACGCGGCGCGTTCTGATTGCCCGTGGAATCGCGAATCGATTCCACGACCGCGAGTGGTTCCACAGCGCCGGCCTACGGCCGGCGCGAGGAAACCCGAGCGGGAAAGAAGCTCGAGTAAAAGCTCGTTAGAGTTCGACGCCGCTCGGAATCAGCGACCGTCCGCGCAGCAGTTCCCCGTCCGGGTCGTAGACGAGGAAGACGTTCATCTCGTGGTCCAGCAGTTCCTCGTCGTCGACGGTGACGCGGACGCGGTACCGGAACTCCCCGTCGGTCTCCTTGCCGAACTCCCGGGCGGCGTCGATGAACCGGAACACGTCGTCGGCGTCAGCGTTGAGTTCGAGGACGAACGCGCCGGTGACGCGGTGGGTCACCGCGACCACGCCGCTGGCGTCGTCGGCCTCGGCGGCGGTCTGCAGTCGGAAGGCGACATCGAGTTCCTCCGGGGAGAGCGGTTCGTCGTCGTCGCCGGTGAGGCGGTCGACGAGCTGCTCGGCGGGGCCATCGAACTCGATGTGCGCCGTCGGCGGCCCGTCCGTCTCGAGGTTGCGGACGTCCAGCGTGAAGTAATCGCGCCTCATCAACTGTATCACCGTAGGAGACCAGCGGACAAGAACGTGACGCCGCTCGGTGGTCGGTGGCCGCGAGCGGGGCGGCCGCCATCGGTACGTTTTCGGTGGCGGGCGGCGCCCGGCCGGTATGACGTTGCTCCGGACGAAGTACGCGGGTGAACTCGCGGTCCTGGCGACGTGGGCGAGCGCGCTGCTGCCGTGGTCGGTGTCGTTCGCCTCGCGAGGCGGCATCTCCCTTGTGGTCGTCCGGTGGCAGGTCTTCCTCTTCCAGTTCATCTTCGGTGCGTCGCTTCCCGGCGAGGCGCCGTTCCAGACGGTACTGGGGGCGATCACTCGCGAGTCGGGTGGCGTCGAGCAGGCGTATCAGGTGTGGGCGGTCGGGGCGGTCGTCTTCCTCGCCGCACTGGCCGTCAGCGTGGCCTACTACGCCCGTGAGGAGCAGGTCGAGGACCGACTTCCGGTCGACCCCGTTCGGTTGCTGGGCGGGCTGTTGCTCGTGAGCGGGGCGGTGCTGGGGGCGTCGACGGCGCTGCTGTTCACCCGCTATCCCGGGACCACGGTTCCGGTCGGGGCCCTGTTCCTGCTCGTGTTCGGGGCCGTCCTGCTCCGGGTCGAACAGGTGGCGTCCTGACCCACCAGTCAGGGCGAGCGGGCTGCTTTCGGCCATCGTCGGCCGTCGGCGCCGCGCCGCGGCCAGCGTGGATTTATATATGGTTGGCCCTACCACCCTGACAACAGACGGGGGGCGACCAGGTCACCCGGCCATCATGTCCGACACGAACGACACACAGCAGGGCCAACGGAAGGGCGCGCTGGAGAACGCGATGGAGCAACTCTCCAGAACGGTGGAGATGTTCCGTGGGTCCCGCATCGACATCGAGCACTGGTCCCCGACCGAACACGGGCAGCTGGTCAACTTCGGCGGCCGCGAGGGATACGAGGAGGTCGACCGCTACTGGTTGAACGCGCCGTTCTCCTACGCTTCGATCAACTACGACGCCGAGGAGAACCAGTATCTCTACCACGTCGTCGAGCCGACCCTGGACTCCTTCGAGGCCGAGCTGCTCGACGCGCTGTATCAGGATGTCCGGAACCCGCTCCTGTACGGCCCCGAGACCGACGCCGACGACGAGGCGGGTGCCGAGCGGGTGCTGATGGAGGAGCTGCGCGACCGCCTGGAGGAGTACGGCGTCGACGTGGACATGGCCGGCTTCTACCGCCTCTTCTACTATCTGTGGCGTCGTTTCCGCGGCTACGGGAAAATCGACGCCCTGATGCACGACCCCAACATCGAGGACATCTCCTGTGACGGCTATGGTCTGCCGCTGTACGCCTACCACGAGGACTACCAGGACGTCGAGACCAACGTCTCCTTCGGCGAGGAGGAACTCGACTCGTTCGTCATCCAGCTGGCCCAGCAGTCCGGCCGGCACATCTCCGTCGGCAATCCGGTCGTCGAGACGACCCTGCAGGACGGGTCGCGTGCGGAACTCGCACTCGGGCAGGAGGTCACGCCTCGCGGCTCGGCGTTCACCATCCGGAAGTACAGCGAGGAGCCGTTCACCCCCATCGACCTCCTGCGGTTCGGGACGTACAGTCTCGACCAGATGGCCTACCTCTGGATGGCCATCGAGCACAACAAGAACATCATCTTCGCGGGCGGTACCGCGGCCGGGAAGACGACCTCGCTGAACGCCATCTCGATGTTCATCCCGCCGCGGTCGAAGCTCATCACCATCGAGGACACCCGGGAGCTGGCGCTGTACCACGACAACTGGCTCTCCAGCGTCACCCGCGAGCGGCTGGACGAGGCCGCCAACATCAACATGTACGACCTGCTGCGGTCGTCGCTCCGGCACCGGCCGGAGTACATCGTCGTCGGCGAGGTGCGTGGCGAGGAGGCCATCACGCTGTTCCAGGCCATGAACACCGGTCACACCACGCTGTCGACGATGCACGCCGACTCGGTGCAGACCGCCATCAACCGCCTCGAGAACGAGCCCATCAACGTGCCGCGGCCGATGGTCCAGTCGCTGGACGTGCTCGTCGTGCAGACGCTGGCCCGGTTCGGCGGCGAGCGCGTGCGGCGGGCCTCGGACGTGGCCGAGATCGAGGGTATCGACCAGCGGACCGGCGAACTGGACTACGCCGGGGCCTACGACTGGAACGCCACGGACGACACCTTCAGCGAGGGCAACCGCAACCTGATGGACGAGATTCGCGAGGAGCGGGGGTGGTCCCAGCGTGACCTGCTCAGCGAGCTGCGCCGTCGCCGTCGCTTCCTCAAGTACCTCTGGGACGAGGAGGTGACCCAGTATCAGGCCTTCACGACGATGGTGAATCGATACTACGCGAACCCGGACCGCGTGATGGACCGCATCGACGCCCCGGAGATCGATACCGGTTCCGAGGCCGAGGCCAGCGCCGACGACTGATATGGCGGTCACGACCTACATCCCACTCATCGTCGTCGTGGTGGCGCTGGTGGTGCTGGCGCTGGCGCCGTTCAGCCGGACGATCGAACGCGACACCAAGCGGCTCGCCTACACGGCGTTCGGCGGCCGGACGGTCTCGGATAACGAACAGCGCGAGCGAACGCTTCGTGCGGCCGGTATCGGGACACCGTACCGGGTGTACGTCACCCAGACGTACCTGTACACGGCCGTGGCGGCGTTCTCGGGGGCCGTCCTCGGTGTCTATCTCGGCGGCTTCCTGGTGGAGTTGCTCGACCTGAACACGCTGACCGCTCCGAGCCCCGTCATCAGCGACGTGGCGTCGTCGCTTCCCGACTTCCTGCTGGCGTTCAACGCCAAACTGTTCGCGCTCCTCGTCGGCACGAGCCTCCTGATGGGGACCATCGCGGCGACCATCGTCTACGCCATCCGGTGGGCGATTCCGTCCGTCCGTGCGACCACGCGTGAGCGACAGATCGACGCCTCGCTCCCACGGATGGTCGCGTTCATCTACGCCCAGTCCCGTGGCGGGATGGCGTTCCCGGACGTGATGCGCTCGCTCTCGAACAACCGCGGCGTCTTCGGGGCCGGCGCCGAGGAGATGGCCGTCGGCGTCCGCAATATCGACGTGTTCGGGCAGGACCTCGTCAACGCGGTCCGGGACCTCTCGCGGCGCACGCCGTCACAGCAGTTCCAGAAGTTCATGGAGAACCTGACGAGCGTGCTCCAGTCCGGTCGGAACCTCTCGGCGTTCCTCGCCGACGAGTACGAGCGCTACCGCGAGCAGGCCGAGGAACAGCAGGAGGAGATCCTCGAACTGCTGGCGACCACGGCCGAGGTGTACGTCACCACCGTCGTCGCGGGGATGCTGTTCCTCATCACCATCCTGCTCGTCATCGGGCTCACCAGCGGCGATACCCTGGTTCTGGTCCAGCTCATCACGTACGTCGTCCTGCCTGCGACGAACCTCCTCTTCATCGCGTATCTCTCGGAGATCACCCAGCCGCTCCGGGCCAGCCGCGACGAGAGCGACATCGAGCGCGACGAACTGAACGCGCTGAACCGGCGGCTCCCGCGCGAGGCCGGTGAGGACGAGCCGGCGACCGCCCCCGACGGTGGTGAGTCCGTCGGGCACGCTTCGTCGGGGACGCCCGACGGCGGCGAGCCGGCCGACTACGGCTGGGCCGAGAGCCCACAGTCGAAAGCCAACCGCGACCGGCTCCGGGCGTACAAGCGCGTCAAGCGGGTCCGGTCGGCGCTCACCAGCCCCGTCGAATCCCTCTTCAATCAGCCGGAACTCATCCTGTTCGTGACCGTCCCCATCGCTGTGGGGTTCGTTCTGGCCCAGTTGCCGGGGGCACTGGAGGGCGGGTCCTTCGACGCGCGGGCGTTCGACGACGCACTCATCCAGGCCGCGCTGTTCGTGATGTCGACGTTCGCGGTCGTGTACGAGGTGGCCCAGCAACGGCTGCAACGCCTCGAAAGCGCCATCCCGGACATGCTGGAGCGACTCGCCAGCCTCAACGAGGCCGGCGTCGCCGTCGTCTCCTCGTTCGACCGGGTCCGTCGGAGCGACCTCGGCGAACTGAACGCCGAGGTCGACCGCATCTGGCGCGACATCAAGTGGGGTGCCACGGTCGAGCAGGCACTGAACCGCTTCGAGCGCCGGGTGCAGACCCCCTCGGTCACGCGGACGGTGACGCTGTTGACGAACTCGATGCGGGCCTCGAACGAGATCGGGCCCGTGCTCCGCATCGCATCCGAGCAGGCTCGTGCGGACCAGCGCCTGAAGCGCAAGCGCAAGCAGGAGATGTTCACCTACATCATCGTCATCTACGTCTCTTTCCTGGTCTTCCTCGTCGTCATCGGGGCCATCGACCGAGTCCTGATTCCGAACCTGCCGACCCAGAGCGCGCTCAGCGGTGGGGACGGGGCCGTCGCCTCGGCGCCCTCGTTCCTCCAGATCAACTCCGACAAGGTCGAACAGTACCGCCTGACCTTCTTCCACGCGGGCCTCATCCAGGCGATGCTCTCGGGGCTGGTCGGCGGGCAGATGGGTGGCGGCTCCATCAAGGACGGCATGAAGCACGCCAGCATCATGCTGCTCATCACCTACCTCGTGTTCGTCTTCCTGCCGCAGCCGGATGTCGGCGGCGCGACGGCGGGGATGCTGGTTCCGCTCCTCCCCTTCTGACGTGGCGGGCGACGACTCCGCGGCGACCCCCCCGGAACCCGCTACCGTCAGTGACCGCCGGACGGTGCGCGAGACCTACGACCACATCGCGACCCACTTCGCCGAGACACGCGCGCACCCGTGGCCTGAGGTGACCGACTTCCTCGACGGCCGCGGGGGGGAGACGGGCCTCGACCTCGGCGCGGGAAACGGCCGTCACGTCGAACCGCTCGCCGACCGCACCGACCGTGTTCTCGCCGTCGACGCCAGTTCCGAACTCCTCCAGGTGGGACGTGACCGCGCCGTCGATCGGGGATACCGCGACCGCTACCGGCCGGTCGCCGCCGACGCCGCCCGCCTCCCGCTCGCGGCCGACACGGTGGACCTCGCGGTGTACGTTGCCACCCTCCACCACCTCCCGGACCGGGAGACGCGGGTCGCGTCGCTCTCGGAACTCGCACGGGTCCTCGCGCCGGGCGCCCGGGCGCTGGTGAGTGCGTGGAGCACCGCTCACGACCGCTTCGAGGCCGCCGCCGATGCCGCCGAGGGGTTCGACACGACCGTCGACTGGACGCTCCCCGGCGGGCAGCGGGTCCCCCGGTTCTACCACATCTACGCGCCCGCCGAGTTCGACGCGGACCTCGCGGCGAGCGACCTCGACGTGGTCGAATCGTTCCTGTCAAGCGGAAATTGCTACGCTATTGTGGGTGTTAATCGGTAATTTCTGGTCCTGGTGCAGAATATCTGAAATTATACGAGAATATCTCCGCACTGGGGTAGAGGGGAAGTCTCTATCCGACATACGGCCACCGCTTTCGGACCGGTACGCACTTGTGGCCCCCACGACCAGACAGTGATGCGAGCGCCGGTGGTGACCGCCGAAGGCGGGAACCACGGGGCTCGAACGAAGTGAGAGCGCCGGTGGTCTAGTGGTAGGACACAAGCCTTCCAAGCTTGTCGCCCGGGTTCAAGTCCCGGCCGGCGCATGCCTTCTGTGGACGCTCTCGATTGCTCCCGACCTCGACCACCAGTCGACTCGCTGGGCGGAGAATCATGCACTCGGTTCGCAGCTGAACTGAGCCTCGCGACCCCCTCTACGACTGGACTGAACGGTGCATTTAACACTGCGGACCCGAACGTTCGCGCAAGTGTAACGTACCACATTCGTCGGCGGCGAGGGGTCCGGAGTCCAGGTGCGTATAAAGTACCGGGGTTGGCCGGTGAAATCCTCTTGCAGGTGACGGCGGATGGACAGGCAGGACCGACCTGAATGCTCGGACAGGTGTGGTGTCCGGGCGGGGACGGTAAAACACAGGAACGTGTGACCGTGAGCAGCGAAACAGACCAGAACGAGCCGAGATCGACCGAGGAGCACAGTGAGACTGGGCCGGAGGACGGCGGCTTCCAGTTCGACAGTGACGAAGATGCCGACGGAGCGGGGACAACGACCAGCGAGGGCGCCTCCGGGCGATCGACCGCTGGTGGTGGCCATATCGTCGCTGACCACCCTATCAAGGGTGAGATCCTCCGCGAGGTGCAGGAGTGGTTCCAGCAGGCGGACCTCGACGAGTCGTTCGCGACGCCTCCGGAGACCGAGTTCATCAAGAACCAGTTCTTCGACTTCTCCTACCTCGACGACCACGAGGAGATCGAACGTGTGTGGGTCAACCGCCCGTACGCGTACGTGTCCATCCTCCAGCGTCACGGGGAGGAGAAGCTCCGCTACCACGTCCACGAACCCGAACTGACGGAGTTCGAGGAGTACGTCAAGGAGGACCTCGAGAAGATCCTCCGGAACTCCCTGATGTACCAGGACCTCGACGACGAGGAGGAGCGCGAGGCGGTCTTCGAGCGGAAGGCCAAGGAGATTATCACGGACCACGCGGCCGCGACGGTCTCGGACGGGACGCTCCTGAAGCTGAAGTACTACCTCCTGCGGGACTTCGTCCATCTCGGCCCCATCGACCCCATCATGCGGGACCCGGCCATCGAGGACATCTCGTGTGACGGTATCGGTATCCCGGTGTACGTCTACCACACGGAGCATCGGGACCTGAAGTCGAATATCACGTTCGACGGCAACGACCTGTCCTCGTTCGCGCTCCGGCTGGCCCAGCGTGCGGGCGAGCAGATATCGGTGAGCGAACCGCTGATGGACGGCACGCTCCCCGACGGGAGCCGTGTCCAGCTGACCTTCGGCTCGGACGTCTCGACGCGTGGGTCGAACTTCACCATCCGGAAGTTCGCGAACGTCCCGCTGACGCCGGTCGACCTCATCAACACCGGAACGTTCAGCGTCGAGCAGATGGCGTACTTCTGGCTGGCCATCGAGAACAACCGCTCGCTCATCTTCTCCGGCGGTACCGGCTCGGGGAAGACGACCAGCATGAACGCGGTGTCGATGTTCATCCCGGAGGACTCGAAGGTCGTCTCCATCGAGGACACCCGGGAGATCACGCTCCCGCACGACAACTGGATCCAGTCGCTGACGCGTGACTCCATCACCTCGGAGGGCCGCGGTGAGGTCACGATGTACCAGCTCCTGCAGGCCGCGCTCCGCCAGCGCCCCGAGTACCTCCTCGTGGGCGAGATTCGGACCGAGCAGGACGTGGCGTTCACGTTCTTCCAGGCCATCGGCACGGGGCACACGGCGTACACGACCATCCACGCCGAGTCCGTCGAGGGCGTCCTCAACCGGCTGGAGAACGACCCGCTCGCGGTGCCGGTCCAGATGGTGCTGGAGCTCGACATCGTCTCCATCCAGAAGCAGACGTTCAAGGACGGCGACCGGGTGCGCCGGAACGACGGCGTGACCGAGATCCGCTCTGGCGACGACGCCGGCGAATCCGTACGCGCCATCGACGTGTTCCAGCGCGACGCGGACACGGACACCCACCGGAAGGTGAACAAATCCGCCGTCCTGCAGGACATCGCCGACGACCGTGGCTGGGGCGCGCGCGAACTCGCCGAGGCCATCAACGACCGCGAGGAGTTCCTCCAGTATCTCGTCGACGAGGATATCGACGACTACCAGCAGGTCACCGCCGCCATCCACGCCTTCGGCAACGACCGCGAGGAGTTGATGCAGAAGGTCCAGCAGGGCACGCTCTCGCCCGATGACCTGAGTATCGACGAGGAGGCCGACGAGCTCTACCGATGAGTTCACCGAACGTCGACGACTCCCCGATCGTCCCGGAGTACGAGCTGGAGCAGTACTTCCCGGAGCGGTCGGAACTGAGCGAGGAGGAGCGTGCGAAACTGCGCGAGCAGCACGGCTACTTCCGGACCTACTTCCGGGAACAGCCCGACCGGTTCCGGAAGCTCCAGCGCTGGCTCAACCAGGCCCGCTTCGGCGTCACCTACGACGTCTACCTGGCCGCGACGGCCCGCTACGCCATCGGCGCGGCGGTGGTCGGGCTCGTCCTGGGGGTGGCGCTCTCGGTGCAGCTGATGACGATGGGCGTCTTCGCGCCGATTACGGAGCTACCAGCGGTTGGCGGCGTCCTGGCGCCGGTTCTTGGGCCGCTGGTCGCCTTCGTGTTCGGGCTGCTCGGAATCACCGTCCTCGGCGGCGGGACGGCGATGGCCCGCTACTACTACCCACGGACGGTGGTCAATCAACGCCAGCGCAACATCGACGTGTTGCTCCCACACGCCATCGTCTACATGTACGCCCTGAGCCACGGGGGGATGAACACGTTCGAGGTCATCAAGGAGGTCGCACAGGCCGAGGACGTCTACGGCGAGGTGTCGCGCGAGTGTGACATGATCGTACGCGACGTGGAGCTGTTCGGGAACGACCTGTTCACGGCCATCCGCGACGCCCGGAACCTCACGCCCTCGGACAACTTCGAGCAGTTCCTCGACGACACGCTCTCCGTGCTCGACTCCGGGAGCGACTTCAGTACCTTCCTGTCCGACGAATCCGAGACGTACATGAACGAGGCCAAGCAGGAGCAGGAGAACTTCCTGGAGACGCTGTCTATCCTGAGCGAGATCTTCGTCGTGATGTTCGTCGCGGCGCCGCTGTTCCTCATCGTGACGCTGATGGTTATCAGTCTGCTCGGTGGGGACTCGCTCGCCCAGACGCAGGCGCTGGTCTACCTGTTCCTCCCGGCGGGGATGGTCGTGTTCATCGTCCTCATCGACCTGCTGTCGAAGCCGTACGCACAGCACGAACACGATGTCGAACTGTCCGAGGAGCAGGACGTGGCCCCGAGCGACGCGGCCGAGTCCGACCCGCACTTCGAGGAGTACGAGAAACGGAAGCGCCGCGACGAGCTGCTCGAACTCGTCCGGAACCCGATTTCGGAGATCCGCAAGCGGAACCCGCTGCTGTCGCTCGCGGTCTCCGTGCCGGCGGCGCTCCTCGCCGTCGGGCTACTCGTCGTCTCGGGCCAGCTCCAGACGAGTCTCGCCGGGATGGGACGGACGCCCATCAAGCACACAATCGGGTACGGGGTCATCCCGTTCCTCATCACGACGGTCCCGCTGACACTGTTCTACGAGGCCGAGCGCCGGCGGGAGCAGCGCATCTCGAGTCGCTTCCCCGACACGCTCAACATCCTCTCCAGCGCCAACCAGATGGGTATCCGGCTCGTCGACGCCCTGGACCTCGTCTCGCGCTGGTCGGAGGGAACCCTGGCCGACGAACTCCGCAAGGTCCGCAACGACATCACGTGGAACCACGATATCGAGGGGGCGCTGCTGTCGTTCGCTGACCGCCTGCGGGTCCCGCAGGTGACCCGGACGATGAAGCTCATCGCGAAGGGGTCGCGCTCCTCCTCGGACCTCTCGGAGATCATCTCCATCGCCGCCGAGGACACCCGCAACCGCTACCAGATCGAGCAGAACCGGCGCCAGGAGATGGCCGCGTACACGGCCATCGTCGCCATCGGCTTCCTGGTCTACCTCGCGGTCATCGTGCTGCTTGACACCTCGTATCTCCAGCCGATCGGACAGATGGCCACCGACGCACAGGGCAACACCGACCTGCTGACCGTGTCGACGGTTCCGGTCGACCAGTACCGGACCATCTTCTTCCACTCGGCGCTCATCCAGGGTGCCGGGAGCGGACTGCTCGCCGGCAAACTCGCGGAGAACGACGTTCTGGCCGGGTTGAAATACAGCATCGTCCTCGTGGCGATCGCGCTCGCGGTCTTCATCTTCATCTAACAATGGCAGACACACGCAACGAATGGCGGACGGAACGGCGCGGTGAACGAGCGGACAGCGGCTGGCTCGACGACCGCGGTGTGAGCGAGGTCATCGGCTCCATCCTCGTGTTCGGGCTGCTGGTCTCGCTGCTGGCCATCGTCCAGACGCAGGCGGTGCCCGACGCGAACAGCGAGGTTGAGGTGCAGCATAGCGCCGATGTGCAGGGCGACTTGGCGAACCTGCAGGCCGCCATCAGCCGGACAAGTGCCTTCGGTGGGACGGAGTCGACCACCGTCGAGACGGGGATGACCTACCCGCCCCGGCTGGTGCTGTACAATCCTCCAGCTGTGCAGGGGACGCTGCGGACGAACGATGTCCCAGATGCCCAGGTGGGCCGGTTCGTCGCCGCGGACCCGACAGCAAACCAGAACTTCAACCGGTATCTCCAGAACCCCAATACCACCTATCAGACGAACGTGCTCACCTACGAAGCGAACTACAATCGCTTCCAGGATTCCCCGACAATCAGGTACGAGTACGGGGCGCTCGTCAGTGACTACGGTAACCAGTCGACCGTCCAAACCGAAGGGAATCTGGTGAACGGAGACCGCATCAGCCTGACCTACTTGGAGGGCGGACTCCAGGAGTCGCAGGTCCGGCCGGCGTCGCTCACGACGTACCCCGTCAGCGCGCCCGGCCGTACCGTCGAGGTGGAGACGGAATCGAAGCCAGGTCAACTCCTTCTATCGACGGACATCGACAAACAGGCCTGGGTTGGAGAGATTCTGACGGATCAGATAGACATGAACGCGCTGCCGAGCCAGAACGTCTCGACCTGCTCGGAACTGAACGAGATCAACAATTCGAACCCGGCAGCGACGAACGACGGACGGTTCATCGTGGGCTGTGACTATTTCGAACCGTCCGGTGCGGATACGAATCTCCTGCTGCTGCAGTTCCAGACCAATTCGACCTACAAGATGCAGATGTCGAAAGTCGGGTTCAGCGCGAGCGTTGACGACCCACCCGGCCGGTATCTGGTCGCCGAGGACGCACTCACCGAGAGCGGCAACGTGACGTTGCAGCTCTTCGACCGGTACAACAACCCCGCGACGAGCGGCACAGTTGCCCGGGCGAATTTCTCGAATTCGGGAATCAGCTCGACCGTGGAGCGGAACTACACGGCTTCGAATGACGGCGAGATCACCATCGAGAAGCCCGGTGGAGCAAAAGCGTACTACATCAGCGAGGGCCCACACGCCTACGTGCCGAACAACGGTACCAGTTGCGTGAACTCGTCCGCCTGTACCATCAGCACGCGGTTCAGCGCCGGTAGTACTCCGGTACGGCTGGCGAACGCATTGCTCGTCGCGGACGACGAGGTACAGCTGACGTTCCAGAACCTCGGCAGCGACCGGAAAATCGAACGGATTAAACTCAATTATGCGACCGTCCACGAGCGCAAGAGCGTTCTCGACACGGCGAACACAGTCACCGGCGTCGGGAATCTGCTCGGAGCGCTTGTCGACGTCCAGTTCGGCGAGACGACGGCTACCGACATCGTGGATGGCCCGGAGGAAGTCACTGAGGTCCGTGTCGACAACGGTGCCACTTCGGGTAGTGCTACCCTCTCCAATCCGGCAGTAGAGAACCGAGTGAGCCGAGCAGCTCCCAGCTCGCTACCCACCCTCACTGGGGGAAGCAACTCGGCGGTGACACTCACATTCGACCAGTCGGTCAACAGTGGGACTCAGAACAACTTCGGGAACAGCGGCAGCCCGGAGGATATGCTAGAGGTCAGCGTGACCGTCACCTACAGCGACGGCTATCGAAAGACATACGTGACGCAGATTCACGCGCCAGAGGACGACGCTCGGCCCTGAGGGCCCGTCTTCCTCCAGCACAGCAGCGGAATTACTATACCCTGTCCGACGGAAGCCACAGAGAGATAGATGGGCTCAGATGAACCGACGGTACTGGTGGTGGAAGACGAGCCCCCGCTCATCGAGATCTACGCCCGGTGGCTGGAGGGGGAATACGAGGTCCGGACCGCACAGAACGGCTCCGAGGCGCTCGAGCAGATCGACGACGAGGTCGACGTGGCGCTTTTGGACCGGCTGATGCCCGGGATGTCCGGCGACGAGGTGCTGGCGGAGA
Organism: Haloglomus salinum; assembly: GCF_024298825.1. Taxonomy (NCBI): domain Archaea; kingdom Methanobacteriati; phylum Methanobacteriota; class Halobacteria; order Halobacteriales; family Natronomonadaceae; genus Haloglomus; species Haloglomus salinum. Next base: position 2,871,712 of record NZ_CP101153.1, read on the forward strand.
TCCGTGAGCGGGCGCCCGACTGCAGGGTCGCGATGGTGACGGCGGTGGAGCCGGATTTCGATATCATCCGGATGGGATTCGACGACTACCTGACCAAACCCGTCGAGAAGGAGATGCTGTTGGAGACGGTCGAGCGGCTGCTCGCCCGGTCGAACTACAAGGGGCTGGAGCAAGAGCTGTACTCGCTGGTGTCGAAGCGGTCGGCGTTGCAGTCTGCCAAATCCGCCCAGGAGATCTCCAGCTCCGAGGAGTACGCGGAGCTCGAGTCGCGTATCGAGGAGCTCCAGTCCGAGATCGACGCGGCCATGCCCGAGATGGAGAGCGGCGAGTTCGTCGCGATGGTACGCGACATCGAGTCCGGGGCCGGGGAGGAGGCGGAGCCCCCCGAAGGGGAGGTCCCCGACCCGTTCGCGGAGGAGTCGGACGCCGCCGAGGACGGTGACGACCTCGATGTCGACGCCGACGAGTCCACCTCGACGGAGGGTGAGGACCGATGAGCTACCGGACCACCGCGCTCGATGACGGCACGGTGGCATTCGACCAGGGGACCAGTCTCCTCGTCTCGGGCTCCTCGATGGACGTTCAGGAGCGCATCTACGACCTGCTGTCCGAGGCCGGCGAGAGCGACGAGACGACCATCCTCATCTCGACCGACCGCGGGGCCCCGGAGGTCGTCCGGTCGCTCCGCGAGCGGGACGCGTTCGACGCCGGTCGCGTCGGGTTCATCGACTGCACGGGTCGCGACGGCCCCGAGGAGGCTGCGGGTGCGCCGGTCCGGCGGCTCGGGTCACCGGGCGACCTGACCGGGATGAGCCTGGAGTTCGCGAAGCTCGCCGACCGGTTCGACGACGCCGGCGCGGGTGACCGTATCCGTGTCGGGCTGGTCTCCATCTCGACGCTGCTGATGTACACGGACGTGCGCACCGCGTTCCGGTTCCTCCACGTGTTCACCTCGCGCATCCGCTCGGGCGGGCTGTTCGGCATCTTCGCGATGGACCCGGGGATGCACGACCAGCAGACGGTCAACACCATCCGGGCGGTGTTCGACTGCGAGGCCCGAATCGCCGATGATGGCGACGTGGACCTGCGTGGCTCCGGGTTCGTCACGGAGTGACCGGCGCGACTCAGAGCTCGATGCGTTCGAGCAGCTGGCCATCGCCGTCGCCGTTCGTGTGGACCGCGACGATGCGGATCTCCCGTTCGAGACCAGAGTCCTGTAGCTTCGATTTGAGGAGTTCGTCGACCTGATAGACGCCCGCGGCGTCGGTCATCTCGATCTCCACGAGCACCGGCCGGTCGTCGCCGTCGTGGAGCGACACCCGGCGGATGGCCCGACTGGAGATGGTGTCGATGCCGCGGCCACCCTTCTCGTAGGGGATGCGCGAGCGCCCCCGCTCCATGTCCAGTGCGTCGGCGACCCGGACGACCCCGGCCTCGAGCGTGAGCGGGTCCTCCTCGGTGTGGTGACAGAGGATGGCGTGGAGCACCTCGCCTTTGACACGGACGGCGTCGGCGGTGTCGTAGCCGAACTCGGGGAGGAGGCGGTCGAGCAGGTCCGCGGCGAGCGGGATGGAGTAGTAGGGGTGCTCGTCGCGGTGGACGACGTGGCCGATGTCGTGCAGTGTCGCGGCCAGCGCGATGATGACCGCCTCGTCGGCTTCCTCGAGGCCCTGTCCGGCTGCGCCGTTGAACTCGACGCCGCCGGCTTTCAGGAGGTCGTAGAGGCAGAGCGCTCGGTTCCGGACGATGCCGATGTGTTTGGTCCCGTGGTCGTTGTACCCCTTCCGGGCGACGGGGTTGACGTTCTGTGCCTCGAGGTATGCCGCGATCTCCTCGTCGGCCTCGATGGTCTCCAGCACTCGGTTGACCCGTTCGTCCGGGAAGCTGTGGTCGGCCGTCGGGTCGTACTCCCGGCCGCCGTCGCCGCGTGACGGAGTCACGCGGTCCGCGCTTGTCTCGTCCGGCGTGTCGCTCATGGCCGGACCGAGGTCACCGCCGGCCAAAAGCCCCCGGGTGCCCCCGAGTGCCCTCCGCTGGACGCCCGCTCGCTGTCCGACCGCCGGGGAAAGACCTACATACCGATGAAAGACCTACAAGTGCCGCCACGCCACTGCCGGTCGTGATGCTCGAACCACTGCCCCTGTTCGTCGGTGGACTCCCCGGCGGACCGGAACTGCTCGTCATCCTGCTCATCGTTGTGCTGCTGTTCGGTGCGCAGAAGCTCCCGAAGCTGGCGCGCTCGACGGGGGAGGCGATGGGTGAGTTCCAGAAGGGTCGTGAGGAGGTCGAACAGGAACTCCAGGAGATGCAGGAGGGTGCTGCCACCGAGACGACCGAGACAGCCGCCACACCTACCGAGACGCACACCACGGAGTGAACCCGAGGGAAAGGCATATAATTCGTTGACAGCAAGTGCGTCCATAGATGCTCGACACATTCGTACCGCTGTTCGGCGGGCTGCCTGGTGGGCCGGAACTCATCGTCATCCTGCTGATAATCGTGCTGCTGTTCGGTGCGCAGAAGCTCCCGAAGCTGGCGCGCTCGACGGGGGAGGCGATGGGTGAGTTCCAGAAGGGCCGCGAGGAGGTCGAACAGGAACTCCAGGAGATGCGCGAGGGCCAGGAGAACGAGGGAGTCACTCAGGCCCAGGACGCCACCACGGGCGCCGAGGAGACCGAGAACGACACGGTCATCGGCGAAGCCGAGTCCGATACCGAGACCGATACCGAGACGAACTGACGGACACGCTTTTCTCACCGCCTCGCCCACCCTCCCGCAGGACGCGTGGCCTAGTGGACAGGGCGAGAGGTTCCTAACCTCTCGATCGCGGGTTCGAATCCCGCCGCGTCCGTTTTCCGTCGAGCGAAGCGAGGCGTGAAAACGACCCAGCGGGTTCGAACCCTGTGAGTCGCAGCCCGGCACGCGAGCGAAGCGAGCGCGCCCGGAACGTCTCGCTCCGGTGAGGATCCCGCCGCGGCCGCTCGTTCGTCGCTGCGCTCCTCACTCGCGGCCGCGGCGTAGTTCGCGAACGCTTCGCGTTCGCTCACTCCCGCCGTGGCCGCTGTCTGTCACGATCGGCAGCGAGTGATGCCAGCGACCGCGTCTCGACGACACAGCGACACCGGGAGCAGCTGCCGGAGGTTGACAACGTGTGACACTGCCGACGGGTATATACTCCTCTGTGCGTAACTCGGTCCCGTAATGTACCGCGAGGACGGGGTGAGGACGCCGTGAGTGGGACGGACGACGGACCGGTCGACAACGTAACGGAGGCCCTGCTGAACGGGTCGGCGTACGAGCGCCTCCGGCTCAGGCGGCACGGGTTCTTCGGCCAGCCCATCCCGCAGAAGCTGCGCGCCCAGAGCGGGTTGTTGTTCGCGCTCGCGGCGGTGCTGCCGCTCATGGCGGCGTTCCCGGGCGACGTTCGCGAGTCGCTGGGCTCACAGGTGCAGACCGCCTCGCCGAAGGTCATCGTCCTCGGGCTCATCGGCGGAGTGGTCGTCTTCGTCTGTGGGCTGGGGCTGGCGACCCTCGCGGCTGCGCGCCTGCGGCTCGACGGGGAGATGACAGAGGAGCGGGCGAACACCCTCCTCTCGCTCGAGGAGGTAGCCTCGTTGCTCGGCCTCGGCACCGGCGGTATCGCTATCGTTCTCACTCTGGGATACGCCCTGCTGGGCCACGGTGGGATGCGCGCGGTCGAGACCTACATCCGGCTCGCAGGGAAGAGCCCCTACGCCGCCAGCGGTGTGAACGTCACCGTCGCGGAGGTGGCGACCAGCGCGTTCGTCGGCGCCGTCGCGCTGTACGTCCTCGCACAGGCGATCCATCTCCAGTTCCGGCTCCGGCTCGATGCCACGGGTGCCGACCCCATCGAGGGATAGGACCGATACGCGCCGGGCGAGCGGTGACACCGGGCCGGCGAGGCGAAGGCAGAAGTGGGCGCCCGGAGTGGAGTCGGCCATGACCGACCGACGGGTCACGCCCTCCCGCCGTGGATTCCTCCGGCTCGGGGCTGGTGCGGCAGCGGCTACCGGTCTCGCCGGCTGTACCACGCTCGCCGACCCCGCCAGCTCCGACTTCGCCCGGGCCGCGGCGACGCAGTTCCGTGGCGGCCTCCGGCGCCGTGGGTTCCACACCGACGCAACCGTCCCCGACGATGTCGAGGTGGCGTGGTCCCACCCAGTCAACACGGGCGACCACACCGCCGCGAAGGCGAGCTTCGTCCGGGTCCCTGCCGCCGAGGTTCGGAGCGCGACGGGCAACGAGAGCGCGAGCGACCGCCTCGTCGTCCCGGGCGACGACGGGACGCTGCGGGCGTTCACGCCCGACGGCGAGCTGGTATGGGCCGCCGCAATCGAACACGCCACGCGTGGCATCCATGGGACGCCTGCCGTCGCCGAGGGCCTCGTCTACATCGGCGGGTACGACGGCGCGCTGTACGCGTTCGACCTCGGGAGCGGCGAGCGGGTGTGGCGCCGGAAGCTCGGCGACGCCATCGGCTCCTCGCCGGCCTACCACGAGGGCGATGTCTACATCGCCGTGGAGTACTACACCCCCAGCGGCGGCGTCTTCGGCGTCGACGCCGATACCGGCGGGGGGAAGTGGGGTGACCGCCGGGTGACCGACCACCCGCACTCGACCATCGCCATCGACCGGGACGTCGGCCGGCTCGTCGTCGGGTCCAACGACGGTTACCTGTACGCGTGGAGCTACCCGGAGCGGGAGTTCCAGTGGCGCTTCGAGACGGGGGACGCCATCAAGGGGCCCGTCGCCGCCTACGACGGGGCCGCCTTCTTCGGCTCGTGGGACCGGAACGTCTACCGCGTCGACCTCGCGGACGGCACGGAAGAGTGGGCGTTCGAGACGAACGGCATGGTGATGAGCGGCCCCGCCATCGACGTGGGTCGTGGTGTCTGTTTCATCGGAAGTCACGACGGTAATCTGTACGCGCTCGACGCCGGCAGTGGGGCCGAGCTGTGGCGCTACAGCACCGGCGGCCGCATCGTCGGCTGCCCCGCGACCACCGTGGACCGCGTCGTCGTCGGGTCGAAGGACCGCTCGGTCTACGCCCTCGACACCAGCGACGGGACGGAGGTGTGGGAACTGGAACTCGACGGCTGGGTCACCAGCGCGCCGCTCCTGACCGAGGACGGTATCTACGTCACCGAACGCGCGCCGGAGGGTGCCGACGGGCCGCCCGGCCACGCCTACGCACTGCGGCCGCCCTGACGCGCCCACGAGCACCCGTCACCACGAGCCACGTATCGCCCGCGGGCCTCTCATCGCCCACGGGCTACCCGCCGCCGCGGGCTGGCCGCTCGATGGGCCGTGCCGCCCGTCGGTCGAGGCGACCGCTCGGTGAGTCGCTGGCTCCAGCCCACAACTCCCATACTCACTCCCCGAGACTCGCTGTCCATGTGGCAGGTGATGCCGACCTACGACGACTACGAGGCGGCCCGCGCCGACTTCGAGTGGGACCTCCCCGACGCCTACAACCCGGGCGTCGACATGGTCCGGAAGCACGATGCAGACGCGACGGGACTCGTGGTAGCATCCGAGGACGCCGCCGGTGATGGTCCCGTCGAACGGTACACGTGGGGCGCCCTCGACGCGCACTCCGACGCGCTCGCGGCGGGCCTCCGCGAGCGCGGTATCGGGCCCGGCGACCGCGTCGGGGTCTGTCTCCCGCAGGTCGCCGCGACGCCGCTCGCGCACCTCGCGTGCTGGAAGGCCGGGGCGGTCTCGGTCCCGCTGACGACGCTGTTCGGCCGCGACGCGCTGGAGCACCGACTCGGCGACGCCGACGCGGTGGCCGTGGTCGCCGCCGGGAGCGTCCTTCCGGACCTGGAAGCGGCCGACCTGCCCGCGCTGGAGTCGCTGTTCACGGTCGATGCCGACCCGGACGCGGCCGACGAGGTGGCCGATGCGCTCAACGCCGCACAGGAGCCGTTCGATGCAGTGGCGGACGAGGCGGCCGCGGGCGCGTTCGACGCCCACGACGCCACCCCCTCGACCCGGACGGCCATCATGTACACGAGCGGCTCGACGGGCCCGCCGAAGGGGGTGCTCCACTCGCACGCGCTCTGGCTCGGGCGCGCGGCCGCCGCCCAGCAGTTCTTCGAGGGGTATCACGTGCGAGACGAGGTGCCGGCCGATGACGTGACGGTCTGGACGCCGGCCGACTGGGCCTGGGGCGCGGCGCTCGGCGGGACGCTGCTGGGCGCGTGGCACCACGGCCACCGCGTCGTCGGGGCGCCGCGGGAGTCGTTCGACCCGGAGTGGGCCTTCGGCCTCATGGAGCGCTTCGACGTGACCCACGCCTTCCTCCCGCCGACGGCCATCCGGATGCTGATGACCGTCGATTCGCCGACCGAGCGCTGGGACCTCTCGCTGTCGGCCATCGGCTCGGCCGGCGAGCCGCTCACGCCCGAGATTCTGGAGTGGGGCGAGGGACTAGTGGGCGTCTCGGTCAACGAGTTCTACGGCCAGACGGAGCTGAACCTCGTCGTCGGGAACAACCGCCGCTGGTTCGACGCCCAGCCGGGCAGCATGGGCAAGCCATTCCCCGGCTACGACCTCGCGCTGCTGGACACGGAAACCCGGGAGCCCGTCGCCCAGGGTGAGGTCGGGGAGATCGCACTGCGCCCGTGGGACCGGCGCGTCTTCTTCGACGAGTACTGGAACCGGCCGGAGGCGACCGCGGCGAAGACGGTGGAGTGCAACGGAGAGACCTGGTTCCTCACGGACGACCTCGCGATGCGCGACGAGGACGGTTACGTCCGCTTCCGCTCGCGTGCGGACGATGTGATTCTCACCGCGGGCTACCGCGTCGGGCCGCTGGAGGTCGAGCAGGTCCTGCTGGACCACCCCGCCGTGGAGCAGGCCGGCGTGGTCGGGGAACCGGACGAGACGCGCGGCGAGGTCATCGCGGCGTACGTCCAGCCCGTGGAGGGCTTGGACGAGGTGGAGTACGACCGGGTCCGCGACGAGTTGCGCTCGACGTGCCGGGAGCGACTGGCGGAGTACGAATACCCGCGCGTAATCCGGTTCGTCGAGGAGCTGCCGAAGACATCGACCGGGAAGATTCGCCGGAAGGACCTGCGGGAGTAGGAGCATTATAAATTATACACTCGTCATATTTTGTAAAATAGCACAATAACTCACCATATCTTCACATTGCAGATAAATTTGCCCATTCGATGAACACTCACGAAGCCCTCGACCGCTACGGTCGCGCGGCTCGCTGTGCGCCTCGGTCGCTTCGCTCCCTCGGTGCTTGCGTCGCCGTGCTTCCCGTAGCGGCCTCGCCCTTCGAATCCGCCAGGGCCGCGTACTGGTCAGTCGGGGCCGTGGGCCACGTGCCTCCCCAGCCGCCTGCGGTGCTCACTCCGCGTTGCTCCGTTGCGCGCCTCGGCCCTCGCGCGGTGCCGGCGGTCCCGGCTCCGGCGAGGTGCTCGCGAGCTGAACTCGCTCGCGGGAGCCGGAGCCGTGTCGCCAGCGCGCGCCGCTGCGACTGACGGACTGGCATGGGTGCGTGGAATGCCGGCCCGTGAGAACGCGGGCGGAACGGAAGTCGGACCGAGCCAGGTACCTCAGTCGTCGGCCGAGGCGGGGGTCGGGTTCGCGGGGATGGGGTCCGACACGCCGTCGAAGTAGCGGTCGGCGAGGTGTTCGGCGGTTCGGAGCGCGAGCGCCTGCCCGGTGTGGGTCGGGTTGGCGCCGCCGACACCGTTGGCGAGCGCGGAGTGGTCGGCGACGAACAGGCGGTCGACCGACAGCGCCTCGCCGCCCGAGTCCAGCACCTTCCCCATCGCCATCGAGGACTGCAGGTGGAGGAGGATGGGTGCGGCGCCGGCACGGTGGATGTGGTTCGCGCCGGCCTCGTCGAGCAGCTTGCTGGCGCGGCGCGCGAGGTCGTCGCGGCGCTCGTCGTCCTCGGGGTGGGGCGACCAGTCGATGCGGGCGACGGGGCCGTGCTCGTCCTCGGTGGCCGAATCGAGCGTAACGCCGTTGTCCTGCCGCGGCCGGTCGTCCGTGTGGCAGATGAGGGTGAGCATCCGGCGGTAGTCGCTCATCTCCTCCTTCAGCTTCGTGCCGGTGACCCGGCCGTGGGTGTCCCACGGCTCGCCGGTCGTGTCGTTCTCGAAGGCGAAGCCGTCGATGGACTCGGAGAACATCACCGAGGCGGTGATGCCGGGCGCGAAGGTGTTGACCGCGATGCCGCCCTTGCCGGGCACGTCGAGCCGGGAGCCGGCAGCCTGGCCCTGGTGTGGCTCGACCTTGCGCTGGCCGATGACGTCCTCGAGCGTGTCCGAATCGAACGTGCCCGAGACGAAGTCGAAGTGGTGTGTGGTGAGGCCCTTGCCGACCCAGCCGTCGTCCGGAAGCCCCGAGTTGAGCCACAGTCGCGGCGTCTCGATGCAGCCCGCGGCGAGCACGACGGCGTCGGCGAACACGCGGCGCGTGCGTCCGGTCCAGGTGTCCCGATACTCGACACCGCAGGCCTCGAGCGGCCCGGGGCCGGCGCGCGTGAGTACCTCGGTCGCGAAGGCGTTCGGCCGGATCTCGACGTGCCCCGTCGCGAGCGCCTTCGGCACGAGCGACGTGAGCGAGCCACGCTTCGCCCGCTCCTCGAAGTCCGCACCGCGCGGATGGGGCCCACCCTGGTGCTCGTGGCAGGCGAGCGTGTCGCCCGACACGTCGCGGAAATCGCCGTCGTAGTCGCCGTCCCGTCGCAGGGCCTCGTCGGGCTGGTGGATGGCGTTCGGGAACGGCCGGTAGCCCTCGTCCTCGACGTTCAGGCCCGTCGTGAGGTCGTACCCCGACCGCCGCGCGCCCTCGAAGAACAGCTCCGCTTTGGGCGTCGTCGGTGCCGGCTTCACCGGGTGGACCGACTCCAGATGCTGGTAGTACGGCACCAGGTCGGCGTAGTCGATGGGCCAGTGTGGTTGCTCGTTGATGGACGGGACGAACGCCCGCGGGTGGTTGCCGTAGTAGTGCAGCGTCGTGCCGCCGACGCCGGCCACCTGCGAGATGACGCCGGTCTGTGGGACCGTCCGGGCCCACGGCGCGCGCTCGGCGTCGGCCGGGCCCCAGCGCAGTTTGCCGTCGACGGGACTCCCCATGTCGCCCTCGCGGGCCGTGAACTGCTGGTCCAGCAGGTCGCCCGAGAGGTCGTCGGTGGAGGCAGAGGCGGTGTTGCCACGCTCGCTGTGGGGCGCCGGGAACTGCTCGTTCCCGTGGAACGGCCCCGCCTCGAGCAGCAGCACGTCGATACCCTGCTGGCCGAGGCGCCACGCCAGCGCCGGCGCGTCACCGCCCGCCCCGACGACGACCACGTCCGGGTCGCTCATGTCGGCCCCCGAACCGGTCATTCGGCGTCGCCCTCCTCGGCGTCCGCGCCGTAGTCGTTCTCCTCGAACTCGTCGACCTCGTAGCCCATGTGGACGGCGTATCCGTCGGCGGGACCGGGGTAGTCGGCCTGTTCCCAGCCCTGGGGCCGCTCCGAGTCGTCGCCCCAGTCGCTGTACGCCGCCATCGCCGTGATGAACAGCGCACCCTGCATCAGGTAGGCGACGATGCCGATGGGCGCGTCGTACGTCTCGTCGAGGCCCGGGACGACGCCGTCGGCCTCCAGCAGGCGGATGGCCCGCATCCGGTCCTCGCGCGCGAGTCGGGAGAACGGCCCGCCCGCGAACCGCTCGTCGGGGGACTGGAGCGGCGCCTCGCGCTCCCGCTTCAGGATGAGTTCCAGCGCGCCGACATCGAGCAGGAGCGCCAGCAGCGGCGCGAACGGCATCGTCTCGTAGCCCAGCGACCGGATGGGCCCCTCGGGCGCCTCCTGCAGTTCGTTGAACGCTGTCTCGACGGTCTCGTCGAGGTCGATGTCCAGCGCCCCGGCCGCCTGCACGTCGTCCCCGACGGCCGGCGTCTCCGGAACCACCGCGTCCACCAGCGCCGCGATGGTACCGCGAGCGTAGCTCATGACCACGCCCTCCCGCGACGCGTGCGTCTGTTTCGCATATGCCACGCCTACGACCGTCCCTGATTAAAGGCTTCTATCGTCCATTCGAGCGGGGTTCTTGTCACCGGCCCGGGGGACGAGTCGGTTCCGCCGATAGCAGAATTTCGGGAATTGTACCAGACCGTAAATACATCTCGCAGCCGTAGGTTCACACATGAGACGCCTCTCTCGACGAGCCGTACTCGCAACGGCTGCTGGAGCGGCCACAGTCGGGCTCGCGGGCTGCACCGGCGACGGGGACTCGGATGGAGACGATGACACCGGCGGCTCTCCGACCCCGACGGGGACCCCGACCGGTACCGAGCAGCCGGACCTCACGGAGCCGGTGACCGTTCCCGAGGACGCCTCGTGTGCGGTCTGCGGGATGAAGCCGGCGGAGTTCCCCGAGTGGAACGGCCAGCTCGCCCACGAGGACGGCGAGCGCGTCCACTTCTGTACCTCGGGCTGTCTGTCCGCCTACCACGCCGCCCCCGGTCACTTCCGGGAGGGCCGGACGTGGGACACCGTCGTGGCGGCCTGGGTTCGCGACTACCGCACGACCGAACTCATCGACGCGACGACGGCCCACTACGCGCTCGAACTGGACACCGAGCGGGTCGACGACCCGATGATGAAGAACCCGCTCCCGTTCGCCGACCGCGAGGACGCGGTGGCGTACGTCGACCAGTACGACGACCTCGGCGAGCAGGACATCGTCGGGCTGGCCGCGTTCGACGTGCCGCTCGCCCGGAAGTACCGGGGCCGTCTCCTCCCGGAGCCCGACGAGCCATCGGCGCTCGACCGGGCACCCGTTCCCGAGGACGCCGAGTGTAGCGTCTGTGGCATGGCGCCCGCGAAGTTCCCCGAGTGGAACGGCGAACTCTCCTTCGAGGACGGCGAGCGGGCCCACTTCTGCTCACCGGGCTGTCTGGCCGCGTACTACGCCACCCCCGGCCACTTCGACGACGGGCGCGCACAGGACGACGTGCTGGGAACCTGGGCGCACGACTACGACACGAAGGACTGGGCCGACGGCTTCGACGCGAACTGGGTGCTGGAGACGAACGCCGACCGCATCGACGCACCGATGGGGAAGAACCCGCTCCCGTTCGCCGACCGCGAGGACGCACTCGCCTACGTCGACCGGTACGACGACCTCTCGGAGGCAGACGTGGTTCCGCTGACCGCGTTCGACAGGGACCTCGCGGAGACGTACCGCGGCAAGTTCTTCTGAGTCGGCAGGTCTCGCCCATCCGCGGTCCCGGCCGGGTCACTCGTCGACCGCCAGCACGGATTCGAGACACTCACCACGTCGCTGCCGGCCGGCGACGCGTCCGTGTGGGGCTGTGCGTTCCCCCCGGCGTTCACCCTCTGGGGCCCCACGGAGCCCTTTTCACGGCACCGCGCGACAGGCCGGTATGCGCGCCGCCGTCTTCCACGGTCCCGGTGACATCCGCATCGAGGACCGCCCGAAGCCCGAGGTCGAGGGGCCCCAACACGCCGTCGTCAGCGTCACGCACACCGCCATCTGCGGCTCGGACCTCTGGTTCTATCGGGGGCAGAGCGACCGCGAGCAGGGGAGTCGGGTCGGCCACGAGCCGATGGGCATCGTCGAGGCCGTCGGCGAGGACGTGGTCTCGGTCGAGCCCGGCGACCGCGTGTTCGCACCCTTCGTCCAGTCCTGCGGGGCCTGCGAGTTCTGCCGCAAGGGCCTGCATACCTCCTGCGTGAACGGCGGCTCCTGGAGCGGCGAAGACGGTGGCGCCCAGGGCGAGTACGTCCGGGCGACCCACGCCGACGGCACACTCGTCCGGGTCCCGGACCGCCACGCCGACGACGAGGCCGTCCTCCGCTCGGTGCTGCCGCTGACCGACGTGATGGGCACGGGCCACCACGCGGTGGTCAGTGCGGGCGTCGAGCCCGGCGACGACTGCGTGGTGGTCGGTGACGGTGCGGTCGGTCTGTGTGCGGTCGCGGCGGCGCGGCGCCGCGGTGCCGAACGGGTCGTCGCGATGGGTCACCACGAGGACCGGCTGGCACTCGCGGAGGAACTCGGTGCGACCGACACTATCGCCGCCCGGGGCGAGGCGGCAGTCGAGGCCGCCCTCGAACGGACTCACGGCGGCGTGTCTCACGTCGTCGAGGCGGTCGGCGCGGCGAGCGCGATGGAGACCGCCGTCGAGGTGTGCCGCCCCGGCGGGACGGTCGGCTACGTCGGCGTCCCGCACGGGATGGACGGGCTGGACCTCTACCCGCTGTTCGGCGACAACGTCACCCTCCGGGGTGGCGTCGCGCCGGTCCGGGCGTACGCCGACGACCTGCTGGCCGATGTCCTGCAGGGGACGCTCGACCCGTCGCCGGTGTTCACGGAGACGGTGTCGCTGGACGGCGTGCCCGAGGGCTACCGCATGATGGACGAGCGCGAGGCAGTCAAGGTGCTCGTGGAGGTCTGAGGCGCTGCTCCGTCAGTCGAGCCGGGCCAGCCAGTCGAACAGCCGGTCGCGCATCTGTGCCTCCGCCTCGCGGGAGAACCGGTGCCCCTCATCGGCCACCGCCCACAGCGCGGCATCGGTGTCGAGAGCGCCGACGGCGTCGAGGCTGTCCGCCAGCGGAACGGAGTCGTCGTCCCGCCCGTGGAACACGGCGACGGGCACGTCGAGCCGGTCGGCCACGTCGCCGAAGTCGTAGCCCGCGAGGTCGTCGACGAGGCGCTCGTCGACCGGGAACCCGGGGGCGTACTCGACCTCGCCCTGCGTGCGGACGGCCTCGGCGAGTGGGTCGAACGCTCGTCCGTGGGTGACCGGCGCACGGGTCGCCACTGCCGTGACGCGCTCGTCCGGGGTGCCGTCGCCCCTGGGTCCGCCGCCGGCAGCCGCGTGGAAGGCGGTTTTGCCGCCGAAACTGGAGCCGAACAGGACCACCGAGCCCTCATCGGGGACGAGGTGGTCGAGGACCGCCCGGAGGTCCGCGATGCGCGCCGAGAGCGTCGCGGCGGCGAACGCGCCGTCGGCATCGCCACAGCCACGGAAGTCGAACCGGACGCCGTGGTAACCCTCCGCGACCGCACGCTCGCACCGGCCCTCGTAACTGCCGGTCCTGTCGCTGGCGAAGCCGTGACAGCAGACGAACCAGTCGGCGGCCGGGTCGGGGGCCGGGTGGTGGACGGCGACGAGCGACTCCCCGTCGGCGACGGGGATGGTGTGATGCTCCGTGTCGGTCATCGTCTGGAGGTGGCAGGGAGAGGTGGTAGGCGTTGGGCTCTTTCGACAAGTGGTCGCCATCGGTCTAAACTTCTTAAACGATGCCGCAGCAGAAAGCACCGATGTCAGATTGGTTCGAGACGGCTGGCGAACGCGGCGTTCTGGAGCTGATGCGGCGGGACGGGAGCTGGTACGTCGCCGAGCCATCACCGGAGGCGACGGTGAAGGTACTCGGCACCGCGTCTGGAACGGGGGAGGAGGACCAACCGGCACGCCGGCGGCTGCGGGGAACCGTGTCGAGCTACAAGCGGGGCGCCGACAGTCACCCGGATATGCTGTTCCTGACCGACGTGGCGACCGCGCCCGACACGGAGACGGGAAGCGTTCCAGCGACAGAGGATGGACCGACCACCTCGGACGATGAATCGACGACTGGGTCAGCCAACGGGACAGCACCGACGACATCGCATGGGGGCGAATCGCCGCTCGAACGTATCGCGCGTGAGCACCTCGACGATCACGAGGTCAGAATCGAGGGGGAGGAGGAATCGCTGGTCGGCAGTGCGCGCCGGCGAGCCAGCGACCGACAGCGAGCACCCGCTATCGACCCACGGCTGCAGGGCGAGGACAGCGATATCAGCGGGGGATGAGTTGCCGAATCCGTGACAGGGACGACAGGACGGGCGTGAGAAGTCGGATGCTCCGGCGGGGATTTGAACCCCGGTCATTGCCTCGAGAGGGCAATATGATTGGCCGGACTACACTACCAGAGCGCGTTTTCTCGTAACCGACTGGCCTTATTAACGGTTCCGCTTCCCCGACGCCGTGCCCCGAATCCACATGGCGTAGCTGGCTCCGGAATCCGTGGCGGGTCGGCCCGCCGTCGGGCGACCGGCGCCGGTACGACGCACGCGGAGCGGGGGGTTCAGGCCGTGGCTCCGACCGGGAGAATCACCACCCACTACTAAATCAGACGGCGTGAAACCCCCGCTATGGCCCTCCATGCCCTGGACGACCTCGAGGATGCCCTCGCTGCCACGAGGTCGTTCCTCACCCCGATCGAACCGCGGACCTGGCTGAAACTCGCCCTGATCGCGTTCTTCGTCGGCGTCCCCGGCGCCAACTTCCCCGGGTTCCAGGCTTCCGGCGGCGGGAACGGCGGCGGCGAGTTCGTCCCGCCGGGGACCATCTCGAACGTCGATGTCGGGCCACAGCTATGGCTCGTCGTGGGGGCCGTCGTCGCTGCCGTCCTCCTCCTGGGGCTGGCTTTGCTGTTCGTCTCGTCGGTGATGGAGTTCGTCCTGGTTGACACGGTGCGGTCGGAGACGGTCGCGATTCGCCGGTACTGGTCCGACCGGTGGCGCCAGGGCGCCCGCCTGTTCGGCTTCCGGCTGGTGCTCGGGGTCGTCGTCCTCGGGAGCTTCCTGCTCGTCATCGGTCCGGTCGTCCTCTCGGCGCTGGACATCGGGCCGGCCAGCATCGGCGTCTCGCTCGCGCTCCTGGTCCTCCTCGTCCCGGTGTTCCTGGTCCTTGCCCTCGCCGCCGCCCTCGTCAACGCGTTCACCACGGCCTTCGTCGTCCCCATCATGCTCCTGGAGGACCGTGGCGTCGTCGCCGGCTGGCGGCGGCTCTGGCCGTCCGTCAGGAGCGAGTGGAAGCAGTATCTCGCGTACGCCGTCGTCGGCTTCCTCCTCTCGGCGACCGGCGGCGTCCTCGTCGGCATCGCCGTCCTGCTGGCAGCCCTCGTCCTCCTCATCCCGTTCGGCATCCTGTTCGCCATCGGCTTCGGCGTCTTCCTCGTCGTCCCGCCGGCCGGCATCGCCGTGTTCGCCGTCGTCGGGCTCCTGTTCGCGCTGGCGGTCCTCACTGCCGTCGCGCTGGCGCAGGTCCCCGTGGTGACGTATCTGCGCTACTACTCGCTGCTGATTCTCGGCGACATCGAGCCGGACCTCGATGTCATCCCGGACCAGCGGGCGGCCGTGCGCGCGTCGGACGCGGACGACTCGGACCCCGACCCGGAGGCAGGAGTCTGATGACCGAAGCAGCCACCACGCGAACGGGCAGCGGCGCCGGGAGCGGGGGCAGCCGGCTCCGTGGCTGGGCCGCGCTGTTCGGTCTCGGGATGGTCGGTGTCGTCGCGCTGGCAGTGACTGCAGCCCGGTCGCTCCAGGGCACGGCCGGGCTGGAGGGGCTCTCATACCCGGCCCTGGTCGTCGTCGCGGCAGCCAACTCCACGGTCCTGCTCGCGGTGTTCGTGACGCTCGGCGTGGTGACCGCTCCCCGCGTCGGTCTACACTCGCACGTCTATCGGTGGGCGACCGGTCAGCCACCAGAGTGGTCGGCGTTCCGCGAGTCGCTCCCGCTGGCCATCGGCCTCGGCGTGGCGAGCTTCGTAGCGGTCGCCATCCTCGAGGCCGCGTTCTCGCCGTTCGTCAGCCTCACCACGGGGGCGGTCCTCTCGGACGCCGAGACCCTCCGGGCACTCGCCGAGTCGATCCCACTCCGGCTCCTCTACGGCGGTATCACCGAGGAACTGCTCCTCCGCTGGGGTACGATGGCGCCGCTGGCGTGGCTGTTCTGGCGAGTCGGAGCACAGGTCGGAGACGGGCGCGAGCGCCCCTCCGATACGGTCGTGTGGGCAGCCATCGTCGGGTCGGCCATCCTGTTCGGGCTGGGCCACCTGCCGACCCTGCTGGCCACCGACGAGGCGAGCGTGGCGCTCGTCGTCCGGACGGTGGTCCTCAACGCGGTGGCTGGGGTCGCGTTCGGGTGGCTGTTCTGGCGCCGGTCGCTGGAGGCCGCGATGGTGGCCCACGCCAGTTTCCACGTCGCACTACTCGTCGCCTCGACCGTACTCGTCGTGGGGTTCTGATGTCCGCGACGACCGACACCGACCACCGGGCCGGAGCGACCTGCCCTCGCCCGCGCCACCTCGAAGGCGGGACGCCGTGAGGCTCGTCGAGTTCGTCCGCGAGGGACGCTGGGCGACGGTGGCGGGGTACGCCCTCTTCGTCGCGCTGATGACCGCGGGCTACTACTACAACATCACGTTCGTCCAGCTCGGACTCATCGACCTCGGGACGCGGCTGGTCGGGATGAGCCGGACCCTCGTCTCCATGTGGATGGCTGGGCTGGCGCTGGTCACGTTCGCCGTGGCCGTCGCGTTCGGTGTGACGATGGACCGGCGGGGCTGGAGCCGGGACCTCCGGACACGCCTCCGGCTCCTGTTCGCCGTCGTCCTGGTGCAGTTCGTCCTGACGGTCGCCGCGCCCTTCATCCGAAGCGTGCCGGCGTTCGGCGCGTGGATACTGGCGGCGTCGGTCACGCTGGGCGTCGGCTTCCCCGTCTCGTTCAGCCTCGCGGTCGACCTGATTCCGGTCCCCGACCGCGGCCCCGTCGCCGCCATCATCACGGCCGCGACGTACGGCCTCGCCAACGCCGTCCCGCTGGCGTGGTCCATCGACGTGTTCGCGCGGGTGATGGTGGCGGCGATGCTCCCCGGCGTCCTCGTCCTCGGCGTGGTCGTCTCCGGGCGGGTCGCGGCCGTCGAGGACGTCCTCGACGCGCTCGCGACGCAGGCCGAGGCGTTCGGCCCCGGACGGTTCTGTCGACCCGACCCCGTGACGACCCGCAGTCTCGCCTTCTGGTCGCCCATGCTGTTGATGTTCGGCGTCTTCTTCATCGACAGCCTCGGCTTCCTCCGCATCATCGACACGCCGGCGCTCGTCCTGAGTTCGTGGCAGTCGCCCGACCTCGGACCGCGCCTGGCGCTCGCCGCGGTCCACGTCGTCGGCGCGCTGATGGCCGGCGTCCTCTACGTGAACTTCGACCGGAACGGCCTGTTCCTCTCGGTATTCGCGCTGTTCGCGCTCACGCACGTCCTCTACACGTCGGACCTGCGACTGGCGGCGCTGTTCCCCGGCGTCGCGGGCGGCGCCCCGTCCATCGTCAATCCACTGTTCTACGCGCTGACGGTGAGTTTCTACACGACGCTGAACTTCGCGCTCTGGCCCGACCTCTCGACGGTCGACACCGTGGGCACCCACACCGCCATCGGCATCGGGATGGCCGGCTGGCTCGCGACCTTCCTCAGCACGGCCGTCGCGCTCTACCTCGACCACGCCGAGGTGACGCTGCTGACACACCTCAACCTCGTCAACGCGCTCGCGCTGCTCCTCCTGCTCGGGCTCGCCGTGGGACTGTACGTCCGGCGGGCGGCCGAAATCGCCCGAGCGTCCGAGGGAGGCGCCGAACCCCAGGAGGTGACTCGATGAATCCCGTCGAGGTGCTGCCGCTGCTGATCGCCGTCTTCCTCCTCCTGTCGGCCAGCGGCGCCGAGCCCGCGTCGATGGAGATCGTCTTCGAGGGCGACCGAACCCTCGACGGGGACGCGCCCGCGTTCGTCGTCGCCGGTGGCACCGTGACGGTGCCCGCGGACGCGACCGCCCGTGGCCGCCTGTTCGTCGTCGGGGGCACGCTCGACGTGGAGGGCCGCGTCGCGGGCGACGTGACGCAGCTGGCCGGCAACCTCTCCGTGACCGAGGGCGGCGCCATCACGGGCGAACTCCAGGCCGTCTCCGGGACGACCACGGTGGCCGAGGGTGCCAGCGTCGGCTCCCGGACGACGGTCGACGTCACGCCTCAGCAGCGCTCGCCCGCCACGGTCGTGAGCTTCGTCCTGCTCCAGATGCTCGTCGTCGCGGGGGCGGCCGCGCTGCTGACTCGACGGACCCCCGAACTGCTCGACAACGTCGGCGCCACCGTCACCGGCCATCCGCTCGTCAGCGGCGTCGTCGGGTCGCTCGCGGGTGTGACGCTGCTCGTCCTGTTCGTCTACATGGCCTTCACGCTCGTCCTGCTGCCCGTGAGCATCCTCGGCCTGTTCGGGCAGTTCCTCGTCGTCGCGTACAGCTACGTGGTGTACGGCTCCCTGCTCGGCCGGCGCCTCCCGGTCGAGCGCCCGACGCTCGCGGCGGCGCTGGGCGGTGCCGGGTTCGTCCTCCTGATGGAGTTGCTCTCCCGACTCCCGCTGGTGGGGGCCCTCGTCCAGCTCACGCTCGTCACGGTCGGTTTCGGCGCCGTCCTCGTCTCCTACTTCGGGCTGCGGGTGTTCGAGCCGCCGCGACTGCCGGAGTAGCGGCCCGAACTCGTTCAGCGGTTCCCGGCGGGTGAGAAGCAGAGCATCCGCTAAGCAACTGGAGCAGTTCTCTCCACCTATGAGCGACCTTCCCACCACCGACGAGACGGGGCGAATCGGGAACCGGACGCGGACCGCCGTGCTGGGCACCGGGGCGCTCGCCGGTGTCCTCGCCTTCCTGGTCGGCTATCTCGTGACGTGGGTGACGGCCGGCACCCGCGCCGCGAGCGTCACCGTCACCGGGCCGTTCGGGAGCGGCGTTCCCGACTGGCGGGCGGTCCTGTGGGTGTTCTTCGACGGGCACTTCGTCGGCACCCGGACGCCGCAGGTGTTCGGTCCCGACGGCGCACTGTGGGGTGGCGGCGAACTCGTCGACACCGTCAGCCTGCTCGACGTGACGTACGTCTACGCCATCCCGCCGCTGGTCCTCGCGGTGGCTGGTGCGGCAGTCGCCCTCCACCTCCGGAGCGAGACACCGCGAGCCGGCGTCCAGGCCGGCCTCACCGTCGGTATCGGCTATCTGGTGACTGTCGTCCTCGCGCTGTTCGTCGCCACACAGGGCGGCATCGCGCCCAGCCCGCTCCGGGCGCTCGTCGTCGCTGGTATCGTCTACCCGGTCGCCTTCGGCGGACTGGGCGGCTTCGTCGCCGTGCTGGTCACCACCCGCACCTCGGGCGAGCGGTCCAGCCCGGCGGCCTGAACAGCCGAACCGAGTGGCGTGGCGACTGGCCGTCAGCCCAACCGACGCGACCGAGCGACTGACGCGACCGCCCCAAGGCACTTCTCGGCTAGTCTCCAGCCGCTGCCCATGGAGTGGCCCTCCCACGCAGTCTCCGCCGCAGCACTGCTGGTGCTCCTGACGACGGGCGTCGCGCTGCAGGACGCGAGTGGCGCCCGGGCCCTCGGAATCCTCTCGATGGCGTTCCTGTCGCTCGTCGTACTCGCTGTCATCTGGTTCCAGCTCCGTCGGGCCGCCGAGCGGAGTCGCGCCGAGCAGCAGGGGCACCTGTAGCTCGCTACGGTCCCCGAAACACGGAAGCCGCTCGGCCGAGTCGCCCCCGACATGGATGCCGAGACCCTGCGCGCCGAGCCCGAGCGGGTGGTGGAGCTCATCGACCACACGAACGTCGAGCCGGACTCGACGGAGGCGGAGGTCCGCGAGCTCTGCGAGGAGGTGCTGGAGTACGGCTTCAACGCCGCCTGCGTCGTCCCGTACCACGCCGAACTTGCCGCCGATGTCCTCGGCGACGAGGCCGACGTGGTGGTCGTCGTCGGCTTCCCGTACGGAATCCAGAACTCGCAGGCGAAACGCGCCGAGGTCGAGGCACTCACGCAGCACGCCGACGAACTGGACATGGTGATGAACCGGACGGCGTTCACCAACGGCGACTTCGAGTACGTGGTCAACGACATCCGTGCGGTCAAGCAGGCCGTCGGCGAGCACACGCTCAAGTGCATCATCGAGTCACCGACGCTGAGCGACGCGGAGATCCGCCACGCCTCGGAACTCGTCGACGAGGGCGGTGCGGACTTCGTGAAGACGGCGGTCGGTTACGAGGGTGGCTGTGACGTCGACGAGGTCCGCGCGATGCGCGAGGCGGCAGGCCCGCACGTGGAGGTCAAGGCCTCCGGCGGCATCCACTCCTTCGAGGAGGTGGTGGAGATGGTGGAAGCCGGCGCCACCCGCATCGGCGCCTCGTCGGGCGTGGAGATATTCGAGTCCATCCAGGAGTGACAGGCTAGACAGATACAGGCAGCACATCCCACATACATCATGTATTTTTGAACTATTTGAAATACTAGCGTCCAAATTTCGTATTAAGTAGACTAGAGGGCGACCAGGCCAGCCCTCAGAGGAACGTCGTGAGGTAGAACCCCAGCAGCGCGACGGTCGTCACCAGCCCGGCGAGCGCGGTGACCGAGAGCCGCCCGACGGTGAGCGGCGCGGTGAAGCCCGACCGGTCGTCGGGCCGGTCGAATCGAAGCTTCAGGAGCGCCACGTTCACCATCACGAACACCACGAGGAGCGCAGCGTTCGCCAGCGCCGCCACCTGGCCCAGGTCGCCCAGCAGGACGAACGGTATCGTCAGGCCCCCGACCAGCGCGACTGCGAGGTACGGGGTCCGCCGGCCGGCGTGGATGCGCGAGAAGGCAGTCGGGAACGAGCGGTACTCGCTCTTCGAGACGCCGTACAGCAGCCGCGAGGTCGACACGAGCAGGATGAGGACGGTATTCGCGGTCGAGGTGAGCGCGATGGCCCCGACGACGGAGCCGGCGACCGCCCCGCTCCCGGCCTCCGCGACCAGCGCGAGCGGCGACGCCGACGCGCCGAGCGTCCGCCAGTCGACGAGCCCGACCGCCGAGAACGCCACCAGCACGTACAGCACCGTCGTGATGAGGATGGAGAGCAGGATGGCCCGCGGCACCGTCCGGGTGGCGTCGCGGGTCTCCTCGGCGACGTTGACGATGGAGCCGAAGCCGAGGTAGGCGAAGAAGACGAGGAACGTGGCCGCGACGATGCCCGAGCCGCCGAACGGTGCGTCGAGGACGGCCACCGAGCCCCACGCGTTCCGCCCGAGCCAGATGACCAGCGCGAGCCCGCCGACCTCGGCGACCGTGAACAGCACGTTCAGCTTCGCCGACAGCTCGATGCCCCAGAAGTTGACCGCCGAGGCCAGCACCACCAGCGCGAGCGCGGTCAGCGCCGGCGGCACGTCGGTGAAGGCGGTCAGGTACCCCGAGAACGCGAGTGCGACGGCCGCGGCGGAGACGGCGCCGACGAACACCCGCAACACCGCCACGACCTCGGCGAGGCGCTTGCTCCGGAGCGACTCCCGGACGTAGACGTAGTCGCCCTCCCCCTTCGGGTACCGTGAGGCGAGTTCCGCGTAGCTCAGCCCGGTGAGGCCGGCGACGACGGCGGCCGCGAGGAACGCGAGCGGAACGGACTCGCCGGCGACGGCGGTGGCCTCGCCGAGGATGGCGTAGATGCCCGCCCCGAGAATGAGGCCGACGCCGTACACCGTGACCTCGAACAGCCCGAGTTCGCGGCTGAGCGAGGGAGTGGCGGCCTCGCTCGCGCCCGGGCCCCCGGGCGCGCTCACGTGCCACCACCGCCGTCTGCGCGCGTACGCCGAGCATCCACGCGCGCACGCCCACCAGCCGCTCGCGTACGTCTCCAGCTCCCCCCGTGACGGCAGCGATGACGCGGTTCGGACGACATATGCACGGTCGACTGGGGCGGGGGACAACTTCGCTGCGGTTCCGGTTCTCGCTGGGCGAGAGCCGGCGGAGGGCATAAACCCCGTCCGGGTGTCGGCCAACCCAGCCACACGATGCGCCGTCCGAGCGCGAACGGGCAGCCTGCACTCGCTTCCCGGCCGATGGCGACCACGTCGGAGGCCGGCCGATGAGCGATGGCGACGACCGGACGGCGCTGACACCGCCCGATGACTGGCACAGCGCGCCCGTCGACGACCTCTACGACGCACTCGACGCCGACGAGACGGGGCTCTCGTCGGACGAGGCGGCCCGCCGCCTCGAGACACACGGCCCGAACGAGATCCGCGAGGGCGAGTCCGTCTCGCCGCTGCGCCTGTTCGTCGCGCAGTTCCAGGACGTCCTCATCTACCTGCTGGTGCTGGCGGCGCTGCTATCGCTGGCGGTCGGGTTCCTGCCCGGCGAGGAACCCAACTACGTCGACGCGGGGCTCATCTTGCTCATCCTGTTCGGCAACGGCGTCTTCGGCTTCGTCCAGGACTACCGCGCGGAGCAGGCGATGGCCCGGTTACGCGAGATGGCGACACCCGACGCGACCGTCATCCGCGACGGCGAGAAGCGCCGCGTCCCCGCGACGGAGGTCGTCCCCGGTGACGTGGTCGTCATCGACCAGGGTGACGCGGTGCCGGCGGACGCGCGCCTCCTCGAGGCGACCGACCTCGAGACGATGGAGTCGGCGCTCACGGGCGAGAGCACGTCCACCACGAAGGCGACCGGGGCGCTCCCCACGGAGACGCCGCTCGCCGAGCGGTCCAACTGCCTGTTCATGAACACGACCGCCGTCCGGGGGCGCGGGCGCGCGGTCGTCGTCGAGACGGGGATGGCCACCGAGGTGGGCGCCATCGCCACGCAGATACAGGACGCCGAGCGCGACGACACGCCCTTCCAGCAGGAGGTCGACGAACTCGGCCGACGCATCGGGCTGGGCGTCCTCGGGCTCATCGGCCTCGTCGTCGCTGTCCAGTTCCTGTTCACGGACACCGGACCCATCATCATCCTGCTGACCGCGGTGACGCTCGCGGTCGCGGCCGTCCCCGAGGGGCTCCCGGCGGTCGTGACGCTGACGCTGGCGCTGGGCTCACAGCGGCTGGTCGAGCGGAACGCCCTCGTCCGCCGGCTGCCGGTCGTCGAGAGCCTCGGCTCCGTCGACACCATCCTCACGGACAAGACCGGCACGCTCACCGAGGGGCAGATGACCGTCACCCGACTCGGGGTCGGCGACGACGAGTACGAGGTCACGGGGTCGGGACTGGAACCGGAGGGTGAGTTCCTCCGTGCCGGCGAGACGCCCGAACTCGGCGAGGTTGCGCCGGTCCTCCGATGCGGGGCGTACTGCAACAACGCCGAGCAGGCGCGGGCCGGCGAGGACGAGGCGTTCCTCGGTGACCCGACCGAGGTGGCGCTGGTCGTCTCGGCGGCGAAGGCCGGCATCGACCGCGACGACGTCGAGCGACTGCGCGAGGTGCCGTTCTCCTCCGAGCGACAGCGCATGACCGTCGTCGTCGAGGGCGAGGAGGCGACGGCAGGCAACGAGTCCGATGGCCCGACCGCCTACACGAAGGGCGCGCCGGGCGCCATCCTCGAGCGGTGCGACACGGTGCTCGTCGACGGCGAGGCGGTCGCCCTGACCGACGAGCGGCGCGAGGCCATCCGAACCCGGGTCGACGCGTTCGCCGAGGATGCCCTCCGCGTGCTGGGGTTCGCCCGCAGGACCGACGTCGACCCGGACGCCGACGCGGAGACGCTGGAGACCGGACTCACGTTCCTCGGCCTGCAGGGGATGCTCGACCCGCCACGGCCGGAGGTGGCCGGCGCGGTGGCGGACTGCCGCGACGCCGGCATCCGGGTCGTGATGGTGACCGGTGACAACGCCATCACCGCGAGCGCCATCGGCGAGTCCATCGGCTTCGACCCGACGGGCGCACTGACGGGCCCGGGGCTGGACGACCTCACCGATGCGGAACTGCGCGACGTCGTCGAGGACGTCGAGGTGTTCGCCAGAGTCGCGCCGACCCACAAGGTGCGAGTGCTGAAAGCGCTCCAGGCGAACGACCACGCCGTGGCGATGACCGGCGACGGCGTCAACGACGCCCCCGGCCTCCGCAACGCCGACGTGGGCATCTCGATGGGCATCCGCGGGACGGACGTGACGAAGGAGGCCTCGGACATGGTCCTGCAGGACGACAACTTCGCGACCATCCGCGACGCCGTGGCCGAGGGCCGGGCCATCTTCGACAACATCCAGAAGTTCGTCAACCTCCTCCTCTCGGCCAACACCGCGGAGGTGCTCATCGTCTTCCTGGGCGTCCTCGTCGGGAGCGCGCTGTTCCCGGACCTGTTCGCGTCCCAGGCCGAGGCGCTCATCCTGACGCCGGTGATGTTGCTGTGGATAAACCTCGTCACCGACGGCCTCCCGGCGCTGGCGCTGGGTGTCGACCCGAAGGCCCCGGACGTGCTGGACCGACCGCCACGCGAGCCGGGCCACTCAGTCATCGACCGCGATGTCGTCATCTCGGTCCTCACCATCGCCGCGACCGCGACGGTCGCTGGACTGGCGCTGTTCTTCGAGGCCCTCTCGGCGACGGGGTCGCTCGTCCGGTCCCAGACGCTGTTGTTCACCTTCCTCGTGGTGGCGGAGATGGGTCTCGTCCAGGTCATCCGGCGGCGGTTCGGAGCGCGGCTCCTGTCGAACCGGTGGCTCCTCGCGGCGGTTGCGGGCTCGCTGGCGCTCCACCTGGCGGTGCTGTACACGCCACTGGCGGATCTCTTCGACGTGGTCCGGCTGGGGCTTCCCGGCTGGCAGGTCGTCGCCGTCGCTGTCGGCGCGGTGCTGGTCGTGAACGCCGTGCTGTCGTCGGTGCTTCGGCGCCGACGCGACTAGCCGGCACGCGTCCAGTTCCCGCCCCCCGACAATCCCCACGAGGCTCATCCCCGCCGGCCCCCTCCCCACAAACTGATTCGATGACTCCGACACCCTCCAATCAAGAGTCTCCCACCCCCGCACGGCCATGGCTCGGTCGACGACAGGTACTCGCCGGCGGGATGGGACTCCTCACACTCCCGCTCGCCGGCTGTGGGTGGTCGCCGTCCTCGGGCGGCCCGCCGTTCGAGTTCCACGAGGTCGACGACGGGCCCGTCTTCGGCCCCGGACTACAGGACGAACTCGACCTCGAGTTCTACGCGGCCGTCGTCACCGACGAGGCGGCGACCGAGGCCTTCGACGTCGGCCGGCTCCCCCCGGACGCCCACTCGTTCATCCGGGCGACGGACTTCGGCTCGCAGTACCTCGCCGTCGTCCAGGTCTCCGGGGTCAACTCCTCGATGGCCTTCGACGTCGCCGACGTCGCGGAAGGCGGAGCGAACACCACCGTCGTCGCGAGCCTCAACGACCGGACGCCACACTCCGAGGACCGGGTCATCTCGACGTTGCTGGTTCGCGTGACGGCCCAGGGCGGGTTCACGCCAGAGGGTGTGACCGTCGAGTTCCACCTGAACGACCGCCACGAGACGTTCGAGGGCGACCGGGTCGCGCCATCCGGATGAGGATACGATGAGGAAATCCCTAATAACTCCGCAACCTCAGACACAACAGGTAAACAAACACACTTCTGGCGAATACTGCTCAAAATGAAATATATCTAGAGATATACACGCATCACTTCTTGTCCTTCCGCCCCTTCGCCAGCTCGAGAACGTCCTGTTTCGCGAGGCTCGCGCCGGTCTCCAGGAAGGAGGCCAGCGTGAAGTCCTCGGGAATGACCCCGAGCTGTTGCATCTGTCCGAGCGCGTCCCAGACCGCCCACGCCTCGACGACCTTCCCGTCATCGTCGAACCTGTGGACGAGGATGCCGGGAGAGCTGCCCTCCTTTCCGGTCGGGGGGATACCCATGAACTCGCCGTCGTGTGTGCCACCGACGGTGAAGCCGACGACGACCATGTCGTCCTCGGCGACCATGAACTCCGTGTCCATGTGGAAGTCCGAGAAGCCCTGCCGGGCGGCGTCGATGAACGCGACGAGGCCGTCGCGGTCCACGTCGCCCTCCTCGGGGTCGAACCAGTGGCCGACGTAGTCCTCGCTGACCGTCTCCATCACGATGTCGTAGTTGCCGCTGTTCCACGCCTCGTCGATGAACTGCTGTTCGTACTCCTTCAGCTCGTCCGTTGGCCGCATGGTGGTTGCCATGGTGTCTCACTGGTACAGCGCCAGACACGAGTCGTGGCTCACTGTCCAGTGTCTAGTGTAGCCGCCGAACGAGCATAACAGTGGGATTGAGTCTCACCCCGTGAGAACCATCGCTCATCGCCCCGTGGATGCCCGTGTGCGACGTACCACAGGTGAACGCGGCATTCCGGCTGGCCGGCCGGACGTTCTCACCTGACGATTGTGACCGGAACGGGGGCATTGCGCATCACGCGCTCGGCGACGCTGCCCAGGAGGAGCCGCGAGGCCCCCTTCCGGCCGTGACTCCCCATCACCACGTGGTCGACGCCCTCGGCGTCGACGACGTCGAGAATCTCGGTCGCCGGATTCCCCTGTTCGATTGTGGTCGTGACCGCGATGTCGTGGGCCACGGCCAGGTCCTCCGCCCGCGCGAGTGTCTGCTCGGCTTCCTCGGTCGCGCGTTCGACCCACGACTCGGCGGCGCCCAGCCCCTTCGCCTCGGCCTCGTAGACCGCGTAGACGGGGTCGATGACGTAGAGGACCGTTATCTCGTCGTCCGGGTGCGTCGTGAGAACTCGCTCGAGCGCGCGCTCGGCGAGCGGGGACCCGTCGAACGGGACGAGGGCGTGCTCGGCCATGGTACGAGGATGGCTCCCCGGCTACGAAACCGTTCCCCCTGCCGCAGTGCGTCCGCCCAGGCACCGCTCCAGCGCCGGGAACGACGGTACTTTGTCGCTCCTCGGCGCGGTCACGCGTATGCTCGCAGAGCTGCTGGGTGACGAGGTACAGTCCTCGGGCCGCTACCTCGCGGAGGTCATCTACGGCGCGAACGACGGCATCGTCACCACCTTCGCGGTCGTCTCTGGGGTCGCGGGCGCGGCCCTGAACCCCTCCATCGTGCTCATCCTGGGCGTGGCGAACCTGTTCGCCGACGGGTTCTCGATGGGCATGAGCAACTACCTGAGCCGGCGGTCGGCGATCGACTACCGCGAGTCGCAGGACGCGGGCGCGACGGATACCAGCCAGTCCCACGACGACGGGAAGTCCCCCGCGCGGACGGCCGGGGTGACGTTCCTCGCGTTCGTCGTGGCGGGGTGGGCGCCGCTGCTGCCGTACGTGTTCGAACTCGCGCCGCTGTTCGGCTACTCCATCGCGTTCACCGGGGTCGCCTTCTTCGGCGTCGGGGCGAGCCGGAGTCTGGTGACCGACCGGCACTGGATGAAGAACGGTATCGAGATGTTCGTCGTCGGGATGGCGGCCGCCGCCGTCGCCTACGCGGTCGGGAACCTGCTCGGTGGGGTCGCCTGAGCGGGGGAACGGTTACGGCGGGGGGCCGAGACGCGCCGGTAGATGCTGGTCGAAGCCGCGCTGTTCCTCGTCGGGCTGGCGGCACTCATCGCCGGCGCGGACCGCGCCGTGACCGCCGCCGCCGACCTCGCGCTCTACTACGGCGTCTCTCCCTTCTTCATCGGCGTCACGCTCATCTCCATCGGCACGTCGGTCCCGGAGATGGTCACCTCCATCTACGCGGCCTACTACGGCGCGGGCGACCTCGTGGTCGGCAACATCGTCGGCTCCGAGACGGCCCAGATTACGCTGGCCATCGCCATCGTCGCGTTCATCGCCCCGTTCGTCGCCGAGCGCCGGAACGTGCTGACCTACGGCTCCGCGATGATTCTCGCGATGATCATCATGATACTGACCCTCGACGACGGCGTCATCGGCCGCTCCGAGGGATTCCTGATGATGCTCGCGTACGTCCAGTTCATCTACACCCTCTACACGAACGAAGGCGGCGAGGAGATAACCGAGGAGGTCATCGAGCCCACGGAGCCACCAGCCCGGTCGGTCGCGGTCATCGTCGTCGGGCTGGTGTTCGTCGTGGTCGGTGGGCAACTGATGGTCACCAACGGGGTCGCGCTCGCCCGCCTCGTGGGGATTCCGGAGTACGTCGTCGGCCTCCTCACGGGCCTCGGGACGACCCTGCCCGAGATCGTCGTCGCCGGCATCGCCGCCCACGAGGGGCGCGGGGGCATCTCCGTCGGCGCCATCCTCGGGAGCAACATCACCGACCCCGTCTTCTCGCTGGGCATCGGCGCGCTCCTGTTCGACATCACCGTCGACGCCGCCGCCCTCCAGCTCTCGCTGACCTACATGCTCGGCGTCTCCATCGTCGTGCTGGGCCTGTTCTACTGGCGCGAGGGCATCGACCGGCGGACAGCGGTCGTCTGTCTGTTACTGTACTTCCCGTCGTTCTTCGTGCTGTAGGCCCGGCGACACCGCGTTCCGGAGTCTGTCACGTCATGGGACCCGCCGGGGTAGTTATCCGGACGGGCGTGGAAGTGTCAGCTATGTCAGAGGACCCATCGTTCACGGTCGAGTCGACGAGCGAGACACCACCGGGCGAGCGACTGCTGGTCGGGATGGCCGGCGTCGGCGTCGCCGGCCTGACCGCGGCGGACTACCTCGTCAACAACGTGGAGACCGAACAGATCGGCCACGTCCGGACTCGGAACCTCCCGGACCTCACGCCGTTCACGAACGGCGAACCCCGGCACCCGATACGGCTCTACAGCGCGACCGACTCCGACGTGACGGTCCTCATCAGCGAGGTGTTCCTCCCGGCGTGGGTGGCGGACCCGCTGACGGACGCCCTGCTCGACTGGGCCGACGGTCACGGCATCGAGGAGGTGACCGTCCTCCAGGGGACGCCGTTCCCCCACCGCGAGGAGGAACACCTCGTCTACCACGTCGCCACCGACGCCTACCGGGAGGCACATTTCCCCGCCGAGGGCGGGCCGGACGTCGAACCGCTCGCGGGCGGCTTCTTCGACGGCGTCATCGGGGAACTCCTCGTCCGGGCGCTGGACGACGAGGCGCCCGCGACGGGCGTGCTGGTCACACCGACCCACCCGCCCGGGCCGGATCTCGACGCGGCCGTCCGGCTGCTCGATGCGCTCGAACCCGTCTGTGGCATCGAGGTCGACGAGGGCGAGCTCCGCGAGCGCGCCCAGGAGATGGAGCGGTACTTCACCGAACTCGCCGAGCGGATGCAGGCCATGCAGGAATCCGAGAACACGACGGAGGGGCAGGACTACCCGGCGAACCGGATGTTCATGTGACGCGAGGGCCGGCGGACCACGACAGGCCATCGGTACATCGTATTATCGACATATCTCGGCCACACACCAGTAATCCCGGATTTTAATCGATTACCGAGCCACCGTGCAAATAATCTTCGGGGGGACCCCAGCCCATTCTGTCACCCCCAGCGAGAGGTCGAGGCCAGGAACCACCAACCCAGGTGGTCCATCCCACGGGCTGAGAATCAGTATAGGAGCTATTGCGCTTCGAGCCCCATGTTCCTCGCGTACCATGAGTTCACGACCGAACCCATTCCGTGAGGTAGAGCGACTGTTCGAGACCATGGGCCGTCAGTTCGACGACGCCGCCCACATGTTCGAGGGCGAGGGGCCGCTGGGTCGGTTCGCCGAGCTGGACGAGATGGCCATCGACCTGGTCGAGCGCGACGACGAGT